>NZ_JBZGBZ010000005.1:0-448083 GCF_059159985.1 Cellulosimicrobium sp. BMG9.23
GCCTCCAGTCGTTTCCGACTCTTGCGCGGGGCTTCGTTTCTCAGCCTACCAGACCCGGATCTTCGTCCCGAACCCGGTCGAACCGGAAATTCGTTCAGAATGACCTCTTGTCTGGCCCCCGAACTGTACCGCAGGCGCAGCATGCTGCACTCACGTCCAGAAGAAGGGGATTCGCCTGCGGGACCAGCCACTTCGCGTCTGCTCCGAAGAGCTACGCCGTGGTGTCTGTTCCTCCCTGCCGGGCGACCTCGAGAACATTACGGGGATCGCGGCGCGCGGTCAAACGCGCTCCGGGTGACCCCGCTCACCCCGCTCAGGGAGCTCATCCCGCTCCTGCCGGGGCCCGCCTGGGCCTGCCCGAGCCACCGGCGAGGCGCTCCGCGACCTGCCGCGCGGCGTCGTGCAGCTCGTGCGGCCCCACGACCGTCACGGGGACGTCGAACATGCCGAACCAGGCCGCGAGCCCACCCCAGGACCACGAGCCCGCGGTCACCCGGCAACGGTTCTCGCCGAGCGCCTCGACGACCGCGGCGTCCCCGACCCACGGTGCGACGTGGTCCGCGCTCGCGCCCAGCTCGGCCGTGCCGCGGACGGGCCATGCAGGACGAGAGAACGCCTGCGAGACGTAGGTCGCGACGTCGGGCGCGGGGAGGTCGCGGGGCCGGAACCGCGGGCCGTCGCCCGAGCGCGGCGTCATCCGGTCCACGCGGAACGTGCGCCAGTCGTCGCGATCGAGGTCCCAGGCCACGAGGTACCACCGGCCACCCCACGTGACGAGGTGGTGCGGCTCGACCCGGCGCGGCGGTCGGAAGCCGGCAGAGTCCGCGGCGTTCGCCGGGCGCAGCACTTCTCCCGACCCGCCGTCGTAGTCGAAGCGCACCACGCGCCGCTCGCGCGCCGCGGTGCCGATCGCCACGAGGACGTCCGGGCGCACCGCCGGACGCTCGGACTCCCGGCCGCGCGGGACCGCCGTCACCTCGAGCGCGTCGATCCGGCCGCGCAGCCGTGCGGGCATGACCTGGCGGATGGTGGCGAGCGCGCGGGCCGCCGCGTCCTCGACGCCCGGGAGGTTCGCGGTCCGCAGGGCGAGCGCCACGGCGACGGCCTGCTCGTCGTCGAACAGCAGCGGCGGCAGGTCGACGCCCGCGTCGAGGCGGTACCCGCCGTCCGGTCCCTTCGTGGCCTGCACCGGGTAGCCGAGCTCGCGCAGCCGGTCGACGTCGCGTCGGACCGTGCGCGGGCTGACCGCGAGGCGCTCCGCCAGCGCGGGTCCCGGCCAGTCCCGCCGTGCCTGCAGGAGGGACAGCAGCGTGAGAAGTCGGCCGGAGGTCTCGAGCATGTCTCCAGAGTCGCACGCAGTAGAGGCCAGGACCTGACCGCTATACCGGGAAGAGTGGTCTTCAGCCGGTGCGGAGCCGGCAGGTTCACCGATCCGCAGAAGACCACCACCACGCCCCGGAGGACACCGTGATCCGTACCCGAGCCCTGACGAAGGACTTCCCCGTCGGGCGCGACGCGAGCAGGACCGTGCACGCCGTGCGCGGCATCGACCTCGACGTCGCGCCCGGCGAGCTCGTCGCCGTCCTCGGCCCCAACGGCGCCGGCAAGACGACCACGCTGCGCATGCTCACGACGCTCATCCGCCCGACGTCGGGCACGGCGACGGTCGCCGGTCTCGACGTGGTCACGCAGCCCGACGCCGTCCGCCGCAGCATCGGCTACGTCGGGCAGGGAAACGCGGCCGGTCACGGCCAGCGCGCCGTCGACGAGCTCGTGAGCCAGGCGCGCATCCACGGCCTCGACCGGCGTGCCGCCCGGCGTCGCGCCGACGAGCTGCTCGACGTGCTCGAGCTCACCGCCCAGCGCACGCGCAAGGTCTCCGACCTGTCGGGCGGTCAGCGACGCCGCCTCGACGTCGCGATGGGCCTCGTGCACTCCCCCGCGCTGCTCTTCCTCGACGAGCCGACGACCGGGCTCGACCCCCACAACCGCGCGAACCTGTGGGAGCACGTCGGCCGGATGCGCGCCGACGCCGTCGCGACGACGGGCGCGCCCATGACCGTCGTCCTCACGACCCACTACCTCGACGAGGCGGACACGATGGCCGAGCGCGTCGTCGTCGTCGACCACGGCGAGGTCATCGCGGACGACACCGCCGCGAAGCTCAAGGCCGACCTCGCGGGCGACCGCGTCGTCGTCGCGGTGGACGGATCCGCGTCCGACGGGTCCGCGCCCGACGCCGCCCGGGACGACGACGCCGCTCGCCTCGCCGAGGTCGCCGCCCGGGTCGAGGGGTTCCGGGAGGTGCTCGCGCGGGAAGGCTCGCAGGTGACGGTCCGAGCGGAGCGTGGCGACGCGTACCTCCCCCGCCTCCTGCGCGCGGCGGACGCCACGGGGATCGCGGTCGCGACGGCGCACGTGCACCGCCCGACGCTCGACGACGTCTTCCTCGCCCTCACCGGCCGCAGCCTCCGCGAGGCCGGCGCCACCGACCCCGCCACCGGCGGCGCGCCGTCCGACGCGCCGACCATCGACCCCGCCGGGTCCACGACCCGGCCCACCGAGAGGACCGCAGCATGAGCGCCGTCGACACCCGCACCGCCGTCCCCGCGACGCCGCCCGCTCCCGCCCGCGCGTCGTCGCGACGCCACGTCGTCCGCGACACCGGCATCGTCCTCGCGCGCGAGCTGCGGCCCGTGGTGCGCGACCCGTTCTCCGTCGTGTTCGGCCTGGTGCAGCCGCTCGTCTTCCTCGGGCTGTTCGGCCCGCTGCTCGTGGGCTCCCTCGGGGGCACCGAGGTGCTGGGCGGCAGCGTCTGGCAGTGGTTCGTGCCGTCGATCCTCGTCATGACCACGCTGTTCGGCACGTCCGCGACGGGCTCGAACCTGCTGTTCGAGCTCCAGACGGGAGCGCACGAGCGCATGCTCGTCGCGCCGCTGTCCCGCTCGTCGCTGCTCGTCGGGCGGGCGCTCAAGGAGATGGTGCCGATCGTCGCGCAGTCGGTGATCGTCGTGCTCGTCATGCTGCCGTTCGGGTTCGAGCTGCACCTCGCCGGCGCGGTCCTGGGCCTCGTGCTCCTCGCGGTGCTCGGCGTCGGGATCGGCGCGCTGTCCTACGCGCTGGCCCTCGCGGTGCGCAAGCAGGACTGGATGTTCTGGATGGTCCAGCAGACCGTGCTGTTCCCGCTCATGCTCCTGTCCGGGATGCTGCTGCCGCTCGAGTCCGGGCCGCGCTGGATGCAGGTCGCCGCGGCGGTGAACCCGCTGAAGTACGTGGTCGACGCGGAGCGGGCGCTGTTCGCGGGCGACCTCGGCGCCACCGCGGTCGCCTGGGGCTGGGTCGCCGCGGTCGTGACGGCCGTCTTCGGCCTCGCCGTCGGGATCCGCGCGATGGTCACGTCGACCGACTGACACCACGGGTCGGCGAGGAACGTGCCGGACCCCGGGTCGCCGTCAGGCGTGGTGGGTGCGGAACGCGTCGGTGAGCGAGGGGCCGTCGTCGCCGAGGCGCCACACGCTCCAGCCGTCCGCCGTCGCGGTCCCCGAGACCGCGACGGCGGCGAGGTCGGGGTGCCGGTAGCGGGCGCCGTCGGCCAGCTCGATGAAGCCGTCGGGCTGCAGGACGGCCTCGAACCGCTGACCCCGGCGCGGGCGCGACCACACGAGGTGGCGCGGGCTGCCCAGGCTGCGCGCGAGCGCCACGAGGTCCGGGTCGTCGTCGGGACCGAGCGGCACGTCGACGACGCCGGGCGCGGGAACCGGGGCGACCTCGCGACCGACGAGGGGATCGGGCTCGAGACCGGCCGGGGGCTGGTAGGACAGCGGGTCGTACGAGCGCTCGGCCGCCGGGGGGTGCTGCTGGCCGTACTCGTGCGTGAGGATCGACTCGCGTGTCCGGACCGACTCCCGCGTGCGCACCGACTCGCGCGTGAGGATCGACGTCCGCGGCACGCGGGTGTCGTCGCCGCTGCCCGCGGGCCGGCGGTCGGCCCACGTGCTCGGTTCGTCGGACCACGTGCGCTGCTCGGGCGTGGGACGCGCCGTCGACGGGTCCTCGACGGGGACGAAGTCCAGGATCGGCAGGCCGTCCTCCGCGGCGGGGCCGCCGAGGGGGATCTCGAGCGGCACGGGCGCGAGCTGCCCCGTGACGTCGGCGGACGACGACGTCGACCCGTAGGTCGTGCTCGACTCGAGCTCGCGACGTCGCTCCGCGCGCGACCGCGCGTGCTGCGTCACCACGGGAAACTTGCCGGTCAGCGCTCGGCCCACGGCGACGCCGTCCGCGAAGTCGGAGGGGGGCGCCGTCTCCCGGGCGCGCACGGGCGTGCGCTCCGGAGCCGGGGGCGTCTCGGGACGGCCGACCGCGAGCGGCGACACGTCCACATAGCGGCGTCCGTCGGCGCCGTGCACGACGCCGAGCCGTAGCACCGCGACGGGCGAGCCGGGCTGGCGCAGGAAGTCGAGCGCGTCCTCGATGCCCGGCGCGGCGCTCGAGCAGATGACGATGAGCCGGGCGCCCGTGGTGCGCGCCGTGGCCTGCGACCGCGTGAGCGGCACGTTGTCGTAGAACGCGGCGACGTCCTGCTGGAAGCGCGACGCCCCGCCCGTGTACCGGGCGGCGAGCTCGGCACGCGTGAGCCGTCCGGCCCGGCCCGCGTGGTTCAGAGCAGCCGTCAGCGCGCTCTCCGTGAGCTCGGCCGTCACCTCGATGACCACCGGCAGCCCGGCCGCGTCGAGCGCGAGGAGGTGCGGCTCGTCGTCGGACGTCCCTTGCTTGACGGGGAAGATCTGCTCGCCGAGCAGGCTGTCGAGGTTGCCGTCGACCACGCGCTGCGCGTCGGTCCCGAAGGCGCCGGCCGGCTGGGGCGGCTGGACGAGCAACGGACGCTCGGCGTCCACCTCGAAGAGGGGCATCGGGGGGTCTCCTGCTGCATTGCGGAACGCGACCGGGGCGGGGTCGTTTGCCGCTTAGCCTACGTCGCCGGTCAAGTCCCGCGAACAGCCCGAACCCGTACGGTTCGGGCGCCGGGAAGTGCGCAGGTCAGGCAGGCCCGGGCTGCCCCTCGTCGGCCGCCAGACGTTCCTCGACGCGCTCGACCTTGCCCGTGAGCTCGCCCGTCCGACCCGGCCGGATGTCGGCCTTGATGACCAGCGACACGCGGTGCCCGCCGGCCCCGACCGCCTCCGTGGCCCGCTGGATGACGGGCATGACCTCGTCCCAGTCCCCTTCGATCTCGGTGAACATCGACGTCGTGCGGTTCGGCAGGCCCGACTCGCGGACGATGCGGACGGCCTCGGCGACGGAGTCCGCGACGGACTCGCCGGCACCGAGCGGGGCGACGGAGAAGGCGAAGACGGCCATGGGGCCCATGGTGGCACGGCGCTGACCGCGCTCGCCCGCGACGTAGGCTCGGTCCGTGACTGAGGGCGTGACGACCGACGCGGTGACCGTGCTGGCCGGAGGTGTCGGGGGCGCCCGGCTCGCCCACGGCATGGACCTCGCGGGGACGGACCTCACGGTCGTCGTCAACGTCGCCGACGACGTCGAGCTGCACGGCCTCGCGATCTCGCCCGACCTCGACACCGTGACGTACACGCTCGCCGGTCTGGCCGACGAGGAGCGCGGCTGGGGCGTGGTCGGCGAGACCTACGCGACGCTCGAGGCGATGGGCCGGCTCGGCGAGGACACGTGGTTCACGCTCGGCGACAAGGACCTCGCGACGCACGTCGTGCGCACCGCCCGGCTGCGCGCGGGGGCACCGCTGTCCGCGGTGACCGCTGATCTCACCCGCGCGCTCGGCGTCCGGGCGCGCGTCCTGCCCGTCACCGACGACCGCGTGGCGACGCTCGTCGACACTCCCGGCGGGCGGCTCGGCTTCCAGGAGTACTTCGTCGGTCGGCACCACGCCGACGACGTCCTCGGACTCGTCTACGACGGCATCGAGGCCGCGCGCCCGGCGCCCGGTGTCGTCGAGGCGGTGCGCGACGCCGCGGTGGTGGTGGTCGCGCCGTCGAACCCGTTCCTGTCCGTCGCGCCCGTGCTGGGCGTGCCCGGGGTGCGCGAGGCGCTCGTCGGGTCGCGCGCGCACCGCGTCGCGGTGAGCCCGATCGTCGGCGGGCGGGCGATCAAGGGGCCCGCAGCGCAGATGCTCGCGACGCTCGGCCACGAGGTGTCCGCGCTCGGCGTCGCGCGCCTCTACACGGGCCTCGTCGACCACATGGTGATCGACGAGCGCGACGCGCACCTCGCGGAGGACGTCGCGGCGCTCGGCCTGCGCGTCCTCGTCACCGACACCGTCATGGGCGGCGCCGACGGCCGCGAGCGCCTCGCGCGGGAGATCCTGGCGGCGGCGCGTGGCTGAGCGCTCGTCGGTGTCTGGCGAGGCGGGAGAGGTTGAGGGTCTCGCTCCGGGCCCGCTCTCCGTGCCCGACGGCGTGGCGCACCTCGGTGAGGTGACGCGCCCGGGGCGCGTGGTCGCCGTCGTGCCGCTGCGCGACGGGACGTCCGGGAAGTCGCGCCTCGCGCACGTCCTCGACCCGGCGGCGCGGAGCCGGCTGGTCACCGTCCTGGCGCGGCACGTGGTGTCGACGCTGCTCGCGTCCGAGGCGGTGGAGCGGGTGGTCGTCGTGACGTCGGACCCGCGGTTCACGTGGCGGGCGCTGCGGGACCTCGTGGTGGAGGCCGCGAGTGGCCGGGACGACGAGGCCGGCGCGCACGACGGACCGCCCCTGCTCACCGACGACGCCGACCGGCTCCGCATCGTGCTGCAGCCCGCGGACCGACCGGGGCTGAACGAGGCGGTCGAGGTGGGCCGCGAGATCGCGACGCAGGACGGCGCCGTGCGGCTGCTCGTCGCGCACGCGGACCTCCCGGCGCTCACGACCGACGACATCGCCGCGCTGCTCGCCGAGGAGGCCCCGGTCGTGATCGCGACGGACCGGCACCGCTCGGGCACGAACCTGCTCGTCCTCTCCGCGGACGCGTCCGCACCGCCGAGCACGACCTCGGGGTCGTGTTCCGCCGCAGAACGACCTCACGGTCGTGTTCAGCACGAGTTCCGGTTCCGGTTCGGCGTCGACAGCCTCGCCGCGCACCTCGCGGAGGCCGCCGCGCGCGGGCTGGGGGTCGCCGTCGTGCAGCGACCCGGGACGGCGACCGACCTCGACACGATCGACGACTGGGGCGAGCTGCCCGCGCAGGTACGGGCCGCCGTCGGGCAGCACGTGCCCGGCCTGGCCACCGGCAGCGCCGGCTAGGCGCGCTCCGCAGAACTGGAGTGAAGCTCAGATCGAGCTTAAGTAGACATTGACAAGATTGTAGCCACCGCGTAGCGTCGCACCGTCAATCTAGCCAGTGTCACGTTCGCGGGAGTCCTCATGACCGTCCTCACCCTTCTCATCTCGACGCTCGCGTTTCGCGGCGTCGGTGCCCTCGGGGTGAGCCGTCTCGCGTCGTGGCGCGCCGCCGCCGTCCACGGGCTGGCCGTGATGCTGGTCATGACTGCCAGCGCTCATTTCGCACCCGGCGACGTGACTGTCATGCCCAACCATGACGACCTGGTCGCGATGGTCCCGCCCTCGCTTCCGTTCCCTTCGGCAATCATCTACCTCACCGGGGTGCTCGAACTGCTCGGGGCCGCTGGCCTGGTCATCGCCCCGACGAGGCGGTGGGCGGGCGCGTGCGTGGCGCTGCTGCTCGTCGTGCTGCTCCCTGGAAACGTGTATGCGGCGGTCGAGGGGATCGAGCTCGCGGGCGAGCCGGCCACGCCACTGTGGCAGCGAGTTCCCGAGCAGCTCCTCTACATTGCTGTGGCCTTATGGGCAACGATCGGCCGCAGGCCCGGTGCTCGCGCGCAGGAGCGCTCGGCCGCGACTTCGGCCGCGTGAACCGGTCCAGTCCTGAAGATGACCCGGCGCGGAACCTTCGTGGTCGGGGTTTCTACGCGTCCTTCGCGTGCCGTTCGGGGAGCAGTCGGCCGAGCACGGGCCGGGCCACGGTCACCGGGTCGGCACCGACAGGGAACTCGAGCGCACCGCCCAGCCACAGGCTCGCGAAGCCGTGGGCGATCGACCATCCGGCGAGGGCGACGCTTCGTTGGTCAGGATCGTCCGCTGCGACTTCGTGCGCTGCGCGCGTCAGCACGACAGCCGCACGTTGTTCTGCCGCTTGGACTTCCGGGTCGTCGGCCCGGTAGAGCGTCCGTTGGTACATCAGCTCGAAATGGACCGGGTGCGCGACGGCGAACCGCACGTACGCCAGCCCGGTTTCGAGGAAGTCTCCGTCGCCGCCCTCCAGCTCGTCGGCAAAAAGCTCGAATGCCTCCGCCGCCAGCGCTGTGAACAGGCCCGTCCTGTCGCCGAAATGATGGGCGGGCGCAGCGTGCGACACACCGGCGAGGCGCGCCAGCTCTCGCATGCTCCAGCCGTCCACGCCCGACTGCCTGATGGCTTCGACGGCGGCGGTGAGAATGGTTCGGCGCAGGTCGCCATGATGGTATCCAGCCTTCGTCAAGGGACGCCTCTCTCCGGGCCAACTGCCCTGGGGGTCAAGGAAACTAGTCATCGCAAAGATACACGGCGGGTATCCCGTCTGGTCAGTCTGCGCGGTCGTAGGCACGGCACGGCATGACAGTCGTCGGCATCGACGCCCACAAAACTGGCACACGCTCGTCGCGGTCGACGACGGATGAGTCGCGGTGGAGGACTGCCGCCACGTGACCCGCGGACTGGAGGCAGACTTGCTCGACGTCGGGCACAAGGTCGTGCGGGCCACACTCGCTTGGTGCCGGACATGCGCCGGTCCGGGCGGGAGCCAGGCAAGTCCACCCCTTCACGCTGGAGGTTTCGGCATCATCAGGTGCAAACCTCGCGCACGCCCCTGCCCGCTGCGCGACCAGCCTGTGGGCTCCCTCGGAACGCCGCGGAGGCGGCGTGGTCCACGTGGCCGCACCGCAGGCGTCGGTCCGGGTGCCGACCTGCGAGCTCTTCGCGCGCTGCCACACATACACCGCGGTACGCGCCCGATCGAGGGGTGCGCGGTGCCCTACGACCTCACGGTCGCGGAACTGGTCCTCGGCTTCCGGGCCTAGCTGCCCCAGCGGCCGCGGTGCACGACGTCGTCGAGCGGCTTGCGGGCCCGACGGCGCGGCGACCCGCTCGGGCCGGCGTCACCCGGGTGGCCGAGCGCGACGACGCCCGTCGGTGCGTACTCGTCGGGGATGTCGAACGCCGCGCGCAGCCGCGGCACCTCGCCCGGCTGCACGCCGAAGAAGCAGGCGCCGAGCCCTTCGTCGACCGCGGTCTGGAGCATGAGCAGCGACGCCATGCCCGCGTCGACGTGCCAGTAGGGCACAGCCCACCGGTTCTCGTCGCGGTCGGCCCAGCCCTTGTCGTCCTCGGCGTACCGCCGCAGGTAGGCGTCCTTCGACGTGAGGACGAGCACGATGACGGGCGCCGTGCGCATGCCGTCGAGCCACGCGCTCATGTCCCGCTCCGGGTCCTGGGGCGACGACGCGGCCCAGAAGCGCGCGACGTCGTCGGGCTCGGTGAGGACCACGAACGCCCAGCCCTGCGCGAAGCCCGCGCTCGGTGCGCGGACGGCGTTGCGCAGCACGCGGTCGACCGACGAGGGATCGACGGGGTCGGGCGTGAACCGCCGGACCATGCGGCGGCGGCGCACGACGTCCTGGAACTCCATGCCCCGATGGTGCCAGGTCGAGAGGTCGCTCAGGTGATCTCTCGACCCGACACAGGGCTCGGCATGGCGACGTGACTCACACGGCGTCGAGGCGGGCCCGGACCTCGGGGTCGAGGTCGAGGTCGGCCGCGCCGAGGAGCTCGTCGAGCTGCTGGACCGTGCTCGGCCCGATCACCGGGACCACCGGGTGCTCGCCGCCGAGGAGCCACGCGAGCACGACCTGGTTCGGCGTGGCGCCGGTCTGGCCCGCGACCTCGTGCAGGGTGCGGATCCGCTCGCGCGTCGACGCGTGGTCGAAGCCCTCCCACAGCGGCTTGTCGCGGCGCACGTACGCGCCCTGGAGGATCGGCGAGTACGCGACGACGGCGAGCGGCGGGCGCTCCGGCGTCCCGGTCGACGCCACGTAGTCGAGCAGCTCGTACGACGCCCAGTTGTGCCGCCCCGGCTCGGGTGTCGGGTAGGCGTACGTGAAGTTCTGCTGGACGAGCCCATAGGGCGCGATGCCCTGCCGCAGCGCCTCCTCGCGCGCTTCGACCACGCGCCACAGCGCGACGTTCGAGATGCCCGTGATTCCCACGGACCCCTCGGCCTGCAGCTTGCCGAACGCGCCGACCGTCTCCGCGAGCGGGGTGTCGAGGTCGTCGACGTGCCCGTAGAGGACGTCGAGGTGGTCGACGCCGAGGTGACGCAGGCTCTCGTGCGCCTCCCGCTCGACGACGTCCGCCGCGAGCCCCTGGAAGTTCGTCGGCTCCACGTTCTGCAGCGGCAGCGCCGGGTCCTTCTTCGCTGCGCCGAGCTTCGTCGCGAGGCGGACCTGGTCGCGGACCCCGCGGGTCGCGAGCCAGCGGCCGAGCAGGTCCTCGCTGTCCCGGCCGTAGCCGCCCCTCCAGAAGCTGTAGTTGTTCGCGGTGTCGAGGAACGTGCCGCCGGCCTCGAGGTAGCGGTCGAGGATCGCGAACGAGGTGTCCTCGTCCACCTGGGTGCCCATGTTCATCGTGCCGAGGCACAGGGTCGAGACGTCGAAGGTGGTGCGGCCGTCGCCGATGGTGCGGTAACGCATGGTGATCTCCTGTCGAGAGGGTGGTCCTGGTGACGGCTCCACGCTAGGGAGAGATCGGCACGGGTGTACGGTCCGATTCCATGACTCCTGACCAGACCACTTCGCCGGATGGCGGCCCGACGGCGTCCCTCGCCTGGGAGGCCCTGCTCGACCTGGACGCAGGGTCGGGATCGCGCGTCGTGCGGCTCGAGCACGCGATCCGCGAGGCCGTCCGCTCGGGCCGCGTCGGCGTCGGCGCCGCGCTCCCGCCGAGCCGGCAGCTCGCCGAGACGCTCGGGGTCTCCCGGTGGGTCGTCACCGAGGCCTACGGGCAGCTCGTCGCCGAGGGGTTCCTGGAGGGCCGCGCAGGCTCCGCGACGCGGGTGTCCGCGGCGGCCGCGACCCGGCACGGCACGAGCCTGGCGGGAGAGACGGTGCGCGCGGGTCGTGACGGGCCCGGCGGGGGCCGCGGGGAACGAGCGGCGGACGGTGGACCCGCACGCGCCGTCTCTCCCGCCGGCCAGGCTCATCCCGGGCGCCCTCGGTTCGACCTCGCCCCGGGAGTGCCCGACCTGCGCCACGTGCCGCGCGACGCGTGGCTGCGCGCGGCGCGCGACGTGCTGGGCTCGTCGTCCGGTGCGGCGTCGAACGACGACCTCGGTGCCCCCGCACCGGGCGGGCACCCGACGGCGCGGTCGGTCGTCGCGGGCCACCTGCGCCGCGCTCGCGTCGTCGCTGCGCCCGACGACGCCGTGGTGCTCGTGCACGGCGCGACCGACGGCATGGGTCGCGTGGCCGCCGCGCTCGCCGCGGCCGGGCACACGCACCTGATCGTCGAGGACCCGAGCTGGCCCGTGCTGCGCGACGTCGCGGCACGCGCCGGGCTGACACCGGTGCCCGTCCCCGTGGACGCGGACGGCGTGGACACGGGCGCGCTCGTCGCCGCCTCGCGACGGACGGGCGCACGCGCAGCGCTGCTCACCCCGGCGCACCAGTTCCCGACCGGGACGGCGCTGACCCCCGAGCGCCGGGAGGCCGTCGTGGCGTGGGCGCGCGACGTCGACGGCCTCGTCGTCGAGGACGACTACGACGCCGAGTTCCGCTACGACCGCCGCCCGATCGCCGCGCTCCAGGGACTCGACCCTGACCGGGTGCTGCTGCTGGGCTCGATCAGCAAGACCGTGTCCCCCGCGTTCGGGATCGGGTGGATGGTCGTCCCGGCGCGGTGGCGCGAATCCGTGGCGCGTGGGGCAGGCCCGACGGCGGGGCCGTCCGTCGTCGAGCAGCTCACCTTCGCGCGCTTCGTCGCGTGCGGTGCGTACGACCGGCACCTGCGTGCGGCGCGGCGACGCTATCGCGGCCGTCGTGACGCGGTGCTCGCCGCGCTGGCCCGTCACCTGCCGAACGCCGCGGTGCGCGGCCTCGCCGCCGGGATGCACGCGCTGCTCGACCTGGGCGACGACGCACCCGACGCGGCCCACGTCGTGCGGGAGGCGGCGGCGCGCGAGGTGGCGGTCGTGGACCTGCGCCGCTACCGGTCCGCCCCCGGCGAGCGCTCGACCACGCTCGTGCTCGGGTACGGGAACCTCGCCGACGCGCGGGTCGACGAGGCGGTGCGACGGCTCGCCGACGCCGTGCGGGCGGCCGGAGCGGCATAGCAGCTCTCGCCGAGGCGACGGGCCACCCGGCTCGTCCGCCGCGACGGCGAGAGGCTCTACCTCGGCGCCGGGGCCGGTGCGCCGTCGAGCGTGAGAAGGTCGAGCGCGGCGTCGAGGTTCGCGAGCGCCTGCGGGTGGTCGACCCGCGTGAGGAGGAAGGCCGAGACCAGCAGCGCGGTGCACAGGTCGGCGACGCGGTCGTGCTCGGCCGGGGCACGGTCGGGGAAGCGGGCGACGACGCCGGCCCGGATCGCCGCGCGCAGCTCGGCCCGGTAGGCGGCCACGGTCTCGCGCACGACCACGTCCTTCCCGATCGGCGCTCCCGCGGCGTTGATGAGCAGGCAGCCGCTGTCCGCCTGGACCGTGCCCGGCGCGGCGAGGGCGGCGCGCAGCCCGACGAAGTAGTCGACCACCGCGTCCGGGGGCACCTCGGGAGCCGTGAGCGCCGCGAGCCGCGGGCGGACGACCTCGTCGAGATAGCTCGTCACCGCGGCGTCGAACAGCCCGCGCTTGCTCCCGAACGCGTGGTAGAGGCTCGACCGGCGCAGCCCCGTCGCACCTTCGAGCAGCGGCAGCGACGCGTCCTCGTAGCCGTGCTCCCAGAATGCCGCGCGCGCGGCGCGCACCACGTCGGTCGTCTCGAACGACTGCGGTCTGCCCACCCGGTGCTCCTCGTCATTTTTGTGAACCGTGCAGTCCAGTATAGATTGTGTAACGCTCAGTACAGAATCCCGGCGCCCGCCGGGCCGTCGAAGGGACGTGCCACCGTGATCGCCGTCGGACTCGTGCTCGCCACCGCAGCGGCGGCGCTCCACGTCGTGATCTTCTACCTGGAGTCCGTCGCGTGGACGACTCCCCGGGCCCGCGCGACCTTCGCCACCACGGCGGAGGAAGCCGAGGCCACACGGTCGCTCGCGTTCAACCAAGGGTTCTACAACCTGTTCCTCGCGATCGTCACCGTGCTGGGCGTCGTCCTCCACGTCGCGGGCGAGACGACCGTCGGCACGACGCTCGTCCTCACGGGCACCGGGTCGATGTTCGCGGCCGCGCTCGTCCTGTTCCTCTCGTCCCGCACGCACCGCGCGGCCGCCGTCAAGCAGGGCACGCTCCCGCTCCTCGCGGTCCTGGCGGTCGTCGTCGCCCTCGTGTCCTGACCCACCAGAAGCCGCCACACCCGACCCCACCGGAGGCCCTCCGCATGACGTCCGCCCGCAGCACCCAGGTCCAGCTCGCCGCCCGCCCCGAGGGCTGGCCGACGCACGACGACTTCCGCACCGTCACCGTCGAGTACGGCGACCTCGCCCCCGGCGAGGTGCGCGTGGTCAACGAGTTCGTGTCCGTCGACCCGTACATGCGCGGCCGCATGAACGACGTGAAGAGCTACACCCCGCCCTTCGCGCTCGGCGAGACCATGACCGGCGGTGCGGTGGGCCGCGTCGTCGAGACGTCCGTCGACGACCTGCCCGTCGGGGCGCTCGTCCTGCACCAGCACGGCTGGCGCGACGTCGCGCAGGAGGACGCCGCCGGGTTCCGCGTGGTGCCGGAGATCCCCGGCCACCCGTCGTCGGTGCACCTGGGGATCCTGGGCATGACCGGGCTGACGGCCTACGTCGGCCTCACCGCGATCGCCGGCATGAAGTCCGGCGACACGGTCCTCGTCTCGGGCGCCGCGGGTGCCGTCGGGACGGCGGCCGGGCAGATCGCCCGCCTGCTGGGCGCGTCGCGCGTCGTCGGGTCCGCGGGAGGCCCGCAGAAGGCCGGGCTCCTCACGTCGCGCTACGGCTACGACGCCGCCCTCGACTACAAGGCCGCGCCCGTGCGCGAGCAGCTTCCCGCGCTCGTGCCGGACGGCGTGGACGTGTTCTTCGACAACGTCGGCGGCGACCACCTCGAGGCCGCGCTCGACGTCATGAGCGACGGCGGACGGGTCGCCCTGTGCGGGGCGATCGCCGGGTACAACACGACCGACCGTGCCCCCGGCCCGGACAACCTGTCGAACCTCATCACGCGCGGCCTCACGCTGCGCGGCTTCACGCTCGGCGGCTACCTCGGCCTCTCCGGCGAGTTCCGTGAGCGCATGACCGGCTGGTTCGCCGGCGGGAAGATCGCCTACGACGAGACGGTCGTCGACGGCATCGACCACGCGGTCGACGCGTTCCTCGACATGATGCGCGGCGGCAACGTCGGCAAGATGGTCGTGCGCGTCGACCGCTCGTAGGTCAGAGGCGCTCGGCGAGGAGCTCGACGAGCGCCTTGCCCTGCACCCCCGCGAGGTCGTCGGCCTGGGTGCGGCACGAGAACCCGTCGGCGAGGTACACGTCGCCGGGCTCGGCGTCGCGCAGCGCGGGCAGCAGGGCGTTCTCCGCGACCGCGACCGACGTCTCGTAGTGGCCCTTCTGCATCCCGAAGTTCCCCGCGAGGCCGCAGCACCCGGCGAGGACCTTGACCGTCGCGCCGGCGTCGCGCAGCAGGCGCTCGTCGGCGGCGAAGCCCATCACCGAGTGCTGGTGGCAGTGCGGCTGCACGACGGCGGTCACGTCCGAGAGGTCGGGCACGCGCCACCCGGAGTCCTTGCCGGGGGCCGTGTCGACCGACGTCAGCAGCTCCGCGAGCGTGCGCGTCGCGCGCGAGACGGCCAGAGCGCGCGGGTCCTCGGGGAACAGGTCGACGAGGTCGGAGCGCAGGACCGCGGTGCACGACGGCTCGAGCCCCATGATCGGGATGCCGTTCACGGCGTACGGGCCGAGGACCGACAGCAGGTTCTCGAGGCGCTTGCGCGCGCCGTCGAGCTGGCCCGTGCTGATCCACGTGAGGCCGCAGCACGCCTCCTGCTCGGGGACCACGACGTCGTACCCCGCGGCCGTGAGGACCTTGACGGCCGCCTGAGGAACGCCGGGCGACATGTTGTCGCTGAACGAGTCGGTCCACAGGACGACCCGTGGGCGCTCATCGCGCACGGGCCGGCCCGGTGTCTGGCCGACGCGCAGACCCGGCACGCCCTGCGTCGCGCCGCCGCGCTTCCACCACGTGCGGAAGGGGACCTCGGCGAACGTCGTCATCTTGCGGCGCGTATCCATGCCGCCCGCCCACAGGACCGTCTTCGCGATCGGCCGGAACCCGAGGAGCTTGTTGGCCAGGCGCGGCATCCCCGTCGCGAGCCGCGCCCAGATCGGCAGCCACCCGAGCGAGTAGTGGTCGACCGGGCGCACCTTCCCGCGATATGTACGGTAGAGCACCTCCGACTTGTACTGCGCCATGTCGACGCCCGCCGGGCAGTCGCTCGAGCACGCCTTGCACGACAGGCACAGGTCGAGCGACTCGTGCACCTCGGGTGCCGCGAGCCCGCCGACGAGCGTCCCGTTGACCGCCTCCTGGAGCACGCGCGCGCGGCCCCGTGTGACGTCCTTCTCGTCCTTCGTCGCCAGGTACGACGGGCACATGAACCCGCCCGCGGCGCTCGTGTCGGCGCGGCACTTCCCGACGCCCACGCAGCGGTGCACGGCCTGCGTCATGTCACCGTGGTCGTGCGCGAACGAGAAGCCCTGATAGCCCGCGCGGCGCGAGATCTTCGAGACCTTCACGGGAGCCGTCGTACCGGGGCCGCCCGCGGCGCCGACCGCCGAGAGCACGGGGTGGGCCTGTGGGCGGCGCAGGTCGTCGTCGATCGCGCGCGGGCGCACGACGACGCCCGGGTTCATCACGTCCCGCGGGTCGAACAGCGCCTTGAAGCGTTCGAGGAGCGCGATCGCCTCCGGGCTGTACATCAGCGGGAGGAGCTCGGAGCGGGCGCGCCCGTCGCCGTGCTCGCCGGACAGCGAGCCGCCGTACTTCGCGACCAGCTCCGCCGCCTCGAGCATGAACGTGCGCAGCACCGACCCCGACGCCTCGAGCGGCAGGTCGATCCGCAGGTGCACGCAGCCGTCGCCGAAGTGCCCGTACGGCAGGCCGTCGACGCCGTAGCGCGCCATGAGCTCGTCGAGGTCGCGCAGGTAGGCGCCCAGCTTCTCCGGCGGGACCGCCGAGTCCTCCCAGCCCGGCCACGCCTGCTCCCCGGACGGCGTGCGCCCGGCCAGGCCCGCGCCGTCGGCCCGGATCTGCCACATCTGGGTGGCCTCCGGTCCGGCCGGGAGGATCATCGTCGCCTCGCTGCCCGACGCCGCGACGATCGCCTCCGCGCTCGCCATCGCCTCCTCCGGGGTCGCGCCGCCGACCTCGACCATGAGCCACCCCGCACCCGGCGGCAGCGGCGGGACCGAGGCGTCGCCCTTGGCGCGACGCACGACGTCGACGAGGCGCGCGTCGAGCCCCTCGACCGCGAGAGGGCTGAGGCCCAGGAAGGTCGGGACGTCGTCGGCGGCCGACGGCATGTCCGGATACCCCAGGACGACGAGAGTCGGCTTGGACGGCACCGGGACGAGCCGGACCGTGGCCTCGAGGATCGTCACGAGCGTGCCCTCGGTCCCCACGAGCGCCTTCGCGAGGTCGGAGCCGTTCTCCGGGAGGAGGTGCTCGAGCGAGTAGCCCGACACCTGGCGGCCGAAGCGACCGAACTCGGTGCGGATCAGGGCCAGGTTCTCGCGGACGAGGTCGGCCAGGCCGGGGACCGCGGCGAACGTCGGGTCACCCTTCCCGGCGGTGAAGCGCCGGCCGGTCCCGTCCACGACGTCGAGCTCGAGCACGTTGTCGGCCGTGCGACCGTAGGCCACGGCGTGCGGGCCGCACGCGTTGTTGCCGATCATGCCGCCGAGCGTCGCGCGGTTCTGCGTCGAGGGGTCCGGGCCGAAGCGCAGCCCGTGCGGGGCCGCCGCCTGCTGGAGCGCCGACATGACGACGCCCGGCTCGACGCGCGCGGTCCGGGCCTCGGGGTCGACGTGGAGCACGCGGTGCACGTGCCGCGAGAAGTCGAGGACGACGCCCGGGCCGACCGAGTTGCCCGCGACCGACGTCCCCGCGCCACGGGCGGTGATCGGCACCTCGAGCTCGCGCGCGACGTCGAGCGCGGCGACCGCGTCGTCGACGTCCTCCGGGAGCACCACGACCTCGGGCAGCACACGGTAGTTGGAGGCGTCCGTGGAGTACTCGGCACGACGACGGGACGACGGGTCCACGTCACCGCGCGTCACGGTGCGGAGCGCGTCGGCGAGCGCCGCGCGGGCGGCGTCGGCGGCGCGCTCGGCCTCGCGCAGGGCCGCGGCGTGCTCGGCCTCGGCGGCGGTGACGGCGCCGGAGCCGGACCGCCGCGAGCCGTTCCCGTCGTGCTGCCGGGCGGGGGTCGGGGTGGCGTCGATCTCAGCGGACACGTCGGTGATTCTCGCACTGTCCGTCGGCGCGCCGTCCGACCGTCCGCCCGGTGACCGGCACGCCACGCCACCACGCGAGGTAGAACAGCAGGTCGCGACGTAGAACCCCGGGAGCTCTACGTCGCGACCTGCGGTTCTACCTCGGCGTCAGAGGACGAGCTCGGGCTGGAGCTTCGTCACGGTCCACATGCGCTGACGGCGCGCGGCGACGGTCGTCAGCGCGAGCGCCCCGGCCAGCACGACGGCGAGCACCGTGACGTCGCGCGCGACGGTCGCCAGGTTCCCTCCGTAGAGCAGCTGTCGCAGACCCTCGACGGCGTACGTCATGGGCAGGAACCGGTGCATCCCCTGGAGCGGCTGCGGGATCGTCTGCCACGGGAACGTGCCGCCCGCGGTGACGAGCTGGACCAGCATCAGCACGAGCCCGAGGAACTGGCCGGCGGCGCCGAGCCAGACGTTGAGCGCCTGGAGGATCGCGACGAACGTCGCGGACACGAGCACGAGGAACAGCACCGTGCCCACGCCGTGCACGGGGTCGATGTCGAGCGCGAACTTCGTCACCGTGAACATCGCCGCGACCTGCACGACGCCGATCGCGGCCGGGGTGAGCCATCCCCCGAGAGCCGTCGCGAGCCCCGAGCGCCCGGCCGCGAGGGCGCGGGTCGAGAGCGGCCGCACGAGGAGGAAGAGCACGTACGCGCCGATCCACGTCGCGAGCGAGAGGAAGAACGGCGCGAGCCCGCCGCCGTACGTGCCCGCCGAGGCGAGCGCCTCGTTCCGCACCGACACCGGGTCGCCGATCGTCTCGGCGGTGTCCTGCCGCGTCTGCTCGTCGAGGTCCGGCACCTGACCCAGGCCCTCCGCGAGCCCGTCGCGCAGCTGCGTCACCCCGTCGACCAGCTCGCCCGACCCGTCGCGCAGCCGGTCGAGCCCTTCGGCGAGCGACCCGGCGCCGTCGGACACCTGGGCGGTGCCGTCCGCGAGCCGCCCGACGCCGGCCACCAGGTCGGGGGTGGCCGCGGCGAGCTGCCCGGTCCCGTCGGCGAGACGGTCGGCGCCGTCGGCCGCGGACGCGATGCCGGCGGTGAGCTGCGGCGTCGCGGCGGCGAGCGTGCTCGCACCGTCGGACACCTGGCGCGACCCGTCGGCGAGGCGGTCGAGCTGCGCGGACGCGCCCTCGACCTGGTCGACCGCGCCCTGGACCTGCTCGCGCTGGGCGTCGAGGACCGGAGCGACCTGCGACTGCACGTCGGCGCGGACCGCGTCGGCCTGCTCCTGCATGAGGACGCCCTGGTCGACGAGCTCGCCGAGACGCTCGTCGAGCGCCGTCCCCACGTCGTCCCGGACCGTGTCGAGCGCCGGCAGCACCTGCGCGGCGGCGTCGGCGGCCTGCTGCCCGTACTGCGCGACCTGGGCGTTGCCGTCCGCGACCTGGGCCGCGCCGTCGGCGAGCTGTCGCGTCTGGTCGGGCAGCGACGCGGTGCGGTCCCGCAACGTGCCGAGGCCCGTCGCGAGCTGGTCCGCGCCGTCGTCGAGCTGCCCGGCCGCGGCCGCGAGCGGCCCAACGCTCGATCGCAGCGTCGCCGCGCCGTCGGCCGCCTGGGCTGCGCCGTCCGCGAGCGTGCGCGCGCCGTCGTCCGCGGTGACCAGGCCGTCCCGGAGCTCCGTCGACCCGTCGAGGAGCTGGTCCGCGCCGTCGACCGCGTCGGCGAGGTTCGTGTGGATGGACGCGAAGCCGCGCAGGAACTTGTCCGCCGCCTCCGTCCCGACCTGCGACGCGATCGAGTCGCGCACCGCCCCGACGATCTGGTCGGCGATCGTGCGCGCGAGGTAGTTGTTGGCGTCGTTCGTGACGAGCGTGAGGCTCGCCTGCTGCGGCTCGAACTGGCCAGCGGACGCGAGGTCCGCCGAGAACGTCGGGCCGATGACGAGCGCCGCGTCGTAGCGGCCGGAGCGCACGCCGTACTCGGCGTCCACCTGGGACGTCTCGACCCAGCCGAACCCGCCGTCGTCGAGGAGCTGGTCCGCGACGTCGCGCCCGAAGTCGCGCTCGACAGGCTCGCCGGTCGCTCCGCCAGTCGATCGATCGGTGGTGGTGGTGCCCTCGTCGAGCACGACGAGCGCGGCCGGGATTCCGTCGAGACGGCCGTAGGGGTCGTGGTTCGCGAAGAGGTAGAGCCCGGCGTAGAGCGTCGGGATGAGGGCCATCGCGAGGATCGCGAGGCGCGGCAGCGTGCCCGACGCGAGGCGTCGCAGCTCCGACAGGCCGAGGCGGACGGCGGTCATCGGGTCACCTCCGGTGCGGTGCGCAGCGCCACGACGGGCGGCACGGCGAACGAGCCGTGCGCGGGCGGGAGGTCGACGCCGAGGTCCCGCGCGGACGAGCGCGAGCACTGCACGAGCACGCCCAGGCCGGACGCGGCGAGCGTCTGCGCGACCTCCCACCATCCGGCCGGCTCGCCGCCGTGCCGGTCGGGCAGGGTGAGGACGAGGAACCGCACGCCCGCGCGCTCGGCCGCGAGCGCCGCGAGCAGCGCTGTACGCACGACGCCCGGCACCTGGTCGAGCCGGCGTCCTCGGTCGGCGACCAACGAGTGGTCGGCGAGCCACCGGGACACGTCCGTCGGGAGGCTGCGTCGCCCGGCGAGCGCCAGGCCCTCCGCGACGACGGCGGTGACGGTCAGCGCGTCGTCGGGCTCGCTCACGCCCGGCACGTCGACGACGGCGCTCACCGCGCGCAGGTCGGCGGCGCGCGCGGGCCCGGGCTCGGTGAGCGTCCCCGCGGACGAGCGTTCGAGGCGGACCTCGCCCGCGCTCGGAGCGAAGCGTCCGGTCGCCACGAGCGCGAGCGCGGTGTGCCCGTGGCCGGGCTCCCCCGCGACGAGCACCGCCTCGCCCGTGCGCCACTCCAGGTCCAGCGGCTCGAGCATCGGCTCGCGCCGCCCGTCGACGCGCACGCCGGCCAGGGTGATCTGCACCTCGGGACTTCCTTCCTGCGACGACGACACCGACCGGTGCGCCTCCGCCCGCCTGCGCCTCCGGGCCGTCCGGGCCGCGCGCCCGGGTGCCGTCCGCGGCGCTCGTTGACTTCCTGTCAACAAGAGTACGACCCCTATTGACTTCGAGTCAACAGCGGCGTAGAACGGTGCCATGACCTCCTCCCCCGCCACCGGGCACACCCCGCACAGCCGCACGCGGCGCGAGCCGGCCGACCGACGGCGCGAGCTCCTCGACGCCGCGGCCCGCCTCGCCGACGAGCAGGGCCTCGACGCCCTCACGCCCGCCGCCGTCGCGTCGGGCGCCGGGGCGTCCAGGGCCCTGGTCTTCCACTACTTCGGGTCCACGTCCGGGCTGCGCCGGGCTGTCGCGCTCGAGGCCGTCGCCGAGCTCGAGCGCGCGACCGTCTCGCCCGAGGACCGCCCCCTCGCCGAGCGCCCCGCACGCGCCGTCGCGGCCTTCCTCGACACCGTGGAGTCGCGCCGCCGGGTCTGGCAGGACCTGTGGCGCGGCACGCTCGGCGACGACCCGGCCACGCAGGAGGCCCTCGCCGCGGTCCGCTCAGGCCTCGTCCTGCGGATGACCACGACGGCCGCGACCGTCGGGGCCACGCCGACGCCGCGCTGGAACCTGCTCGTCGGCGGCTGGGTCGCTCTCGTCGAGAACGTCACCGCGGCCTGGCTCGGCGGTGGCGACCTCACGCGCACCGAGATCGAGCGGCTCGTGCTCGCGAGCACGGTCGTCCTCGTGCCTGAGCTCAGCGAGCCCGCGCGCGGCGCCGTGCTCGCCATCGCCCGCGCGAACTCGGGCTCGGCGGGCTAGCGTCGGACCCGGCGGCGGTCGTGCCCGCCGCGGTCGTCGAGAGCGGAGGCACCCTATGCGCGTGGTGGTCGTCGGGGCGAGCGGGAACGTCGGGTCAGCGGTGCTGCGCCGCCTCGCGGAGGAACCCGTCGTGACGTCCGTGGTCGCGGTCGCGCGGCGCGTGCCGCGCGCCGACGGGTCCAGCACCGTGCGCTTTCCCCACGACGTCGCGACCTGGCGTTACGCCGACGTCGCCGCGTCCGACGCCGACGAGCGGCTCGACGCGGCGTTCGCCGGTGCGGACGTCGTCGTGCACCTCGCGTGGGCGATCCAGCCCAGCCACGACCGGCGCTACCTGCGCCGCGTCAACGTCGAGGGGACGCGGCGGGTCGTCGCGGCCGTGCGCCGGTCGGGCGTGCAGCACCTCGTCGTCGCCTCGTCGGTCGGCGCCTACTCGCCCGCGCGCTACGCGGGCGAGGCGCGCGACACGCCCGTCACCGAGGACTGGCCGGTCGGCGGCGTCCCGGGTTCGTCGTACTCCGAGGACAAGGCCGCGGTCGAGGCGCTGCTCGACGACGTCGAACGCGAGACCGGGCTCGTCGTCTCGCGCGTGCGGTCGGCCCTCGTCTTCCAGCGCGACGCCGCCTCCGAGATCTCCCGGTACTTCCTCGGACCGCTCGGGACGCGCGTCCTGCGCCGCGAACCCCTGCCGACCGTGCCGCTCCCCGGCGGGCTCCGTCTCCAGGTCGTCCACGCCGACGACCTCGCCGACGCCTACGCGCGCATCGTCGTCGGGCGCCACCCGGGGCCGTTCAACGTCGCGCACCCGACCGTGCTCACCGCGCAGGACGTCGCCGACGTCGTCGCGGACGGCTCGTGGCGCGAGGTCCCGCTCGGCACGGCCCGCACGGCGCTCGCGGCGGCATGGCGCGCGCGGCTCGTCCCGGTCGGCGAGGGCTGGCTCGACATGGCGATGCGCGTCCCCGTGCTCGACATGACGTTCGCGAACGAGCTGCTCCGTTGGGCGCCGGTCCACGAGGCGAAGGACACGCTCGCCGAGCTCGTCACGGGCATCCGCGACGGCGCCGGCACGTCGACCCCGCCGCTCGCGCCGCGCTGACGGAGGACGCCTGCCCGTGCGGCGCTGACGCTGGGCGCCCGGACGCGCCGAACCCCGGGTTACCGGGCACTCAGGGACCTGAGCACCCGACAACCCGGGGTTCGGCAGGTGGGGCGACGGGCGTCAGCCCTCGAGCGAGGCGTCCAGCGTGATCGACTCGACGCCCGCGAGCGCCTTCGAGACCGGGCACGTCGCCTTGGCGGTCTCGGCCGCCTGCTGGAACCCGGCCTCGTCGATGCCCTCGACCTCACCGCGGACGGTGACGGCGATGGACGGGATCTTGAAGCCGCCGGCCGGGTCCGGGCCGAGCTCCACCTCGACCGTGACCTCGAGCGCCACGGGCGTCGCGCCGGCCTCGCCGAGCACGGCGGAGAGCTGCATCGCGAAGCACGACGAGTGCGCCGCGGCGATGAGCTCCTCCGGGCTGGTGACGCCGCCGGCGTCGTCGGCCGCGCGACGCGGGAACGAGACGTCGTACGTGCCGACCTTCGAGCTCGACAGCTCGACCTGGCCCTGGCCGTCCTGCAGGCCGCCGTTCCAGGCGGTGCGTGCGATACGAGTGGGCATGCGGGTGCTCCTTCGACGTCGAGGGTCCCGGGGACGCGCCCGGGCTCGTCCCGACCGTAACCCGGCTCCGCGCCGTCGGGCACCCTGGCCTGGTCAGGCAGGTGCCCGGACGGCGTGACGGCTCAGCCCAGCGTGCCCTTCGGGCGGTACACGATCGACGACGACCGGTTGTCCATCGACCCCATCGTCGCGCAGCTCGGCGTGCAGTTGCGACGGTCGCCGCCGTAGCTGTACGCGTCGTAGAACGTGCTCCAGCACCCCGCGACCGACTCGGCCGAGCTGATGACGTTGTTCTGGAGGAAGTTCGCCATGTTCGGGAAGCCGTAGGTCGACCCGGTGAAGCACCCGTTGCTGCTCTTGCCCCACAGGAGGGTCTGGCTGCCCCTGTAGTTGGCGTCACGGTGGATCAGGCCGAGCACGAGCGAGGACGCGGCGGCGGTGGTCCGAGCGTCGGCCATGGTCCCGGCCTCGGCCGTGCTGCGGGCGTTCGCCGCGTCCACGGCGGCGCGCACGCCGGCGCGGTCGTCCGCGGCCACGTCCTCGGCTGCCGGCACGGGGCTGCCGGTCACGTGGGCGAGCGCGTCCTCGAGCGTGCCGAAGCACTCGACGAGCGTCGGCGGGAGGAGCGACGGGTCCTGCCCCTCTACGACGGGTTGCGCCTGCGCGGTGCACACCTCGTCGGTCGGCGAGGCGGTGCCGGACCCCGGACGCTCCCACGTCTTCACGGTCAGGTCGGGTTCCGCGGCCGACGCCACGGCCGGGACGGCGAGGGCCACGGCGGCGCCCAGGACGGACGCGAGCGCGGCGGACAGGAAGCGGGACGGTCGTCGCTGCATGGTTTCTCCTTCTGCGTGGGCCACGCCCCCGGTGTGTCGCACCCGTGGACCTGACGCGGGAAGGGGCCTCCCACGGGACAGCGTCGTCCCGTGCCCCCGGGCGGCATCCTAGGTTCCGCCAGCCGTCCTGTCGCGACCGGGAGGACGCTGTCCCTGGGCAACCAGGGCGTCGGGAGGTTACCGTGCAACCGGGGGCAGCCGTCCGACCGGTCGGCGTCCACCCGCAGGACCCACTTACGCTCCCCTCCACCCACCGGTCCAGCCGGGGAAATGAGTGTCGATGAAGCACCGTTCTCTGCCCGTGTCCCTGACCGCGGCCGCCGCGGGGCTCGCGGTCGTCGCCGCGGCCGCCGTCCCGGCCGTCGCCGCCCCACCACCGGACGAGCCCGGCGGGCTGGCGGTCCAGCGGGACTCCGGGCTCGAGCCGCTCGACAAGGTCGCCCCGTCGCTCGCCTCCGCCGCCGGGACCGTGACGGCCTTCGTGCAGCTCGACGCGCCGTCGGGCGTCGACCTCGCCGCGCAGGGCGCGAGCCCGCGGGAGGTCGAGGACAACGCGGCCGAGGTCGCCACGCTCGCGGACGACGTCGTCCCGCAGCAGGCGACCGCGCGCAGCGCCGGTGCGCGCAGCCCGCAGCAGGTCTCGGTGACGAGCACGCTCGTCTCGGGGGTCGTCGTCACGGGCGACGCGGACCGCGTGCGCGACCTCGCGCGCGACGACAAGGTCGTCACGGTCTACCGGATCATCCCCAAGGAGCCCACGAACAAGGGCACCGACGTGTTCACGCGCGCGACCGAGACGTGGCAGAGCACGGGCCTCACGGGCGAGGGCGTGCGCATCGGCGTCATCGACACCGGCATCGACTACACGCACGCCGACTTCGGCGGCCCCGGCACGCAGGAGGCCTACGACGAGGCGTACGGTGAGCGCGGCGACGGCCCCGTCCCCGAGGGCACGTACGACGAGCTGAAGTACCTCGGCGGCCACGACTTCGCGGGCTACGACTACGACGCCTCCGGCACGGTCGAGGGCACGACGCTCGTGCCGACCCCCGACGAGAACCCCATCGACTCGCTCGACACGATCGGCTCGGGCCACGGCTCGCACGTCGCCGGCACCGCCGCCGGCTACGGCGTCACGGCCGACGGCACGACCTTCGACGGCGACTACTCGACGCTGACCGACCTCTCCGACTGGAAGGTCGGGCCCGGCTCGGCGCCGGAGGCCGGCGTGTACGCGCTCAAGGTGTTCGGCGACCTCGGGGGATCCACGAGCGTCGTCGTCGACGCGCTCGAGTGGGCGGCCGACCCGAACCAGGACGGCGACCTGTCCGACCGCCTCGACATCGTCAACCTCTCCCTCGGCTCGGCCGGCTCCCCCGCCGACGACCCGGAGAACCTCTTCATCGACCAGCTCTCGCGCCTCGGCACGCTGTCCGTCAACTCGGCGGGCAACTCCGGGGACGTGACCGACGTCGGCGGCTCGCCGGGCAACTCGCGCACGGCCCTCACGGTGGCGAACTCCGTGGGGAACACGCAGACCTTCGATGCCGTCGAGGTCGTCGAGCCCGCAGAGCTCGTCGGGACGTACGCGGCGCAGAACTCGGTCGAGTACCGCGGCGCGGAGGACGTGACCGCACCGGTCGCGTTCGTCGCCGCCGACTTCTCCGGCTGCACGGCGTACACGCCCGAGCAGGCCGCGGCGGTCGCCGGGAAGATCGCGTTCCTCTTCTGGGACGACTCGGACGCGACGCGCGAGTGCGGCAGCGCCGCACGCTTCAACAACGCCGAGGCGGCAGGTGCGGTGGGCGTGCTCCTCTCGTCCGAGCTGCAGTCGTTCGTCGCCGGGATCGCGGGCAACCAGGGCATCCCCGGTGCCCAGCTCACCGGCCCGAGCCACGCGGCGCTCCGACCGGCGATCGAGGCGGGCACCGTCGTCATGACGATCGGCCCGTCGTACGCGATGGCGTCGTTCGTCGAGATCCCCGAGATCGCGGACACGCTGAACAGCGGGTCGTCGCGCGGGGTCCACGGCTCGCTCGGCGTCGTCAAGCCCGACGTCGCGGCGCCGGGCACCGGCATCGCCTCCGCGGCCTCGGGTCGCCTCGACGGCGCGGGCATCAAGTCGGGGACGTCCATGTCGGCCCCGCACGTCGCGGGCATCGCGGCGCTCGTCAAGCAGGCCCAGCCCGGCTGGGGACCGCAGGAGATTAAGACGTCCGTCATGAACACCGCGACGCACGACGTGTTCACGGGCCCGACCGGCACCGGTACGGCCTACGGCCCGGAGCGCGTCGGGTCCGGGCGCGTGGACGCGCTCGAGGCGGTCGGCAACACGACGCTCGCCTACGCCTCGCAGGCCTCCGACCTCGTGTCCGTCGCGTTCGGCGTCGTCGACGTCGGAGAGACGACGGTGACGAAGCGCCAGGCCGTCACCGTGCGCAACACGGGTGATGCCGCGGTCACGTACGCGACCGGCTTCACGCCGTCGAGCACGGCCGGCGGCGCGACCGTCACCGTGGCCCCCGCGACGGTCACCGTCCCGGCCGGGCAGCAGACGGTCGTCACCGTGACCCTCACCGCGGACCCGGCGACGCTCGAGAAGGAGCTCGACCCGACGTCGTCGCCCGACTCCGGCGTCGGCGTCCCGCGCGACTTCGTGTCCTCGGTGAGCGGACGGGTGGTGCTCACGCCGACCGACGGCAGCAGCGAGCTCCGCGTGCCGGTGCAGGCGTCGCCGCGGCTCGTCAGCGACCTCACGGCCAAGCCGGTCACCTTCGGTGCACAGGCCGACACCGCCGAGCTCGACCTCGACGGCCGGGGCGTCGCCTCGGGCGGCTGGTTCTCGCTGCTCGCGCCGTTCGAGCTCAAGGCGACGAGCCCACGGCTCGAGGCCGACGCGTCGGAGGGCACGTCGGCGACGGCCATCGCCTCGACGGACATCCGCGCGGTCGGGTTCTCCTCGACGGCGCCGCAGGTGGCGGCCGCCGGTGGGGACCCCGCGGACGGGGTCGTGGGCATCGGCGTCGCGGTCGACGGCCCGTGGGCGAGCCTCGGCTCGGTCGCGAGCCCCTCGGTCGAGGTCGACGTCGACTCCGACGGGTCCTCGGACTTCGAGGTCTCGGTGCTCAAGTACAACGACGAGACCGACCTCACCCTCGCGGCGACGTTCACCCTCAAGGACTGGACGGCGCCCGACGGCACGGAGTACCAGGCCGGCGACAACATCGACCTCCAGCCGGTGAACTCGCTGTGGGGCGACGTCGACACCTCGGTGTTCGACAACAACGTCGTCGTCATCCCGGTGGGCATCGGCTCGCTCGGGATCGAGGAGGGCACCGTCCCGACGTTCCAGGTGCGGACCTACTCGCCGTACGCGTCCGGCGAGGAGGGCCAGCTCGTCGACGCCACGGACACGTTCACGGGCGACCCGTACGACCCCGCCTACTGGTTCGAGGGCGAGGACGAGCTGGTGTACCTCGGCGCGGACGACGCCCCGCTCACGGTGCACCGGTCGGAGGCCGCCGCGGAGGAGGGCAGCGGACAGCTCCTGCTGCTCCACCTGCACAACGCGACACCGGGCAAGCGGTGGCAGACCGTGGACGTCACGACGTCCGACGCCGCCGTCGACGTCGCGGTGACCGCCGAGGCCCGCTGCCTCGCGGGCAAGGCCTACGTGGCCGTCCGCGTGCTCAACGAGTCCGGCGCACGGGCGGACGTCGCGGTCACCACGCCGTACGGCGACCGGACGTTCAACAACGTCAAGGAGGGCAAGAACGCCTACCAGGCGTTCGCCGTCCGCGACACGTCGGTCGAGGCGGGGTCCGTGACCGTGGACGCCACGGCCGAGATCGACGAGGTCGAGGTGACCACGTCGTACGACGCCGAGTACGAGGCGCTGAGCTGCTCGTAGGCGTCACCGCACGACCACGGCGAGGGCCGTCACCCGCAGGGGTGGCGGCCCTCGCCGCGTCCGCCCCGCGCCCTCGTGTCCGCCGTGCCGAGCCAGGCAGCACGCCGAACCCCGGGTTACGAGCCGATCGAGACGTCGATCGGCAGATAACCCGGGGTTCGGCGTGGAAGGTGCGCCGCGGTCGACGGGCGCCGCCTCAGACGCGCGCGCCGAGTCCCTGGAGCTCGAGGACGAGGCCCTTGATCGCCGCGGCGGGGATCTGCGCGTCGTCGGAGGCGACGAGCCCCGCGATCGACGCGGGGACCTCCGCGTCCGAGCACAGGACCAACGGTGTGTCCGCCGACGACGTCGGCAGGCGGCCGTGCGAGCCCTTCACGTACGACGCGTCGAGCGGGACCGTGCTCATCGCGTACCGCAGGCCGACCTTCTTCTTCACCAGGTTGAGACCCGCCTTGGCCTTGGCGAGCGGGTCGGCCGGGTCGAAGAACAGCTCGGCGGGGTCGTAGCCGGGCTTGCGGTGGATGTCGACGCCGCGCGCGTACTCGGGCGCTCGGTCGTCGTCGAGCCAGAAGTAGTACGTGAACCACGCGCCGGGCTCGGCCACGACGACGAGCTCGCCCGACCGCTCGTGGTCGAGCCCGTAGCGGGCCTGCGCCTCGCGGTCGAGGACCTCGTCGACGCCGGGCACCGCGCGGAGCAGGTCGGCGACCTTCCGCTGCAGCGCGGTGTCCTGCGGGTCGCCGAGATAGACGTGCGCGACCTGGTGGTCCGCGACCGCGAACGCGCGCGACGCCCACGGGTCGAGCTGCTCCTTGCCGTCCTGGACGTAGACCTCGAGGAGGCCCTCACGCCGCAGGATGCGGTTGAGGTGCACCGGGCGGTCGACGTCGGCGATGCCGTACTCGGACACCACGAGCACCGTGACGCCCTGGTTCGCGCAGTCGTCGAGCAGCGGGGCGAGCGCCGCGTCGAGCTCGGCCGCCGCGGCATGGGACCTCGGGTCGTTCGGCCCGAACCGCTGCAGGTCGTAGTCGAGGTGCGGGACGTACGTCATGGTGAGGTCCGGCGCGTGGGTGCGCAGGACGTGCCGCGTCGCGTCGACGATCCAGCGCGAGGAGGCGATGGACGCCGTCGGGCCCCAGTACGTGAAGAGCGGGAACTCGCCGAGCCGCTCGACGAGGTCGTCGTGCAGCGCCGGCGGGCGGACGTAGGCGTCGGGCGACTTGCGGCCGTCGGCGTGGTAGATGGGGCGCGGCGTGATCGTGACGTCCGTCGACATGCCCATCGCGTACCACCAGCACACGTTGGCGCTGCTGTAGCCGGAGCGCGCCGACCGCGCCGCCTCCCAGAGCTTCTCCCCCTCGACGAGCCGGTTGTGCTGACGCCACAGGTAGACGTCGCCGAGCTCGCGGAAGTACCAGCCGTTCCCGACGATCCCGTGCTGCGCCGGGCTCAAGCCCGTGAGCATCGTGGACTGCACCGAGCACGTCACCGCGGGCAGGACGGTCCGCAGCTCGGACTGCCATCCTCCGGCGGCGAGCTGGCGCAGTCGCGGCATGTGCGCGAGGGCGGTCGACGTGAGCCCGACGACGTCGAGCAGCAGCACGGGCTTCATGCGGTCCTCCTGGTCGTTCCTTCGGTGCCGAACACGGGCTTGTCCACCGTTTCGGACGGATTCCGGTGGGCATCCCCGTGCTCGGCGGTGGATGTCCCCGTGGTCGGGCCGAGCTCGCGTACTGCCCAGCGCAGCTCGGCCGCGATGCCCGCGACGAGCGAGTCGGTCGCGGCGCCCTCGGGCAGCACGGACCACGTGTACGTCTCGACGTCGAGGTGCGCCTCCTCGCCGTGCGGCGCCTCCCGCACCGCCGCGACCGCGGCGCGCAGCACGTCCGTCGTCGCCGCGAGCGGCGCCTCGGGCTCGTGGTGCAGCGGCACGTGGAAGTGCACGCGCCACGGCCCCTCCCCCGGCAGCGCGGGCCCGACGGCGCCCTCCACCTCGTGTGCGGGAGCGGCGTCCTCCTCGTGCCCGACGACGTCGCGCGCCCCGGGTGCGGGGGTGTCGCCCAGCGCGTCGGGCAGGTCGTCCGCGGGCAGCACGGTGCCGTCGGCGGCGAGCTCGCGCACCTGGTGGATGTAGCGCTTCTCGGCGAACCGGCCCACGGCGGTCCTGGACGCCGCGTCCGCAGGGTCGTCCAGGTGCAGCGCGGCCGACGCCTGGACCTTGACCACGCGCAGACCCGCGTCGGTGATCCGCCGGACCGCCCCCGCAGGGTCCGCGAACGACACCGCCAGGTGGCACGTGTCGAGGCACACGCCGACGTGCTCGGGGTCGATATGCCGCTCGACGGGCAGGTCCGTGCCGGTCCGCGCCGCGAGCCATGTCACGACGTCCTCCACCGTGTCGAGCACGCAGCCCGGCTCGGGCTCGACCGCGACCCGCACGACCTTGCCCGTGCGCTCGCGGAGGTCCCGGAGCCCCGCCGAGAGCTCGGCGAACGCCCGGGTCGCCGCGTCGTCGTCGGCCGCGGACCACGGCTCACGCCAGGCCAGCGGGAGGGTCGAGATCGACCCGTCGACGCCGTCGGGGAGCAGGTCCGCGAGGACCTCCGCGCACTCGAGCGTGTACGCGAGCCGCTCGGGGTCGGCCCACGTCGGCGTGTACACGTCGAGCTTGACGACGTCGGCGTGGAACCCGCCGTACGGGAACGCGTTGAGCGTGTGGACCTGGAGGCGGTGCTCGGCCAGAGCCGCGCGCAGCCGGTCACGGTCCCCGGGCGACCCGGCGAGCCGGTGCGCGAGGACAGCGGGGAGCCAGAGCCCGACGCCGAGGACGTCGAGACCCGCGGCCTGGCGCACGGGCGCGGCGTAGCGCGCGAGCTGGTCGAGGACGCCGTCGAGGTCCTCGGCGGGGTGGACGTTGGTGCAGTAGGACAGGAGCATGTCAGGCCCGCGCGCCGCGCAGGACGGACGAGCCCTCGAACTCGACGCCGGGCGTCGGGAGCTCCCCGGCCGTGAACCCGGGGACCGGGTCGAGCACGAGGTTGCCCGACTGCCCGTAGAACTCCACGGGGTTGCGCCACAGGACCTTGTCGACGTCGTCCTCGGTGAACCCCGCCGCGAGCATCGCGTGCCCGGTCTTGAGCGTCTTGAGCGGGTCGGAGCGCCCCCAGTCCGCGGCGGAGTTCACGATCATCCGCTCGGTCCCGTGCTCCTGGAGGATCGCGACCATCCGGTCCTCGTCCATCTTCGTGTCCGGGTAGATGGAGAAACCGGCCCACGCCCCGGCGTCGAGCACGAGCGCGACGTTGGTCTCGTTGAGGTGGTCCACGAGCACGTGCTCCGACGGCAGCCGCGACTCGCGCACGACGTCGAGCGTGCGCCGCGTGCCCGCAAGCTTGTCGCGGTGCGGCGTGTGCACGAGGACGGGCAGCTCGACGGAGCGCGCCATCTGGAGCTGGCGCGCGAACACCTCGTCCTCCTCGGGCGTCATCGAGTCGTACCCCACCTCGCCGACGGCGACCACACCGTCCTTGAGCAGGTAGCGCGGGATCTCGTCGAGCACCTCGCGGCAGCGCGGGTCGTTCGCCTCCTTGGGGTTGAGGGCGATCGTCGCGTGGTGCCGGATGCCGAACTGCGCGGCCCGGAACCTCTCCCAGCCGAGCAGCGAGTCGAAGTAGTCGAGGAACGACCCGACGTTCGTGCGCGGCTGCCCGAGCCAGAACGCGGGCTCGACGAGCGCCCGCACGCCCGCGGCGTACATCGCCTCGTAGTCGTCCGTCGTGCGGCTCGTCATGTGGATGTGGGGGTCGAAGATGCGCATCAGGCGCTCCTTCCGGTGGGGGACGACGTGCCGGGGGCGGTCTGGTCGGGCCGGGTCGGGCCGGGGGTGACGTCGGGCGCGAGGCGCGCGACGTCGTCGGGCACGGCGCGCCCTGCCGCCCGGCGCTCGGCGGCGAAGTCGCGGGCCATGCGCGCGAGCTCGTCGTCGGCGCGGTCGTCGAGGCCGGCGACGGCGTCGAGGCTCACGCCCATGAACACGAGCTTGAGGACGGCGTGGCGCCACGCGTGCTGGTCGAGGTGCGCGGCCGCGAACGGGCCGACGGCCGCGGCGACGAGGCTCTGGTCATTGGTGCGCAGCGCGTCCGCCGCCAGGTCGCGGCCCACGTCCACGACCTCCGGCGCGAGCTCGCCGCGCGACGCGAGGGCGTCGAGGCCGCGCAGCACACCGCGCCGCTCGGCGGTGTCGCCGTGCTGGTAGAGGTCCGCGAGCCGCGCCGCGAACGCCGGCGACTGACCGGGGCCGAGCGCGTCCGCGAGCGCCACGACGAGCGCGGCCCGCGCGGCGTCGTCGACGGTCCCGTGCAGGATCCCGGCCGGGTCGTCGTCCGGCCGTCGCGCCCCGCGCCCGACCTTGCGCCCGGCCAGGGCGAACGCCCGGGTCAGGGAGCCGGGGTCGCGCCCGACGGCGGCGCACGCCTCGGCGAGCCAGAGGTCGCCCGGGCTCTCGGCCGGGTCGACGCGGGTGAGGTCCTCGGTCATGACACCTCCGTCACGGTGCTGGGGTGGTGGTGGGATGCCGCCCGGAGCGCCGTCATGCTGCGGTGCGCGAGGCCGGGCGCGTCGTAGGAGTGGCGCGGCAGCTCGACCGCCGCGACACCGGTGTACCCGACGTCCGCGAGCGTCGCGAGCACGAGGGGCAGGTCGATCTCGCCCTCGCCGAACGGGCGGTGCTCGTGGTGCGTCGACGGCATGTCGTCGAGCTGGACGTTCGCGAGGTACGGCGCGGCGGCGCGCAGCGCGCCCTCGACCCCATCGGGCTCGACGACGAGGCAATGACCCACGTCGACCGTGATGCCCAGGCCGGGAGGGTCGCCGAGGTCCTCGCGCAGCCGCAGCGCGTCGGCGACCGTCTCGACGAGCATCCCGGGCTCCGGCTCGAGCGAGAGCCGCACGCCCAGGCCGTGGGCGTGCTCGACCAGGGCGGGGAGCCGGCTGCGCAGGCGGTCCCACCCCTCGGCCGGGGACGCGTCGTCGGGCAGGACGCCGGAGAAGAACGAGACGCACTCCGCGTCGAGGCCCGCCGCGATCTCGACGGCCCGCTCGAGGAACCGCAGGCGCGGCTCGGCCTCGGCGTCGACGAGCGTCGGGCGGTGCTTGCGGTACGGGTCGAGGAGGAAGCGCGTGCCCGTCTCGACGACGACGCGCATCCCCGCGCCGTCGTGCAGGCCCGCGAGGCGCGACCGCAGGGCGTCGACGCGGTCACCCCAACCCGGTGCGAACGGGTCGAGGTGCGGGAATCCCAGGGTGAGCGCGACCGCGTCGTAGCCCTCGTGGTCGAGGACCGTGAGCACGTCGTCGAGCGGGTGGTCGGTGAAGCCGTTCGTGCCGTACCCGAGGGCGAACGGGAGCGCCCCCTGCCCGACGCCGCGGCCCGGCTCGTCCCCGGCGCTCACGTCTCGCTCATCTCGGCCCGGCCGGGACGCCGTCCCGCGCGCCGGAGCAGCCGGCCGGCGACCTCCACGGCGGCGAGCACCCCGACGGACGCGAGGCTGCCGCCGCGGGCCGCCCAGGCCGCCTGGAGCGGCACCATCGCGCGGATCCCGGCCTTGGTCGCGGCGAACGCGTTGGCCGCGGACGGCGTCAGCGCGGCGTCCGTCTGGCGCGGCAGGCACGTCGCGACGTACGCCCCCGCGGCGGCGACCGTCGCGGCACGGGCGGCACGAGCGGCACGAGCGGCACGGTCGCCACCGTCCGGGCGGCCACCTCGCAGCGCGCCCGCGGTGACGGCCCCGGCCACCGCGAGCGTGCCGCCCGCGACGGCCGCGGCGAGGGGCGTCGTCGTGCCGTGGACCTCGCCGCGCGAGAGCACGGTGACGCCCGCGGTGTGCGCGGCGAGCGCCGTCGCGGCGGGCAGCGCCGCACGCAGGTGCCCGACGCCCGCGCCGAGCAGGACGTCGAGGCCGCGGCACGCCGCCATGACGACCGGGCCGACAGGACGGTCCTTGGCGACCGTGTCGTAGGTCCACACGCTCGCGGCGAGCGGCACGGCGACGGCGAGCGCGCGGCGTCCGCCGCCGACGGCGGCGAGCCCGATCCCCGCGGCGGTGAGGCCCGTCGCGACCTGGAGCGCGCGGCGCGGCGTGACGCGGCCCGACGGGATGGGTCGCTCGGGCCGCTCGAGCGCGTCGAGGTGCCGGTCGGCGTAGTCGTTGAGCGCCATGCCGCCCGCGTACAGGCACGCGGACGCGAGCGGCAGCAGAGCGCGACGGGGGGTGATGCGGTGCCCGGCGGCTGCCGCGCCGGCGAGCGTGTCGCCGACGACGGACAGGACGGCAGGGGCTCGGACGAGGTCGAGGTGGTCGCGCAGGGTGGGGCTGGTCGGCAGGCTGGTCGGCAGGCTGGTCGGCAGGCTGGTCGGCACGGTCACGCCCGGTCGTCGGGCGCGACGACGTCGCCCGTCGCGCCGGGCGTCCCCGCCCTCCCGACGACGCGGGCACCGGCGTCGCGCACCCAGTCGGCGAGCGCGACGGTCTGCGTCGCGAAGTCGTGCACGTCGCTGCCCCACGGGTCCTTGAAGAAGAACCCGAGCTCGGGCACCGGGCCCGCGCAGCCGGCGGCGTCCGCGAGCGCGAGGAGGCGCGCGAGGTCGAGCACGAGCGGCGCGGCGAGCATCGAGTCGTACGCGGACCACGTCGTCTGCAGCGTGAGGCGCGAGCCGAGGAACCCCTCGACGTGCACGTGGTCCCACGCGACCTTGATGTCGCCGAGGTCGGGCACGTTGTCGATGTGCAGCGGGGTGACCTCGCTGCCCGTGAGGTCCTGGAGGCCGCGCGTCTTCGACGCGAGCTTGCTGCGGACGGCCTCGGGGTCGGCGAGCGTCGCGCCGTCACCGCCGCCGAGCAGGTTCGCACCCGCCCACGAGAGCACGCGCAGGCCGCGCGCAGCGAACGCGGGCGCCAAGATCGTGCGGAGCCACGTCTGGCCGGTCTTGCCGTCCTGGCCCGCGACGGGCACGCCCCGCTCGCGCGCGAGCTCCACGAGGACGGGCAGGTCCATGCTCGCCGACGGCGTGAAGCCGGCGTAGGGCGCGCCCGCGAGCAGCGCCGCGTACGCGACGACCGAGCTGGGGGGCAGGACGGCGCGATCCGGGTCGGCAAGTGCGGCCTCGAGGAGGGCGCGGTCCGTGAACTCGGGCGCGGGATCAGGCAGCGGCTCGGTCGACGCGAGGTCGACGACGACCACCCGGGCGAGCCCGTTGCGCTCGCGGAAGTCGGTGATGTCGGCCGCGAGGCGCTCGGCTGCGACCTGCTGGGACTCTCGCGGACCCTGCGCGAGGACGCCCGGGCGCGCGTCGTACCCGTGGCGCACCTCGGCGTCGGCCCGCTCCAGCGCGGCGTGGGTCGCGGCGAGCAGGCGCGGCGGGACCATGCCGGCCTCGACGAGCAGCTCGGCGTGCTTCGCCATGGAGACGTCGGTGATGTCGTGCCCGCCGACGACGAGGTCCGCGAAGGCGGGGAGCGGCGCGGAGGCGAACGGCTCCTGCGCGGTCACGCACCCGGTGGGCGCGGCGCGGCCGTCGACGATCGCGGCGAGGCCGAGGACCGCGGTGGTCGCCACCGACCCGCGCGCCCCGACGAGCCACAGTCCGGTCCGACCAGAGGCGTTGTGGTGCATCGTTGCTCCCGTTCCGTCGGCCGCACGCCGGGGCGCGGACCGAAGTGTCGCGGCGGTGGCTTCACTGCCACCGCAGGCCGATGCCCGCAGCACACGGGGAGCGTGCCCGAGGCGACGGCCTGCTGCGACCCTAGCCACACTTTTGTCGGTGGTCAATCAAAAGCGGTGCGGTTCTGATCGCACTGGGCAGAACGTGTGACAAAAGACGTCGGCCCTTCCGGCCCCACACCGAGCCCTCACGCCGAGGCTCGCCGCGTACCAGCCGCCCAGGAGCGTGCCGAACACGGGGTCAGCCACCGTATCTCGTCGAATCCGGTGGCCGATCCCGTGCTCGGCGGTGGACGATCCCGTGTTCGGCGGCGGGTCAGGGGGCGGTGGCGAAGTCGAGCTGCTCGTCCGCGACGGCGAGCACCGACCACGTGTTCCCCTCCGCGTCAGTCAGCTCGTAGGCCGGGACGAGCACCGCCGCCCGGTCCGGCTGGTGCTGGACGGCGGCGCCGAGCTGTGCGTCGGTGATCGTCACGTCGGTCACGGGCCACGCGAACCGGCTGCCCTCGGCGACGGTCGGCGGGACCGTAGGGATCTCGATCTCCTCGGGGGCGATCCCGATCTCGGGGACCGCCGTCCCGACGTCCTGGCGCGCCCACGCGATCGGGCCACCGCCCGAGAACCGCGGGTCGCCGAGCCGCTCGACCGCCGCGGCCGGGCTCACGACGTCGTACGTGCCGAGCGGCACGCGCGGGGCGAGCGAGCCGTACAGCGACGACATGCCCGCGCCGGAGAACGTCGCACCCCACGCGACGCCCGTGCGCCGGCCGTCCACGACCTCGTGCGCCGAGACCGTGGTGGCGCGCGGCGCACCCTGGTCCGCGGGCTGCGCCTCCGCGACGACCTCGAACGCGCCGGCGTCCAGGCCCAGCTCGCCGAGCACCTCGCGCAGCTGCGCGACCGCGTCGTCCCCGCTCGGCGGCGCGCCGTGGTCCTGCTCGACGCACGCGCCCGGTTCCGCCGACGGCGACATGGCGCCGTCGTCGGTGGAGCCGCCCTCCTCCGCGGGCATCGGCGTCACGACGACGCAGCCCCACGGGTCCTTCGTCGGGTCGTTGAACGACACGCTCGCGAGACCGTCGGGCTGGATCGAGACCTGCGGCCCGGTCCAGTCGCTCGACCCGACGGCGTACGCGCCGTGCTCCTCGCGGACCTCACCCTCGACGCCGAGGACGTCGGCGACGCGGCGCGCCGTCTCCTCCGAGAACACGGACTGCGCGTCATAGGCCCAGGCGTCGGCACGCCCGCCCTCGGTCGCCAGCCCGTCCTGGTGGAAGACGCTCCGGCCGCCCCAGCCGCCGTACGCCAGGTCGGCGGTGGCGCGGGACGACGGGCCGACCAGGGTCTCCGCAGCGACGCCCCCCGCCGCGTCGGCCGCAGCCTGCTCCTGCGCCGGGACGGGTGCCCCGAGCTGGATCGGGGCGAGCGCAGAGCTGGCCGCCTGCTCGTCCGACGTGCTCCCCGCACCCGTCCCGGCGCCGAGCGCGTAGCCGCCACCGCCCACCACGAGCACCCCCGCGACAGCGGCGGCGACGAGCAGCGGCGCACGACGGCGGCGGCGCGCGGCGAGCTCGTCCGGCACCACCGGGGGCTCGACGACGGGCGCCGCGGCACGGTCCGTGCCGTCGGCGCCATCGATGCCGGCGAACGCCTCGGGTGCGCGCTCGCGGACCGCCGCCTCGATCACGGCGAGGTCGGGCGTCTCGTCGGCGGCCGGGTCCGCGGCCCGCAGCCGCTCCAGGGCGACGTCGGTCCCGACCGGCCCGGAGACGTCGTCGGTCCCGACCGGCCCGGAGCGGTCGACCGGTTCCGCGCCGTCCACCGGCTCCGGGGCACCGGTCCGGTCGGCCGGTGCCGAGGTCGGCTCGTCAGGGGTGTTCGTGGTCATGTCGACTCCAAGAGGGCTCCAGGTACGGCGCCAGGGACGCGGGTCCGACGTTTGCGTCGTCCACCGGGCTTGTGTCGTCAGGCGCCCGTCTCTTGCGGGGCGCGCGCCGCGGGGGCCGCGGCGCCGTCCCACGCGGCGCGCAACCGGGCCCGGGCGCGCGAGAGCGCGGCGTCCGCCCCGCCGCGAGACACCCCGAGCACGGCCGCCAGCTCGTCGCCCGTCAGCCCTTCCCACGCATGGAGCAGCAAGATCCGCCGGTCGCGCGCCGACAGGGCGACAAGCGCGCGCCGCACCTCGTCGTCCTGCACCACGACGTGCTCGACGTCGGCGCCCGCGTCGGTCTCCTCCGGCACGTCGGCGACGGGGACTGCGCGAGCCTTGCGCCGGTGGTTGGCCAGCACGAAGCCGGCGGTCCGGTACAGCCAGGGCAGCTCGGCGCCGTCGGGCACGACCTCGCGACGACGCCACGCCGTCGCGAGCACCTCGGCTGCGAGGTCCTCGGCGTCGGGGCCCACGGCGCCCTGACCGGTCGGCAGGCGGCGCCGGAAGTAGCGGTACAGGGCGCCCGAGTGCGCGCCGAAGAGCACGGCGAACCAGGCCGCATCATGCGGCACGCCGTGCGGCACGCCGTGCGACGGGTCGAGCGGCAGGCGCTCGCGCGCGGCACCGGACGTCGCGTCGGGCGTCTCGTCGGTCGTCACGGCGGCTCCTGTGTCGTCGGGCGGTCGCCCGCGGTCGGCGGACGGTCGTCAACCGCTCTGTGTCGCGGGGCGAGAGGTCCTTGCACGACGGCGTCGTCGTCTCCCCACGAGCACCCGGAGCCGGCCGGGGAACGGGCATCTGCCCGCCCCGGAGCGGCCGGAGGATCACCCGCTCCGGGCACGATCCTGCCACCCACGACGCCCTACGCTGAGGACCATGAGCGCCGCCGACGCCGCCGGTGGGGCGGATCACCAGGAGATCGCGCCGGAGAGCCCGCGACGCCGCCGGGGCCGCTGGGGCCTCTGGGTGGGCTGGTCGCTCGTCGCGCTCGGCGTCCTTCTCCTCGTCGGTGCCGCGCTCCTCGTCCGTGACGCCCTCACCGCGCGGGACGCGCTCGAGAGCGCGGTGGCCGAGGTCCCCACCGCGGAGGAGGCGCTGCGCGCCGGAGACGTCGAGACCGCGTCCGCGATCCTCGCCGACGTCCAGCCGCTCACCGCGACCGCGCGCGCGAGCACCGACGGGTTCCTCTGGGCGCTCGCCGCCCACCTGCCCGTCGTCGGGCAGGACGTGCGCGCCTTCTCGGCGTCCGCGGCGACGGTCGACGACCTCGCCACCGACGTCCTCCCCTCGCTGGCCCAGGTGCTCTCCGTCGTCGAGGGGGATGCGATCGCGATCACCGACGGCGCAGTCGACCTCGCGCCGCTCGAGGAGGCGGCCCCGCTGGCGGCCCGTGCGGCCGCCGCGTTCGACGACATCGACGCGCGCCACGCGCAGGTGGACCGCACCGCCCTGCACGCGGAGGTCGCGGAGCCGTACGACCGGCTCGTCGCCGCGGCCGACGAGCTGCGCCCGCTCGTGCGCACCACCGACCGCGTCACGACGCTCGGCCCGGCGATGCTCGGCGCCGACGGCCCGCGCCGCTACCTCGTCCTCGCGCTCAACAACGCGGAGCTGCGCGCTGCCGGCGGCATCACCGGCGCGCTCGCCGTGCTCACGGTCGACGACGGCCGGGTCGCCCTCGAGCGCCAGGCCTCGACCTCCGACGTGCCGCCGTTCGCCGAGCCGGTCCTGCCGCTCGACCCGGGTGTCGAGCAGCTCTACTCCGACCGCGTGGGGCGCTTCGTCCAGGACACGACGCTCACGCCCGACTTCCCGACGACGGCCGCGCTCTCCGCCGCGATGTGGGAACGGGCCCAGGGCGAGCGCGTGGACGGGGTCGTCGCGACCGATCCCGTCGCCCTGTCCTACCTCCTCGAGTCGACGGGACCCGTCGACGTGGCGGGCACGACCGTGGACTCGACGACCGTGGTCCGCACCCTGCTCTCGGACGCCTACGCGCAGCTCGAGCCCGGCCCGGCGACCGACGAGTTCTTCGCCACGGTCGCCTCGTCGGTCCTCAGCACGTTCCTCGGCGGCAGCGCGGACCCTGCGACGGCTCTCGATGCCGTCGGGCGTGCCGCGGACGAGCACCGCCTGATGCTGTGGTCGGCCCACGCCGACGAGCAGGAGAGCCTCGCGGGCACAGTCGTGGCCGGAGACGTCGACACCGCGGACCGGGCAACGCGCTCCGTCGGGGTGTTCCTCAACGACGGCACCGGCGGGAAGATGGGCTACTACCTCGACACCGCGGTCCGGCACACGGGGAGCCGCTGCACCGCCGACGGTCGCGTCGACACGTTCGCGGCCGACCTGACCTCGACCGCCCCCGCAGACGCCGGGACGAGCCTGCCGTGGTACGTGACAGGTGGGGGGATCTACGGCGTCGAGCCGGGCGTCACCCGGACGTTCGTCGTGCTGTACACGCCGCGCGGCCGGACCGTCACGGACGTCCGACGGGACGACCGGTCGGCGCCGGGCCAGCCCGGGACCGTCGGCGACCGCGCCGCCGTGTCGGTCATGGTGGACCTGGCGCCCGGCGAGACCACGACGCTCACGTTCGCGACGACGTCGCCCCCCGACGACGACGCGCCCGACCCCTCGCCCGGCCTCCTCGACGTGTGGTCGACGCCGACGGCACGCACGCCAGGGCTGCAGACCGTCGAGGTCCCGGTCTGCGGCTGACCACCGTCCCCGGGTGAATTCTCGTCACGGACCGGTAACGATGCCCGGCGGCAATCTTTTTCACCCGGACGATCGTCCAACTCGAAGCACCGACGTCGATACTGTGGCCGCATCCCGACTCTTCGGGAGGGCTGCCGGGGCGGCCGCGGCCAGGTATCAGCGCCGCTGCTCGCCGGCTCCCTCCTTCCAGCACCGCACACCTCCTGAGACCGAGACGAGGAAGCCATGAGCAGCTCGAGAGGGTCGCGCACCGCGGTCCGCACACTCGCCGCCACCGCAGCCGTCGGCGTCGCCGTGCTGCTGGCCGCGCCGTCGGCGCACGCCGACGACTCGTACGTCCCGCCCGAGCCCACGATCGACCTCTCGGTCCTCTCGCCCGTCTGCGACGGCGACGTGCCGTACCTCCAGTACGCGGTCGACGTCACGGGCACGGAGAGCAACACCGTCACCATCACGTGGCAGAACCCCACCGGCGACGACGTCGTCCAGTCCGAGCTGCCGCTCAGCGGTCGTGTCATCTGGCCGGGCGCGGTCGTCGGCCCGGACGGGCGCGGCGCCGACTGGCCCGGCTGGCGCCTCGAGGGTGGCGAGTGGGTCGTGGGCGACGAGTTCGACTGGGTCCGCCCGTCGGTCGAGGTCCTCTTCGAGGTCAACCCCGAGACCGTCGTGACGGTGGACTACCCGCCGTCCTCGCCGGACTGCGCGACGAACCCTCCCGGCGAGGAAGACCCGCCGCCCGCCCAGCAGGTGTCGAACCCCGGCACGTCGGCGTCGAGCGACGCGCCCGGTCTTGCCGACACGGGCGCGACGGTCGGCCTGTACGCGGCGATCGCCGGTGGTCTCGCGATCGTCGGCGCCGCGATCCTGCTGCTGACGCGCCGGGCCCGCAGGAGCTGACCGGCTCGCCCGGGCCTCCGCCCGGGCAGCCCCACGACGACGGGCTCCGCACCTCGCGAGGTGCGGAGCCCGTCGTCGTGCCGTCGTCGGGCCGTCGTCGTGCCGTCGTCGGGCGGCGGCCCTCAGGCCGCGGGCCAGGACCCGGCGGCAAGGCGCGACCCGAGCCCTTCGAAGGCCCAGCGGTCGACGACGAGCACCGGCCCGGCGGGGGCGTCGTCGACGTACCACTGCAGCTGCTCGGCCGTGCGCACCTCGGTCCCGGAGCCGTCGACGCACGACAGCGTCCAGCGGGTCAGCGTCGCGGGCGTGCCGCCCACGACCGCCTCGGACTCCTCGGCCGCCGCGACGGGCCGCGCCGTGAGCGCGTCCGCGCCCGGGCACGTCGCGTCGTCGGGGACGTGGGCGGCGGCGGGGTCGACGCCGTCGAGCGCGGGTCCGGTGAGGATGTCGAAGCTCGGGCACACGGCATCCTCCGGGCAGCCCCCGGCGCGCACCTGCGTCACGCCGTCGTCCGGCTGGATCACGGACCAGTACTCCGCGGCGGGGAGCGTGAGCGGGCCGACCGGGACCTGACCGCCGTGCTGCGCGTGGTCGCCGTGCTCCGCGTGGTCCTCGCCCGCGCCCGCGGGGCCGGACCCGCCGGCGTCGGACGTCTCCGCACCGGGCGTCTCCACGGGCGGTGCGCCGTCCGGTCCGCTACCCGCACCGGCGCCACCCGTGCAGGACGCGAGGAGCCCGACGGCGAGCGCGACCGCGAGGACGTGACCGGACCGGGCCGCTGCACCCGGCTGGGGCGGCCGCGTCGCGGCCCCCTCCGTCCTCGGGTGTGCGGGTCGTCCGACGGACGAGGGACGAGGGGTGCCGCGACGCAGGTGCACGGTGACTTGCCTTTCACGATCGGAGCGACCCCGTAGCCCACTGGGGAGGGCGGCGGGGTGACCTCGACGGTCCGTCCACGCTAGCGAGCGCGGCGGAGCGCCGAGATCGGGGAGATCCACACGGGTCGACGGCCGCGGGTACGGGTTTCCCCGTACCCGCGGCCTCTCAGGGCCGGGTCAGCAGGCGCCCTGCGACTCCCAGGGGCCGTACTGCTCGGCGCCGGGGACGTTGTTCTGCGTCCACCACTTCGCGCGGTAGGTCTGGCCCTGGTAGGAGACCGTCGCGCCGCCGGTGTACACGGCGGACGCGGACCACGCGGCCGCGGTGCACTCACCGGGGTCGGTCGGGTCCGTCGGGTCGGTCGGGTCCGTCGGGTCCGTCGGGTCGTCGCCGCACGGCCCGGTCGCCTCCCACGGCCCGCCCGCGGTCGGTGTCTCGCCCTGGGTCCACCACTTCGCGCGGTAATTCGTCCCCTGGTACGACGCCGTGGCGCCGCCCGTGTAGACGGCCGCGGCGGACCATGCGGGCAGGCACCCGTCACCCGGGTCGGTCGGGTCGGTCGGGTCGGTGGGATCCGTAGGATCGGTGGGATCGGTGGGATCCGTCGGGTCCGTCGGGCCGCCGGTCCCGTCGACCGGGCCGGTCGGCGCGGCGCGGAGCGCGTCCGTGAAGCCGCCGAGCAGGGTCCCGTCGTGGTTGCCGGACAGGTCCCACCACATGCCGCCGCCGAGGTTCTTGTCGGCGACGTAGTCCGCCTTCGCGGCGACCGACCGGGGGTTGTCGTAGCTCCACCACTGGTCGCCGTCGTACCGCCAGGCCGAGACGGTCTCGGCGTCGTAGTGGTCCTGGCCGCGCGTCCGGAGCTTGTCGTAGTCCTCGTTGCCGGCCTCCCACGTGCCCGGTGCGGCCCCGCTCGCCGCGGACCACGGCTCGGCCGAGCCGACGCCCTTCCAGCCGCGGCCGTACATCGCGAGCCCGACGCCGAGCTGGGACGGGTCGATGCCCGTGCGCAGGTACTCGTTCACGGCCTTGTCGACGCTGAACTGCCGGTTCGCCGCGCGCGGGTCTGCCGGGTCGTCGTAGAGGTTGCCCTGGTGCCCGGCGAGCGCCGGGTCCCACGCACCGTGCAGGTCGTAGCCCTGGACGTTGCCGAAGTCGAGGTACTCGAAGATCTCGGGGTCGTTCCAGCCGCCCGCGGCGACGTCGTCGGGGTTCGCCGGCAGGAACGCGGACAGCAGGTAGTGCTTGCCCGTCTGCGCGCCATAAGCGTCGAGCTGGGTGCGGAACTCCCGGAGGAGAAGCGTGAAGTTGCGCGCGTCGTTCACGACGTCGACGTGATTGCCCTCGAGGCCGTTGGTCGAGCCGGGCCACTCCCAGTCGACGTCGATGCCGTCGAACACGCCCGCCGCCGCGCCGGGGCCGCCGCGGCCGTCGATCACGGGCAGGTTGCCCTTGATGTAGAGGTCGATGCAGGACGACACGAGCTTCTTGCGCGACGCGTCCGTCGCCGCGGCGAGCGAGAAGTTCTTCGACCACGTCCAGCCGCCGAGCGAGATCATCGGGCGCAGGTGCGGGTTCTTCGCCTTGAGCTGCTTGAGCTGGTTGAACGAGCCGGCGAGCGGCTGGTCCCACGTGTCGGCGACCCCGGCGACGGAGTTCGCCGCGGTGTAGCCCATGCCGAAGTCGGCCCACGCGTCGCCCGCGCCGTCGGACCCGTTCGGCCCGGTCCCCTGCGCCTTGTTCGCGATGAAGCAGGTCAGGTTCTGGTGGTGGATGTTGCCGAACGAGTAATTGATGTGGGTCAGGTCTGCGGCGGCCCCGGAGTCCTGCACCTTCTTGAGCTGGAAGTTGCGGCCGTACACGCCCCACTGCGTGAAGTAGCCGACGTTCCGGTAGCCGTTGACGTCGCTGTCGCCGGGATGGGTGACGGGGGCGGACGGTGCGACGGGGACGGCTGCCGGAGCGGCGCTCGCCGGTGCGACGCCGCCGACCAGCCCGGCGACGAGGGCGACGGTCGCGGCGAGCGCGACCGCGGGGCCGCCGCGTCGGCGTCCCGTCCCTCTGGTGCGGGTGAACACGTCCATGGGTCCTACCTCACGTGGTGTCGTGGGCGACGGCGCGGCCTCCGCGGCCGGCGTCGTCGCCGGGTCGTCACGACCGTAAGCGCGCAAGCGCGCGCCGGACATCCGCGCTCTCCACATTGTTCGCGATCTAAACTTACGCACGGCGTAGGGGAGAACCCGTAGGACGTACCATCCCGAAACGGGCCGAACCGGTGCGTTGAGACGCTCCTGAGGCCGCGCCGTCGGGCACGCAGCCGATCGGGCCGCCCGCCGAACCCCGGGTTAGCAGCCGTTCCGGCCGCCGATCGCCACACAACCCCGGGTTCGGCACACAACGCTGCCGAACCCCGGGTTAGCAGCCGATCCGGCCACCGATCGCCACACAACCCCGGGTTCGGCACGCAGAGCTGCCCCGGGTCGCGGTGAGTCAGCGACCCACCCGGTGCGCGAGGACCGTGAGCTCGACGCGCGACCGGACGCCGAGCTTGCGGAACACCCGGCCGAGGTGCACCTCGACCGTGCGGACGGACAGGTAGAGCTGGTCGGCCGCCTCGCGGTTCGACCCGCCCTGGACGACGAGCAGCGCGACGTCGAGCTCGCGCTCCGTGAGCTCGTCCGCCCACCGCACCCGCAGCTCCGCGAGCGCGTCGTCGGACACCTCGCTCTCCCGCGCGGCGAGACGGCACCGGTCGGGCACGCGCGCGACGGCCAGGCTCGGCGACGCCGCGCCCGGCCGGTTCCACGTCCTCGCGGCCACGCCGAAGACCTCGGCGTTCGCACCGCCGACGGCGCCCGCACCCGTCCCCGTGACGGGTCCGCTCGCGGGCTTCCCCGGCGCCCGGACGACGGCGCCGTCGTCCGGGTGCCCGCCCAGGCGGCGCACGACGTCGACGAGCTCGTCCCGGGCCGCGTTCGCCCAGGCGTCGGCCCCCGACTCGGCGAAGAGCTCGATGGCGGAGAGGAACAGCCCGTGGGCGCGCGCCAGCTCGCCGGCCCGCACGAGGGCTCGGGCCGCGCACAGGTCGGTGCGCGCGTGCTCGTAGGGCGAGGCCGTCGTCCGGTTGACGCGCGTCGCCCGCTCGACCGGCTGGGTGAGCTCCTCGGGCGCCGCGAGAGCGAGGTCCGCCCGCACGAGCGAGGCCGCACGCAGCGAGGGTGGCAGCTCCTTGGCGTCGACGCGCCGTCTCGAGAGCGCGCGGTGCGCCGCGTCGATGCGGCCGGCGACGACCCACGCCTCCACGTCGTCGAGGCCGGGCAGGGGGAGCATGCGCGCGCTGTCCGGCCGTTCCCGCTCGGCGGCGAGCTCGAGGAGCGTCGCCGCCTGCGTGACGTGGTGCGCGAACGCCGCGCCCATCGCCCGGTCGACCAGGAGACCGAGCCGCACCGGCCGCGCCGTCGGGCTCGCGCACGTCTCCTCGAGCGCCGTCGCCACGCTGCCCACGACGCCCGCGGTCATCATGTCGACGCGGCGTGCCACCGCGACGCCGAGCCCGGCGAACGGCAGGCCGAGCGGGAGCCGGAACGCGGCGTCGGCGATCTCGTCCGCCGCTCGCGTGAGGTTGCCGCGCCACACGTCGACGAGCACCTGGGCGAGCCGCACGTGGGCCTCGGCGAGCGGCGTGAGCGCGGTCGCGGGCCCGTCGAACCAGCGCGCCTCGTCCCGGACGGGCGCGAGCGACGCGACGGCGCTCGCGAGCGTCTGCGCGGCGACGTCGGGGTGGTCGTCGGCGGCGACGGCGAGGGCCCGGCACACCTGGACGTACGCCTCGTGGTCGGGCCCGAGGCCGTCGTCGGGCACGTGGGCGGGGCGCTCCCCCACGCCGAACGTCGCGGCCCAGGTCCGGCCGAGGGCGAGCTCCGCGAGCGTCCGCGGGTCCGCGTCCGCACCGGACGGGCACAGGTAGGCGGCAGTGTCGAGGAGCTGGCTCGCGCTCACCCCGTCGCCGCGCTCGGCGTGCAGCCGGGCCGCCGTGACGACGCCGCACGTGGTCCCCGCGCGCGCCGCCGATTCGAGTCCGTCGGCGCCCGCCGGGCGGAGGTAGGGCGTGAGGACGTCGTCGGGCACCTGCCCCTCGGCGAGCGTCAGGGCCGCGACGAGCGGGCCGAGCGTCCGGGCGCGCAGGGTGTCGTCCCCGCTGCGCGACGCCTTGCGCAGCCAGTCCGCGGCGTCCTGGACGTGCCCGGACGTGAGCGCCGCGATCCCCGCCACGGCGAACGCCTCGGCGCGGTGGGCGCCGTCCGCCTGGCTCGCCGCCTCGCGCGCGACCTCGTGCGCCCACACGACGTCGCCGCGCTCGAGGTGCCGTCGCGCGATGCGCAGCAGACCGGGGACCAGCGCGGGATCCCCGGCGAGGGTCGCGAGCGCGCCGTGCCAGACGGCGACGTCGTCCTCCCCCGCGCGGCGGTGGGCCTCGGCGAGGGCGGCGTGCGCCGCGGTGCGCTCCGCGAGGCGGGCGTCGCCGTGCACGAGCGCGCGGACGCGGGGGTCGACGAACGCGAACCGCCCACCGACGAGCACGAGGTGCTCGGCGAGGGGCCCGTCGAGCACCTCGTGCATCGTCTGGCCGGTGGCGGTGAGCAGGAGCTCGGTGCGGTCGACGACGGCCACCGCCGCCACGAGGAGCGCGTGCCGCTGCTCCGCCGTGAGGAGCGCGAGCCGGTCCCCGAGCAGACGGCGCACGGCCGGGACGACCGGCAGCGGGTCGGGGAGGATCGCGCCGCCCGCGAGCTGCTCGGGCGTGAGGAGGTCGGCGGTCTGGACGATCGCGGCCGCGTTGCCGACGAGGCGCCGCGCGAGGTGCGCGGCGACGTGCGGCGCGACGGCGAGCCGGCGCTCCACGAGCAGGAGGTGCAGCGCGTCGGCCGCGGCGAGCGGCGGGACCTTGCGGAGCTCGAACGGCGTCGACGACGCGTCCAGCGCGCCCTCGGCCGCTGTCCCGAGGAGGACGACGGGCGCGCGCCGGTGCCCGACGAGCGCGACGAGCACCGCGCGGCTGCGCTCGTCGAGGAGGTGGAGGTCGTCGGCCACGAGCACGACCGTCGTCGTGTCGAAGGCCTCGACCAACAGCTCGGCGAGCGCGACGGCGGCGACCTCCGGGAGGCAGGCGGAGGCCGGGTCGGTGACGTCGAGCGCGCGCTCGAGCCGGGTCGGCACGGTCCGGCCGGAGAGCTGGACGACCTGGGAGACGAGGGCCGCGACCGCCGCGCCCGATACCGGCGGGCCCGCGGCTGGCCGGCAGTGCACGACGACGGGCGGGCGTGCCGCCGTCGCCGCGACCACCGCCTCGCACACGAGCTCGAGGGTCGCGCTCGCGCCCATCCCGGGCTCGGCCGTCCACACGAACGCACCACGGCCCTCGACGACCGCCGCGAGGGCGAGCTCGGTCTCCTGCGCTCGCGACGACAGGCGCTCGAGCCGCCGTGCGGCACGGGCGTCCGCGCTCCGCGCGCGTTCGGGGATCACGAGGTCCAACGTGCTGTCCGACATGGCGGCCCTTCCGTCCGAGGGCACCGTTGCCCGACGTCCGGGTGAAATGTTAACAACCCTCCGTAAACGCGAGGCGGTCTCATCGTTTCCCGGGCGTTACGGGCACGCCACCGGAGCCGGCCCGGAAGCGACCCGGAAGCGAACCCGGGAGCGATCCCGGAGTCGACCCACGACCGACCGCGAGCGAGCGCCGCCCTTGCCCGCGACGACGAGGAGGTCTAGCCTGACCCGGTCCCACCCCGTCGCGCCGCGTCGTGCGCACCGGGACGAGGGTGCGCCTCCGCACGGCGGAGGCGCCGCCACGAGAGCGAGGTGAGCACCATGCCGGACGGCAGCAGTCATAGATCCGCGCACTGCGCGCTCACCCCTCGTGGTCCCCGACCGGCACGCTGACCGGTCGTCGACGGCACCTCCCCGCGTCCCTCCGGCCGCGGGCAGGTCGCGCGCGGGGAGGCCGCCAGTGCGCTCCGAGCGCCCGCCCCTGCGCGCGCCCCGCACCCCTCCCCCGCCCGGGCACCCGTCGTCGCACCCCGACCTGTCGTCGCACGGAGGACCGCCCGCGCGCCGTCGAGAAGGACGACCCATGACGTCACGCACCTCCACCGGCCGGCGGACCCCGGCCCGGCACCACCCCGTCGACCGCACCCGGCGCGGTCCCGACCTCGAGCGTCAGTCGATCTCGTTCACGGTCGGCCTCTACCTGTTCATCGTCGTCGCGCTGCTCCTCGCGCACGTCACCGCGGGAGGTGCCCGATGACGACCCTGCTGCCCGAGCGCGCGACGATCCCCGCGGGCACCGCGAGCCGCACGACGAGCCGCACGGGCGCGCCAGTCCCCGCGGCCACGGCCGCGCCCCCGCGGTTCGACCCCGCCGTGCTGCGCACCCGGTGGATCCAGGTCGCGGCCGGCGACGCCGACGCCGCGGCCCGCGCCGCGGAGCACGGCGTCGACTTCGCGACGGCCGGCGGCCGCGTGTGGGAGACGGACGTGCACGTCTACCTCCCCGTCGCCGCCACCCGGCGCCAGGGCGACGAGGTGCTGCACGAGCGGATCGTGCTCGCCCTCTCCCCGGACGTCGTGGCGACCGCGCAGCCCGTGCGCCACTACCCCGTGTTCGACAAGGCGATCGCGCGCATGCGGCGCACGCCGTGGCTCGTCGGCTCGGCGTACGGGGTCGCGTACGCGCTGCTGTACGCGCTCAACGAGGCCGCCGACCGCGTCGTCGCGCACGCGAGCGACCTGCTCGAGGAGATGTCGGACGAGATCGACGAGGCCACGCGCGGCGTCGACGCGCGCGGCCGCGAGATCGGCGTCCGGGACATGCAGGAGACCATCACCCGCATGAACCGTGCCGAGGAGATCGTCTCGCGCGCGCAGGAGTCGCAGCTCTCGCTCGCGCGGGCCGTCCGGCACCTGCGCAGCGAGATCGCGGACTCCGACCCGGTCCTCGCGGGCCTCGTCGAGACGCTCGTCGCCGACGTCGAGGGCGTCAAGGAGCACGCCGGGTTCGAGCACGAGAAGGTCCGCTACCTCCAGCAGGCCATCATGACGTCGCTCGACGTCAAGCAGGCGCAGATCGTCAAGGTGTTCACGATCATCACGGCCGTGTTCCTGCCGCCGACGCTCATCGCCTCGTTCTACGGCATGAACTTCACGCACATGCCCGAGCTCGACCGGCCGTACGGGTTCACCCTCACACTGCTCCTCACGCTCGTCGCCGCCGTCATCCCGCTCGCGTACATCAAGCGGCGGGGCTGGCTGCGGTGACGGCGGGCGTCAGCCCGTCGGCGTCTGCTGGTAGAGCGCGAGCCGCAGGGCGCCGTCGACACGCCGGTAGACGCTCGTCATGAGCGCGGTGAACGGCGGCGCGTCGCCGCGGACCGACGACGCGCGGTAGACGAGCGCGGCGCAGTCGTCACCGAGGTCGACGGCGCGGGCGTCGGTGATCTCGTAGCGGTCCCAGGGCGGCGCGTCGTCGAGCGTCGCCGCGATCGTCGGCCGGTCCAGGACCGTGCCGTCGGCCACGACCATCACGGCGTCGGGCGTCATGAGGCCGCCGTAGTACGCGGCGCCGCGGGACGCGCACAGCGCGGCCCAGCCGGCGTGCTCGGCGGCGAGCATCTCCTCCAGCGTCGGCATACCCATGAGCACGACCCTACGAGCGGTCGCCTCCGGTGTCGACGAGGATCGTCACGGGGCCGTCGTTGACGAGCTCGACCTCCATGTGGGCGCCGAACTCCCCGGTCGCGACCTCGACGCCGCGCGCACGCAGCGCCTCGACCACCGCGTCGACGAGGGGGCGCGCGACGTCACCGGGTGCGGCGCCGTTCCACGACGGCCGTCGTCCCTTGCGCACGTCGGCGTAGAGCGTGAACTGGCTGACCACGAGGACCGGCGCCCCGGTGTCGAGGACGGACCGCTCGCCGTCGAGGATGCGCAGGTCGGCGATCTTGCGCGCCACGGTCTCGACCTGGGCCGGACCGTCGTCGTGCGTGGCTCCGACGAGCGCGACGATCCCGGGCCGGTCGATCGCCCCGACGACCTCGCGCGTCCCGTCGTCGCGCACCACGGTCACGCTCGCTCGCGTCGCGCGCTGCAGCACAGCCCTCACGACGCGGCCTCGAGACCGACCGCGCGCACGACACCGACCGGTCGTCCGCCGCCGAGCACGGGCACGTCGCCCAGCGCGTCGAGCGCCGCGTCGTCCGCACCGGCCACGGCCTCCGCGCCGAGTCGGCGCAGGGCCGCGGCGAGCACCGCGGGCCGGGGGCGCGCCGCGCCGTCGAGCACCTTGAACGCCACCGCGCGCCCGTCCGGCAGCCCTGCGCCGTACACCCCGTCGGCACCGTCCTTCGCGACGAGCCCGGGGACGGCGCGCATCGCGCGCGTCGCGTCGCGGTGCGACCCGGCGACCATCTCGGGGAACGTCGCCATCGCCCGCGCGACCTCCGCCTCCGCGGAGCCCGGCTCGCGCGCGGGAGCCGCCGCGAGCCGCCCGAATCCTCGCGCGAGGCCGCGCACCGTCGTCGAGTACAGCGGCGCCCCGCACCCGTCGACGGTCGCGTGCTCGACGGGGACGCCGGTCAGCTCGCCGACCACTTCGCGGACCGCGACCTGCAACGGGTGGTCCGCCGCGAGGTACGTCCGCGTGTCCCAGCCCGCCGCGACGCACGTCGCGAGCATCGCGGCGTGCTTGCCCGAGCAGTTCTGCGTGACCGACGACGGCCCGCCGTGCTCGACCTGCCACGCGAACGCCGCGGGCGCGTGCAGCGGCATGTCCGGGGTGTTGCGCAGCGCCGACTCGTCGAGGCCCACGCCTGCCAGGATCTCGCGCACGCCCGCGACGTGCTCCGCCTCGCCGTCGTGGCTCGCCGCCGCGAGAGCGAGCAGCCGCGGGGGCAGCGCGAGCCCGTTGCGCAGCATCGCGACGGCCTGGAACGGCTTGACGCTCGACCGCGGCCAGATCACGGCGTCCGCGTCGCCGAGCACGAGGTCCGGCTCGGCGTCGTGCGCGCCGTCGAGCAGCACGAGGTGCCCCAGGTGCACCGACTCCACGAGGTCGCCGCGCACGACCTCCGCGAGCGGCACCGCGCCGCGCGCCACGCCCACGGCGCTCATGGTCCCCGGCACGGCCGTCACCACCCGTTCGGGCGCCCGCCACCCTGCCCGCCGCTGCGGCCGTTGCCGTACGGCTGCAGACGCGGGCGCACGTCGACGAGGTACACGATCGCCGCGACGACCGCGATGAGTCCGAAGAACCCGAGGTTCGGTCCGCCGAACGGCAGGGAGAGGAACCCGAGCAGCGCGGCGACCCCGAGGATGCCGAGCCAGATCGGCTTCGTCAGCTTGCCCTCGGAGGTGAAGGCGCTCGCGGGCCGCCGGACCGCGTCGATCAGGGCGAACAGCTGCACCCCGAACACCAGCAGGGTGAGTAGCAGGTAGATGATCCACTGGAGGGATCCGACGAGTCCGGTCACGACGACGAGCCTACGGGACGACGCGCAGGCCTTGACCTCGCGCCGCGGAAGCCACGAACGGGTCCCAGGCCGCGACGAGCGCGTCGTCGTGGACGACGGTGAGGGCGCTGGCGACGTGCACGGCGTCGTGGGTGCGCAGCGAGGCGTTCCCGACCAGCGACGCGGCGCGGGCCGCGACGTCGCTCGAGACCTCGACGACGTGCAGCGCGGGCCACAGCGACTCCCAGGTGCCCAGCGCGTCCGCGTGGTCGCCCGGCCCGAGCGCCCCGGCACGGAGTCCGGCGGCGAGCACGGAACGCAGCTCGGTGTCGGTCAGGCGGCTGGTCACGACGACGTCCGCGCGGTTCCACAGCCGGCTCGCGAGGACCGAGCCCGGCTCCGGCAGGCAGAGCTTCACGAGCGCGCTCGCGTCGAAGTAGACGAGGGCCATGGCCCGTCAGCGCCTGATGCGCCGCACGAGCGCCGCGACGCCGGACGGACGCGTCGCCCGCGTCGCCGCGGCCGGGACCCCGACCGGCCGGGCCGACGGCGCGTCGTCGGGCGCGGTCACCGCGTGCACCGGACGCTCCACCGACGGCGGGCTCAGGACGCCGTCGCGCGTCAGCTCGGTCACGAGGTCCGCCGTGGCCACGCCCGTCAACCGCGCGACCGGGACGCCACGCTCCGTGACGACGATCTCCTCGCCCGACCGGGCCCGCTCGATCCACGACCTGAGCTCGGCGCGCAACGCGCTGACGGGGACCTCCATCCCCCGACCGTACCGTCCGCGAGGCACCCGGTGCAGGGTGAAGATCGTCCGATCCGTCCGGTGGCCCGTCACAGCTCCGGGAGGGCGCTCCGCGCCTGCTCGGGCGTCGCGCCGGCGGCCTCCAGCACGTCGACCAGCGGCGAGCGCAGGAGCATGACGAGCGACTGGACTTGCCAGTCCCCCTCCCCGACCGCGTGCGGGTCCGCGGTCCGGGCGACCTCCACGAGCACCTCGCGCGCCACCGCAGGATCGCGCCCCGCGCCGATCGCCTCCGCGAGCACGCGGGTCCCCGCGGCGAAGCGGGCCACGAGGTCGGCGACGGGTGCGACGTCGTGCGCGTCCGGCCCGGTCGCCACCGGGAGGGCGCGGCGGGCGAGGACGCGCACGCTCCGCATCGCGCGGTCGACGAGCACCGACTGGCGCTCGTGGTCCCCGAGCTCGTCGCGGTGGCGGCGGCCCGCGGCGCTGACGCGCGCGAGCTCGCGGGCCGACGACGCGGCGGCCTGCCACTCCTCGAGCGAGCCCTCCGACGCGCGACCCCGGACGAGCGCGGCCTCGAGGTCCGCGCGCTCGCGGCTGCGCAGACCGCGCGTCAGGACCTCGAGCACCTGGGCGAGCTCCGTCGTCGCCTCCGCGCCCAGGAGCCGCGGTCGGCGGCGCGGGTCGCCCGGCGTGAGCGCCGCGACGGCGAGCGCGACCCCGCCGCCCACGAGCGCGTCCGTCCACCGGCCGAGCGGCCCCCCGGCCTGCGCCGCGGGCAGCCCGACGATGACGATCGCCTGGACCCCGGCCTGCGTCGTGAGCATCGCGCCGCGGTCGATGAACCGCGCCGCGAGCGCCGACACCGCGAGGACGACCGCGACCTGCCACCACCCGGACCCGATGACGTGCACGACGAGGTCGCCCAGGCCGACACCGATCGCGACGCCCACGGCGACCTCGAGGACGCGCCGGAGCTGGCGGTCCTGGCTGAACCCGAGGCAGATCCACGCCGCGACGGGCGCGAAGAACGGGGCGGAGTGCCCGAGCCCGTACCGGGCGATGCCGAACGCGAGGCCCGCGGCGGCCGCCGCCTGGAGGATCGGCCAGAACGCGACCCGGACGCGCGACGCGCCCTGGCGGACGCGCGCGCGGAGCAGGAGCCGGCGCCACGCCGTCCGCGCCAGGTCGACGGCGCCGGGACGGTCGTCGGCGTCCCTCGACGCGTCGGGCGTCACGGAGCCTCCAGGGTCACGGGCCCTCCAGGGTCACGGCGTGTCCGGGGTCACAGCATGCTCGACGGCGCGCCCTCGCCCCGTGGCGTCAGGCCCCGGGCCACGGGACCGCGCGGCCCCGGCCGGTCGACCGAGACGCCCTCGCCGGGCACCACGATCTCCTGGGCCGCGGAGATCGCGCCGCCGTCGCAGTCGACGAGCAGGACCGCGTCGTCGGGGACGCTGCGCTTGAGGACCGCGAGCGCGACCGGGCCGAGCTCGTGGTGTCGGGCGACCGACGTCACGGCGCCGACGGCGCGGCCGTCGAGCGTGACCTCCGCGCCGGCGACGGGCAGGAGGTGACCGGAGCCGTCGAGGTGGAGCATGACGAGCCGGCGCGGCGGACGGCCCAGGTTGTGCACGCGGGCGACGGTCTCCTGCCCGCGGTAGCAGCCCTTCTCCAGGTGGACGGCCGTGCGCAGCCAGTCGGTCTCGTGCGGGATGGACCGGTGGTCGACCTCCGTCGCCAGCCGCGGCCGCCACGCCTCGACGCGCAGCGCCTCGCTCGCCCACGTGCCGACGAGGCGCCACCCGGCGGCCTCGCGCGCGGCGACGGCGTCGGCCAGCTCGGCCCGCGGGACCAGGACCAGGCGCCACGGCCGCTCGCTGCCGGGGTGCTCGTCCTCCGGCGGTCCGTAGCGCGTGCCGCCGCCGGTGACGTGCGGCCACGGGTCGCGCCACGTGACGGGCTCGCCCGGGGCGCCCTCCGCGTCGACGGGCTCGCCGAGCGCCGCGTACTCGTCCGTGACGTCGGCGATCTCGACGCGCAGCATGAACTTCATGCGGTCGAGCCAGGCCGCGAGGTCGGGCGCGTGCGACCGCTCGGTGACGAGCCACGTCGCCTCGCCGTCGTCCACGACGGCCGCGGCGTGCTCGACGTGCCCCTGCGGCGAGAGGACGAGGAGCTCCGTCGACGTGCGCGGGGCCAGGTTCGTCAGGTCCTGGGACGTGATCGAGTGCAGCCAGGAGAGGCGGTCCGGGCCCGCCACGCGGACGACGCCCAGGTGCGACTGGTCGACGACGGCTCCCCCGGTCTGCAGCGCGCGCTGCTCGCCGGTGGGGTCGCCGTAGTGCCACGCGACGCCCGCGTCGGGGCCGGACGCCTCGACGGCGCCGTGCCGGGAGAGCAGGGGGCTGGTGTAGCCGGTGGTCACAGGGTCCTCCTTGGTCGTCGCCCGCGGCCCGGCGGGTGCCGTGCGGGCCTGCCGACGATCAGACCGCCGGGCGGCGGTCCAGCTTCGCGGACGCGTACGACTGCAACGGCTCCCCGAAGGCCGCCAATTCCCAGACCCACAGGAGCTGGCCCTCGACGAGGCCGAACAACCGCTTGGACGCCGAGATCTCGGCGGCCGTCCCCGTGCGCGCGATGAGGTCGCTCGCGAGGTCGACGCGCCCGTTGCCGACCGCGCCGAGGTAGACCGCGACACGTCCCGCCGGGTCGGCCAGCAGCACCTCGAGCGGGTGCCGGTCGTCCTCGAGGCCCTCGGGGCGCTCGGTCGACACGCGCCAGTAGCCGGTCTCGGTGGACCACACCGTGGAGTCGGCGGCCGCGGCGTCGAGCGCCTCGGGGTCACGCTCCGGCCACTCCCCCTCGCCCGGCACGGTCGCGGGCACCTCGGCCTCGAGCACCCGCAGGGTCGACTCGTAGCGCAGGTACGGACCGCCGTCGTGGTCGAACACGACGTCCTGGACGAAGGGCGTCTCCTCGACGCCCGGGTACTTGATGACGCCCTCGCCGCGCCAGCGGCCCACGAGCCACGCGAGCGGGTACACCTCGGGCGCGAGCCCTTCCGGGAACTCGAACGGCATGAGCGGCTACCTCCGGGGTTCGGGTCGGGGCGTCAGGGCACGTCAGCGGGACGTCAGCGCTGACCCTTGTAGAGCTTGTAGACGACGTACCCGGCGAACCACGTGATGGTCACGGTGGCCGCGAGGAGCAGGCCGAGGAAGATCAGCTCGAGAGTGTGCGGGCTCATGGGCCCGATCCTACAAGCCGTCCCCGCACGGACGGCCGCCGGGCCCCGTGCCGCCGGTCACTCCCGAGGGGTCTCCCGCTACGCTCGGTCGGGTGACCACAGCGCCTCCGGCGGGCCCGTCCGCCGCCCCTGCCCGCTCGCTCGTCGTCAAGGCCACCTCGGGCCTCGACCGCCCCGAGGCGGCCAACCAGGCGTTCACCGTCGCGGCGGCCGCCGTCGCCGCGGGCGTCGAGGTGAGCGTGTGGCTCACGGGCGAGGCCGCGTGGTTCGGCCTGCCGGGCCGCGCCGCCGAGCTCGAGCTCGAGCACGCGGCGCCCCTGCCCGACCTCCTCGAGGCGATCCTCGCCGCCGGCACCCTCACGGTGTGCACGCAGTGCGCCGCACGTCGCGGCATCACGCCCGACGACGTCCTGCCGGGAGTGCGCATCGCCGGCGCCGCGGTCTTCGTCGAGGAGGCCCTGCGCGACGGCGCCCAGGCCCTCGTGTACTGATCCCGCCCCGACGCGCACGCGCGCGGTCACGGCCCGTCAGCCGTCAGCCGTACCGATCATGCGCTCGCTGACGGTGTCCCACATCTGCCGAACCCCGGGTTGTGCGTCGTTCAGCACCGAATCCGCCGCACAACCCCGGGTTCGGCACCGCCGCTACCGCACGACCCGGGGTTCGGCACCGCGCGCCCGCGGCAGGCCCGGTCCGTCAGCGCGCTGCGGCCGAGCCTGCACGGAGCCGGCGGAGCAGCAGGTACATCTCGCACCCGAGGCACAGGCCGAAGGCCGCGTTGAGGACCGCCGCCACGAGCGCGAGCGCCGCAGCGATCGGCACGGCCTGCAGCACGCCCACCAGGCCGAGGACGACGCCCACCGCAGTGATGACGAACCCCACGAGCTGGGCGAAGCGCGGCGGAGCCGGGTCCTCGCGCTCGTCCGTCGGACCGATGCGCGGCAGGATGACGACCCGGTAGACCCACGCCTGCCACGTGCGCTGCGCACCACCGACGGCCCCGACCGCGAAGCTGGCGGCCACGACGGCCAGGAGGACGAGAGCCGCCGTCGACGTCCACAGGAGGATCGTCACCGCGAGCAGCAGCGCCGTGATGCCGGCAGCGGCGCGGGGTCCGCGCGGGTCGATACCGCGCATCTCGGCTCGCTCGCGCGACGCCGGTGGCTCGACGGGTTCGGTCATCGAGGTCTCCTCGGGGTCGGGCGGTGTACTGCCGATGTCGGGTCGTTCACAAGGTTCCGGGGTCGTTCGCGCCGCGTCCGCTCGTACGGCTCCCGGGACCGTCCAGGGGTCCCAGGTCGTTCGTGAGGCCCGCGGACGGGACCCGAGGTGCTCAGCCCGTGCGGACGACCGCCGCCGGTTCCCCGACCGCGAGCGCCGTGATCGCCTGGCGGCGGTTCATCGCGCCGCTCGCGCGGGCCGTCTCCCGCCCGTCCGCGTCGAGGACGAGAACGGTCGGGGTGCGCAGTATGCCGAACGCGAGCACGAGGTCGAGGTGCTCGTCCACGTCCAGCTCGCGGTGCAGCACCCCGTCGTGGCTCCCTGCCACCTCGGTGAGCACGCGTGCCGTCGACCGGCACGGCGCGCACACCGCGGCGGAGAGCTGGAGGAAGGTCCGGCGGGCGCCCAGCTCCACGCCGTGCGTCGCCCAGTCGAACGGGGCGGCCTCTCGGTCGGCGCCTGCGTCGGCCCCTGCAACCTGGGCGGTCCTCGCCTGCGCGCCGGGGACGCGCCGTCGGGCACCGGTACGGACCACGCCCTGACGCCGCTGCCACCACACGCCGAGCCCGCCGGCGACGAGCAGGACGCCGAGGAGCGCGAGCACCGGCACGGCCGGCACGCCGGTCATCCGACGATCACCCGCCCCACCACGAAGATCAGCGTCCCGCCCACGGCGACCGGCAGCGCCGTCGCCGAGAACGCGCCCCACCGTCCCCGCAGCTCGGGCAGCTGGTCGAACAGCGCGTGCAGCGACGCGACGAGCAGCCCGGCGACGACCCCGGACCACACGCCGTCGATCAGGTCGAGGTCCGGCATGACGAAGCCGACCGCGCCGCCGGACACGACGGCGAGGGCGAGCGTGAGACCCGCGTTCAGCCACCCGTCGATCGGCAATGCGGACACGGCGGACGCGACGGCGAGCGCGACCGCGCACGTCACGACGAGTGACGCGCCGGCGTCGGTGCGGCCCGTCGCGATCCACCCCGCGCACGACACCGCGACGACGATCCCGCTGACCGTGCCGATGAGGGACTCGACGAGCCGCGGGCGTCCGTCGCGCCGGAGCAGCTCCGCGACGAACGCGAGGACGACGGACAGCGCGAGGACCACGGGGAGGTGGCGCAGCGCGGGCTCGCCCTGGGTGGCCACCGTCGCGGCGACGGCCCCCACCCCGGCGACCGCGATGACGATCCGGGTACCGCCGTGCACCGGGATGTCGAGGAGCCGCGGCCAGCCGATCGCGACGACGAGCGCGAGGGCACCGGCCGCCGCGGCGAGCGGCAGCGGCCCGAAGAAGGCGGCGACGGCGATGCCCGCCGCGAGACAGGCCGTGACGACGGCACGGGTCGAGAGGTCCACGAGCGGTCAGCACCCCGCTCGGGGGGTCGAAGAGGTCGTCGAGTCGCACAGCACGCCTCAGAGTGTCGCAGACGCGTGTCGCGGACGACGGCCGCGGGCGAGGGTCGCAGCCCCCGCTGCGCGGATCCTTCCGCACGTTCGCGCGGTGCGCCGCGGTGAGACGCCGCCGTCCGGCGGGCCACCTCGCGATACGGTAACCATCCACGGACCGAGCACGTCCCGCCACCAGACGAGACACAGGCCTCGGCCGGTGGGCTGCGAGACCACGAGACGCGACGACGCGGGCGCCACGCGTCCCGTCCCCGAAGGAGGTGCCAGCAGTGGCCGACCTGCTGATCCTCACCCCTGCCACCGGAGGCTCCGTCGAGGTCCTTCCTGCGCTGGGCCTGCTCTCCCACCGCATCCGCGTCCTGCCGATGGAGCCGTCCGCGCTCGTGGACGCGCCCGACTCGGACGTCGTCCTGCTCGACGCGCGGCGCGACCTCGTGGCCGCACGCACGACGTGCCGGCTCCTGCACGCCACGGGTCTCACGGTGCCGCTGATCCTCGTCCTCACCGAGGGCGGCCTGACGGTCGTCACGGCCGAGTGGGGCGCCGACGACCTGCTGCTCGAGACGGCGAACCCGGCCGAGGTCGAGGCGCGGCTGCGGCTCGTCATCGAGCGCTCGGCGAGGGGGCCGTCGGACGACGGGCCGCAGGAGATCTCCGCGGGCGAGCTCGCGATCGACGCGAGCGGGTACACCGCACGTCTGCGCGGCCGCCCCATCGACCTCACCTACAAGGAGTTCGAGCTCCTCAAGTACCTCGTGCAGCACCCGGGCCGCGTGTTCACGCGCGCCCAGCTGCTGCAGGAGGTGTGGGGCTACGACTACTACGGCGGCACCCGTACGGTGGACGTCCACGTGCGGCGCCTGCGCGCCAAGCTCGGCCCCGAGCACGAGCAGCTCATCGGGACGGTCCGCAACGTCGGCTACCGGTTCGACCCGCCCAAGGACCGCCGTCCCGTGGCCGACGACGACACCGCGGACGCCGAGGGACGCGGACGCAGCGGGGCCGGGACCTCCCGGGACGGAGGCGCCGGCGCACCGGTAGGTTCGTCCGGGTGACGGCCGACACCTCCGACTTCACCGCAGCCCTCCCCGACGGACCCTGGCGGCACGAGTTCGTGCCCGCGAACGGGGCGCGGTTCCACGTCGCGCTCGCCGGGCCCGAGGACCGCGGCGTCCGCGACCCCGGGCCGCCGCTCGTCGTGCTCCTCCACTCGTTCCCCCAGTTCTGGTGGGCGTGGCGGCACCAGGTCGAGCCGCTCGCGGCCGCCGGGTACCGCGTCGCCGCGATGGACCTGCGCGGCGTCGGTGCCTCGGACAAGCCGCCGATCGGGTACGACGCCCCCACCCGGACGCGCGACATCGCCGGGGTGATCCGCTCGCTCGGCGCGGGCCGCGCCGTCGTCGTGGGCCACGGCACCGGCGGGAGCCTCGCGTGGGCCATGGCCTCCCTCCAGCCCGCCGTGACGACGGGCGTCGCCGCGTTCTCCGCACCGCACCCTGCGCGCCTGCACGCGTCCGCGCGCCGCCTGCTCACGCCGGCGGCGCGGCGCCACCTCGCCTTCTTCCAAGTCCCGACCCTGCCCGAGCGCGCCCTCACGTCCGGTGACCTCGTGGACCGCGTCCTCGCCGACGGCGCCGCCCGGGCCTTCGACGACGACGTCGTCGCCACCTACCGCACCGTCATGCGCATCCCGTTCGCCGCGCACACCGCCATGGAGTCGCTGCGCTGGGCGGTGCGCTCGACCCCGCGTCCCGACGGCCGGCGCTTCCTCAACGCGCTGCGCAGCCCCGTCGACATCCCGACGCTGCAGGTGCACGGCGGGCGCGACGGCCTGCTCCGCAGGGAGCTCGCCGACGCCGACGGCGCGGCCCTCGCGCGCGACTTCCGGTTCGAGGTGCTGCCCGACGTCGGGCACTACCTCCCCGAGGAGGCGTCTGACGACGTCACGGACCTCCTGCTCGACTGGCTGCCACGCACCACCCGGGACTGAGACCGGTGGCGAGCGCCGCCGTCGACGTCGACCTGTTCCGACGCCGACCCCATCGCGGTGAGGGTCGACCTCAGCTCGCCTTGACGAGCGCCGCCGCCTTCTCGGGGTCCGTCTCGCCGACGCCGTAGGAAGGGCACCACTGCGCGATGGTGCACGCGCCGCACGCCGGCTTGCGCGCGAAGCACACGCGCCTGCCGTGGAAGATCAGCCGGTGCGAGAGCATGGTCCACTCCGACTTCTCGATCAGCCCGCCGACGACCTGCTCGACCTTGACCGGGTCCTCCTCCGCCGTCCAGGCGAGCCGTCGCACGAGCCGCCCGAAGTGCGTGTCGACCGTCAGGCCCGGGACGCCGAACGCGTTGCCCAGCACGACGTTCGCCGTCTTGCGGCCCACGCCGGGGAGCGTGACGAGGTCGTCGAGGCGCGCCGGCACCTCGCCGTCGAAGCGCTCGACGAGCGCCTGCCCGATCCCGATCACCGACTGCGCCTTCGCCCGGAAGAAGCCGGTAGGCCGCAAGATGTCCTCGAGCTCCGCCCGGTCCGCGGCCGCGTACGCCGCGGCGTCGGGGTACGTCTCGAACAGCTCCGGCGTCGTGAGGTTCACGCGCTTGTCCGTCGTCTGCGCCGAGAGCACGGTGGCGATCAGCAGCTCGAGCGGCGTCGTGAAGTCGAGCTCGCTGTGCGCGTCCGGGTACGTGAGCGCGAGCTCGCGGTTGGTCCGCCGCGCGCGCCGCACGAGACCCAGGTGCGACTCGCCGTCGCCCGCCGGTCCCCTCGCCCTCGTCCGCGACGTCGTGCTCGGAGCTGTCACGGGAACCTGCTCGGCGTCGGTCACACGGCCACGTTAGCGCGCCCCTGCGACACCCGAGTTGCCACGGTAGGGCAGACTTGGGCTGAAAGATGACGAGGACGAGACGAAGGACACCCCGCGTGGACGACGACGTTGTGCTCTCCGCACCCCTGTTCGCGACGATGGACCCGGACGAGACGCGCACCCTCTTCGAGTCGATGCAGCAGATCGAGCTCTCCCGGGGTGACGTGCTCTTCCGCGAGGGCGAGCCGGGCGACCGCCTGTACGTGATCGCGAGCGGCAAGATCAAGCTCGGCCGCCGCTCCAACGACGGGCGCGAGAACCTGCTGTCGATCCTCGGCCCCGGCGAGATGTTCGGCGAGCTCTCGCTGTTCGACCCGGGCCCCCGCACCGCCACCGCGAGCTCCGTCGCCGACTCCGTCATCTACGAGCTCGGCCACGACCAGCTCGTCGAGTGGATCGAGAAGCACCCCAGCGTCGCGAAGCACCTGCTCAACGCGCTCGCGCGACGTCTGCGCCGCACCAACGAGACGCTCGCCGACCTCGTCTTCTCCGACGTCCCCGGCCGCGTCGCCAAGGCTCTCCTCGACCTGTCCACCCGCTTCGGCGAGGACACCGACGAGGGGATCCGCGTCGCGCACGACCTCACGCAGGAGGAGCTCGCACAGCTCGTCGGCGCGTCACGCGAGACCGTCAACAAGGCCCTCGCCGACTTCGCGACGCGCGGCTGGGTCCGGCGCGAGGGCCGCGCCGTCGTGCTGCTCGACCTGGACCGCCTGGAGCGTCGCGCGCGCTGAGCGTCCTGGGTGGTGTCCTTGCGGTCACCCGGGGTGCGGGTCCGGGGTCGCCCTGGGTGAGGGTGCGGGTGGGGGCGCCGCGTCTACCATCCGCGGGCTCGTCCCTCGCCCGCTCCCGCCAGACCCTCCACGACGCGGCGCCCCCACCCGCACCCTCCGGTGCCGTCTCACCTTCGCTCTGTGGTCAGGCACGACGCCGGGGCGAAAGTCGGTCAGGGACGTCGCCCTCGTGCGCGGTCAGGCACGACACCGGAGCGACGGCCGGCCGCCTCGATGCGCCACAGCGTGCCACCCATCGCCGTCGCGCGAGATGCGACTCGTTGCCGTCCACCGGCGAGGGTTCACGACAACGACCCGCATCTCGTGGCGCGACACAGGACCGGCCGAGCGTCGCCGTCGGGCACTGCGTGCAGCGACCGACGCGGGGACGCGAAAGGGTGACCTGACCGCCGAACGGGGTGGACCGGTGGCGGCGGCGGGTCGTGGTGGGTCTGGCGGGAGCGGCGCGAGGAACGAGCGACGCGGATGGTAGACCCGCCGCCGCCACCGGGGAACCCCGCGAACGCACGCCGCCACTGCGGAACCCCGCGAACGCCCGCCGCACCGGGAACCCCGCGGTCGTACGCCGATGAACGAAGAGAACTACTCCGCGAGCTCCACGACCAGCTCGACCTCGACCGGGGAGTCGAGCGGGAGGACGGTGACGCCGACGGCGCTGCGCGCGTGGACGCCGGCGTCGCCGAGGACGTCGGCGAGGACGGTGCTCGCGCCGTTGATCACGGCGGGCTGGCCGGTGAACGACGGGTCGCTCGCGACGAAGCCGACGACCTTGACGACCCGCACGACCTGGTCGAGGTTCCCGACGAGAGCGTGGACGGCCGCGAGGGCGTTGAGGGCGCAGACGCGCGCGAGGTGCGCGGCGTCGTCGGGCGGGACGAGGCCCTCGCCGTCGCCGACCTTGCCGGTCGCGGGCAGGGCGCCGTCGACGAACGGGAGCTGACCGGACGTGTAGACGTACCGGCCCGTGCGCACGGCGGGGACGTAGGCGGCGACGGGAGCCGCGACGTCGGGCAGCGTGATGCCGAGCTCGGCGAGGCGTGCGGCGACGGCGCCGGGTGCGCCGTCGGCCACTACTTCTCCCCGGTCGGGCGCTTGAGGTAGGCGACGAGGCCGTTGCCGTCGGGGCCGGTGACGACCTGGACGAGCTCCCAGCCGTCGGAGCCCCACTGGTCGAGGACGGCCTTCGTGTTGTGGATGATCAGGGGGATGGTCGCGTACTCCCAGGTGGTTGCCATGGGGCGAGCGTAGCCGTCCGGTGTCGCCTCCGCGGCGTGGCCTGCGCCACCGCCCGGACCCGTGATCGGCCCGTCGTCGTGCCGTCGTCGTGCCGTCGTCGGGCCGTCGTCGGGCCGTCGCACGCGGTTCCCGGGATGCTCACACAACCCGCACGCGCCCGGTGCGGGCTTTCCCGGGCCCCCGCCCGGCGGGCTCCCGTAGGGTTGGCACCATGGCTTCCCCTGTGCGCCCACGCGGTCGACAGATCAACGCGTACCAGCTCATCGCCCTCTTCCTGGCGTTCGTGCTGGTGTCCGGCGTGGGCGGCGTGCTGGCGGCCGGGCTGGTGGTCCCGCTCGCCGCGGGCGCCAACACGGCGACGGACAGCGCGCTCGAGGTGTTCGACGAGCTGCCCGCGGACCTCGAGCCCGGCCCGCTCGCGGAGCAGTCGCGCGTGTACGCGAACGACGGCACGACGCAGCTCGCGACGTTCTACACGGAGAACCGCATCGTCGTCCCCCTGGACCAGGTGTCGGAGGCGATGCAGAACGCGGTCATCGCGATCGAGGACAAGCGGTTCTGGCAGCACGGGGGCATCGACCTCGAGGGCATCCCGCGCGCGGCGGTGAACAACGTCCTGCAGAAGGACACGCAGGGTGCGTCGACGCTGACGCAGCAGTACGTGAAGAACGTCCTCATCGAGAAGGCGGTCCGTGAGGACGACACGATGGGCATCTGGGAGGCCAAGGAGAACTCGCTGGGCCGCAAGGCCCGGGAGGCGAAGCTCGCGATCTCGCTCGAGAAGCGGATGACCAAGGAGGAGATCCTCCAGGGGTACCTGAACATCGCGCAGTTCGGTGCCGCGTCGCTGTACGGCGTCGAGACCGCGGCGCAGCACTACTTCAGCAAGAGCGCGAAGGACCTCACCCCGGTCGAGGCCGCGACGATCGCGGGCGTCACGAAGGCGCCGTCGCTGTACGACCCGACGCGCAACCCCGAGGTGTCGCAGAGCCGCCGCAACACCGTGCTGCTGACGATGTACCAGCAGGGGTTCATCTCCAAGGAGGAGTACGACACCGCGCGCGCCACGCCGCTCGCCGACACGCTGAAGGTGAAGCCCGTCGAGGTCGGCTGCCAGGCGGCGGGCGGCGCGGCGTTCTTCTGCGACTACGTCACGAAGGTGATGATCTCCGACCCGGCGTTCGGCGAGACCGAGGAGGACCGCAAGGCGCTGCTGTACCGGGGCGGCCTCGACATCTACACGACGCTCGACCCCGCGATGCAGGTCGCGGCCGAGCAGCAGGCGAAGGCGGCCGTCCCGCCCGAGGACCCCTCCGGTGTCGAGGACGCGATCGTGTCCGTCGAGCCGGGCACGGGGAAGATCCTCGCGATGGCGCAGAACCGTGACTACGACGTCGCGGAGCAGCCCGCGCCGAACACGACCGCGGTGAACTACAACGTGGACCAGGCGCACGGCTCGTCGAGCGGCTTCTCGCCCGGGTCGACGTGGAAGGTCTTCGTGCTCGCGGAGTGGCTCAAGAGCGGCCGGAGCCTGTACCAGAACGTCAACGCCAACAGCCGGTCGTGGAACAACTCCGACTTCGACTTCTGCGGCGCGAACGTGCGCAACGAGTCGAAGCCGTGGCGACCGGGCAACTCCGACGGCATCGACAACAAGGGCTCGATCTCCGTGCTGCAGGCGACGTACAACTCCATCAACACGGCGTACGCGTCGATGGAGAGCCAGCTGCGCCTGTGCGACATCAAGACCACCGCCGAGTCGATCGGCTACAAGCCCTCCCGCCTCGCGGACCAGGAGGGCGGCGTGCAGATGTACCCCTCGATGGTCATCGGCACGCAGAACTCCTCGCCCCTCCAGATGGCCGCCGCGTACGCCACGTTCGCGAGCGGGGGAACCTACTGCGAGCCGATCGCGATCACGAAGGTCGTCGGCGCGGACGGTGCGGAGGTGCCCGTGCCCGCCGCGAGCTGCAACCCGAACGCGCTCGACCCCGCCGTCGCGAACACCGTGACGTACGCGCTCCAGTCCGTCATGACCCAGGGCTCGGGCAAGCGGGCGCAGCTCGAGGGCCGGACCTCGGCCGGGAAGACCGGGACGGCGAACCTCAACAAGCACACGTGGTTCATCGGCTACACGCCGCAGGTGGCGACGGCCGTCTGGATCGGCAACGCCGAGTCGGACATCGAGATGCGCGACGGGTTCACGATCAACGGCGTCTCGCGGCGCTGGTGGTTCGGCTCCGACCTCGCGGCGCCCACCTGGAAGGCGTACATGGACCAGGCGCTCGCCGGGAAGCCTGCCGTCGAGTTCGCCGCCCCCGACTGGGGCCGGGTCAACGCCCCCGCACCGCCGCCGACGGCCCCGACCACCCCGGAGGGCGGCGACACCGCGCCTCCCGCCCAGGAGGGCGCTCAGCCGCCGGCGAACGCCGACGGCGGCGGCAGGGGTGACCGCGGCGACCGCGGCGACCGCGGGAACGACGAGGGTCGCGACGCGCTCGAGGACTTCCTCGGCGACCTCGCCGGCGGCGGAGGGAACGACTGAGCGCCCGCGGGCGCGTCGCCGGGCAGGCTCTCGGGGCGCTCGCCGTCGCGGGCGTCGGTGCGCTGGCCTACGCGCACGTCGAGACGAAGCTCTTCACGCTGCGCGAGCTGACCGTACCGGTCCTGCCCCCCGGGGCGCGCGACCTCCGCGTGCTGCACGTCTCCGACCTCCACCTGGTCCCGACGCAGCAGCGCAAGATCGACTGGGTCCGGTCGCTCGCCGACCTCGAGCCGGACCTCGTCGTCGACACGGGTGACAACTTGGCCCACGTCGACGCGCTCGACCCGCTCCTGCACGCGCTCGAGCCGCTGCTCGACTCCACGCCGGGGCTGTTCGTCATGGGGTCGAACGACTACTACGCCCCGTCCCCGAAGAACCCGGCGCGCTACCTCCTCCCCGACGCGCGCGTGTCCCGGTCCGAGCCGCCGCGCGCGCTCCCGGCAGCCGAGATGTCCGCGGCGTTCCGGGACGCCGGCTGGGTGGACCTCACGAACCGGCGCGACGTCGTCGAGGTCGGCGGGCTGCGGCTCGACCTCGTCGGGGTCGACGACCCGCACCTGGACCGGGACGTGTTCCCGGAGGCCGAGCTCTCCCGGACGGTCGGCGCCGACCTGCGCCTGGGCGTCACGCACGCGCCCTACCGGCGGGTCCTCGACCAGATGCACGCCGACGGGTCGGACGTGATCATCGCGGGCCACACGCACGGCGGGCAGCTGTGCGTCCCGGGCTTCGGCGCGCTCGTCACGAACTGCGACCTCGACCGCCGTCGGGCCAAGGGGTTGCACGGCTGGCCGGGTGCGCGGCCGGGCGAGGACGGCGGCGAGGCGTCGACGTGGCTGCACGTGTCCGCCGGTGCCGGGACGTCGCCGTACGCCCCGTTCCGCTTCGCGTGCCGCCCCGAGGCGACGCTCCTCACGCTGACGTCCCGCTGAGGTCCCGCCGGCCTGCGCAGGGCGCGCGGACGGCGTCGGGCACGTCACCCGGACCCGGTTTCGTCGCACGGCACTTCGTCGGCTATTCTGGGCAGGCTTCCCCCGCGGAAGGTCAGGATCTCTCCTGGCCGCCGAGCACTGTTCGCAGTGCCCGACGACGCGTGGTGGGCAACCGGGGTGTGGCGCAGCTTGGTAGCGCGCTTCGTTCGGGACGAAGAGGTCGCAGGTTCAAATCCTGTCACCCCGACCAACAGAAAGGCCCTCTGGCCAGCGGAAACGCTGAGTCCAGAGGGCCTTTCGCATGTCGAGTCCTGTTCCCCAGGGAGATGTTGCGCATCGGCGGAGCGGGTTGGAGGCGGTGTCCGCGTTCACGCGCCGCGCCTCTCGCGGCAGCTGCTGCCCTCTGCCACCGAGCGCGGTGGGCTCATGGCATCTTGGACGTCGCCGATGACGGTCACCCGACCGCCATCACCGGGGTCAGGGTCGGGGATGATCAGCTCGGGGTCGACGAGATAGACCTCATGGCCGTCCAGCGTGAGTCGACGCACGACTTCGAGCAGCATGCGCCGCGCCACGTCGTCGATCGAGGAGACCCTCGTGAGATCCAGGACCACCCTGGGTTCTCGAGGTGGGGTGTCCACGAACTCGCGAACGATTCGCTCGGCTCCGGCGAAGCGGATCCCACCCTGCGCCTGGAGCACTCGGATCGCGGCCGGTCCGAGCCCGTGGACGTCGTTGGATCGCACGACCGCACGCGCCGCTGGCGCGACCTCCATCGCATGCAGGCCCATGTCGGACGTGAACCGCTGGAACAGCGAGACACCACGAACGCTGTTCCCCTGTGCATCCAGCCGAGGGGAGAAGGTGGCGACGCCGAGCTGACCGGGCAGCGCGCCGATCAGGCCCCCGGCCACGCCGCTCTTGGCGGGTATGCCCACCTGGGTCGCCCAGTCGCCGGCCGCGTCGTACATCCCACAGGTGGCCATGACGGCCAGGACCTGACGCACCACGGCGCCGTCCACCACCTGCTCGTGGGAGCAGGGATTCACGCCACGGTTCGCCAGCGTCGCAGCCATCACGGCCAGATCCCGTGCCGTGACGAGCACCGAGCACTGGCGGATGTAGCCATCGACCACGGCCCTCGGGTCCTCCGTGAGAATCCCGTGGCTGCGGAGCATGTGCGCGATGGCGAGGTTGCGGTGCGCGTTCCCCATCTCGGATGCGCAGACCGTCTCATCGATCTTCAACTGACGGCCGGCGAACGCCGACAGCCCCTGGACGATGCGCTCGACACGCTCGGTCGGCGCAAGGTTCTCCGCACCGGCGAGCGAGTGAACGGTTATCGCGCCTGCGTTGATCATCGGATTTCGGGGCCGACCCGTGTCGATCTCGAGGGAGATCTCGTTGAACGCCTCCCCGGACGGCTCGACCCCGACCTTGGCGAGCACCGGGTCGAAGCCGCGATCGGAGAGGGCCAACGCGTACGCGAACGGCTTCGAGATCGATTGGATCGTGAACTCGACATCGGCGTCACCGGCGCCATGGACCTCGCCGTCGACCGTGGCGAAGACTGCACCGAGGCGCCCGGGATCCGCCGCGGCGAGCTCGGGGATGTACCCCGCCAGCTCCCCGGAGATGTTCGACTTCACGTCTCTCAGGACGTCGGTCAGATAGTCGGGAACGATCGATCTCATCCACCCTCCTCCAGAGGCGTTCATCCGCCCGCATCATGAACTGCGCCGAGCAGCGCGCGTGACGAGGTCGATATCGGCAGGGACCACGCCCCGCGAACTGCTCGTCGATCTCGGTATGGAAGAAGATCCGCTCTCCCATCGGCAGGGTCGACGAAGTCGGCTCTGCCGACTCGCGCTGCGGCGACGCTCACGGTGTAGGCGTCGATCGGTGTCGCGCGTTCGAGAGCGACCGTGACGGGCATGCTTTTCATGTCTGTGAGCTCCGGCGCCTCCGCCTCCCCGTGACGGGACACGTTCTGCTGGCCGGTCATCACCTACGAGACCTCGACGACGAAGGTGAGCGCGGCCCAGGCCGAGACGGTGGCGATCGTCGTCCAGATGACGATGGCGACGGCCTGCCAGAGCAGGACCCAGCGGCGTGGAGTTCCGCCGGCCACGAGGATCGCCGAGGTGATCTGGGTCGGGATGGCGAGCGGGCCGAGGATGCTCGCGCCGGGGACACCGAAGCGGACGAGCCATCTGTTGAAGCGCCGGCGTCCCTTGGACTCCGGCTTGGTGGCCGCCGTCTCCTGGGACGCCTCCCCGACGGCGCTCGGACGCACGCCGGCGCCTGCACTCACCCCGACCAGGTTGGATCGTCGATCGACGACGGCCGTCCTGGCGCGTGAGGTGACCGCGACGACGAGCAGCACGCTCAGGAAGTTCCCCGTGGCTGCTGCGACGGCCGCGACGATGGGGTTCAGACCACCGGCGACACCGATGAGAGCCCCTACCTCCCCCTCGGCGAACGGGATCGCAGCGGCGAGCATGATGATGAACGGCTGGACGATCTCGGGCACCTGGGCGACGAGCTCCTGGAAGTCGCTGATGAGTTTCTCGATGGGAGTCATGTCCGACCTTTCGGTTCTTGCGATGTGGGTGCGTCAGGTGGTGACGCTGTCGTCCTCGCCGTGGGCGGAGCCGATGAAGGTGCGCAGGGCGTCGTTGACCTCGCCGGCGTGCGTCCAGAGCAGCCCGTGCGGGGCACCCTCGACCTCCACGTAGTGGGCGGCGGGCAGTGCCCGAGAGAAGCGACGGGCCGTGCTGTCGATGGGCAGGATCCTGTCGGCGGTGCCGTGGAGGATCAGTGCCGGTTTGCCGCTGCTGCGAACTGCGTCGACATCACGACGAAAGTCCTCGATCCACGAGGACACGACCGCGTAGGACGCCACCGGGGCGCTGGCGATCGCGATGTTCCAGCTGCCGGTGACCGCTTCCTGGCTGATACGAGAGCCGAGGTTCTCGTCGAGGTTGTAGAAGTCGGAGAAGAACTGCGCGTACCAGGCGTAGCGGTCGCTCGTCGCCTGGGCGACGATGCCGTCGAACACCTCCTGCGGCACGCCTTCGGGGTTGTCGTCGCGAGCGACGAGGAAGGGCTCCAGCGAGGCGAGGAATGCGAGCTTGGCGACCCGCGCGTGGCCGTACTGCGCGACGTAGCGGGCGAGCTCGCCGGTCCCCATCGAGAATCCGACGAGGATGACGTCGCGCAGGTCGAGGGTCGCCAGCAGGATGTTCAGGTCGGCAGCGAGGGTGTCGTAGTCGTAGCCGGTGCTGACCTTCGATGACCGGCCGAAGCCGCGACGGTCGTAGGTGATGACCCGGTACCCGCCGGCCAGGAGTTCCCGTGTCTGGTGCTCCCAGCTGTGTCCGTCCAACGGATACCCGTGGATCAGGACGACGGGCTGGCCCGTGCCCTGATCCTCGAAGTACAGCTCGATCGGCGTGCTGTTCTCTGTCCCGACGCTGATGTATGCCATGGTCTGCCTTCCTGTGGTGAGCCCGGTGCGAACCGTTCGCCCGGGCGGATCGTGTGGTGGTCGTCTTCGCGTCACCGGCTGGTCGAGACGGGCAACCGGTCGGCGCACTCGTGCGCACCGACCAGGCTCTTCGCAGCGGACTGGAGCGCATCCCCGAACGATCGAGCGTGCTGGAACCGGTCGTTGCGGTCCTTGGCGAGTGCTGTACGGAGCACCGTGTCGAGCGCCGGTGCGATGTCGGAGCGGTAGGCGCTGGCTCGCACGGGTGCCTGGTGCACGTGCTGGTACGCGATGGCGACCGGGTCGTCACCGACGAACGGCGGCCGTCCGGTGAGCAGCTCGTAGAGCAGGCAGCCGGCGGAGTACAGGTCGCTCCGGGCGTCGGCGATCTCACCGCGCACCTGTTCGGGAGAGAGGTACTGAGCGGTTCCGAGGAAGGTGTGGGTCTGAGTTGCGGTCATGCCGGAGTCGCCACCGACGCGCGCGATCCCGAAGTCCACGACCTTGATCCCGCCGTCGGGCGTGACCATGACGTTGGCCGGCTTGATGTCGCGGTGGACGACGCCTGCGCGATGGCTGAACTCCAGCGCCGACAGGACATCCATCTGATGCCCGACCGACTCCTCCAGCGCGAGCGCGCCCTCACGGAGCCGAGCTCGCAGCGACCGGCCGGCGACATGCTCCATGACGATGAACGGAACGCTCGGCTCGTCCGCCCGGCCACCTTCGACGTGCTCACCGACGTCATGGACGGAGACGATGCCGGGGTGGTCGAGACCAGCGACCGTCTGCGCTTCCTGCCGAAACCTGGATCGGAGCAGCGGGTCACGGGCCAGCTCTGCGCGGAGCACCTTGACCGCGACCATGCGCTCGAGACGGTTGTCACGAGCCAGGTGGACAACGGCCATGCCGCCCCGGCCCAGGACGTCGCGGAGCTCATAGCGTCCGCCAAGCACGCGATCCGTGCTCATGAGGTCTCCTCGCCTTCTCATGGTCGGTGCGACCGGGGATGGCTCCGACGTCGGGTGGATCGTCTGAGACGCAGGGCGCCCGCCCCACGGACGCTGGTCCGCCGGGACCGCATACCCGGTCCCGGCGACGTCATCAGGCTCGCACCGACGGCCGGGCCCTCGCGTCGGTGGCGACCACGTAGGTCTCCACCGCCTGGCGTCACCGAGAACGTCGGTGGCGCAGGTGAGGACCGGAGCCGTACCGCTTCGCGTCAGGGACGGTTACTGTGGCGGCTACCTACTCGGTGGCGTTCGACAGGAGCACAACCTGACGGATCTCGTGGGCCGGCGCTCGGAGCGTGAAGCGGTCGAGAAGCTCCTCTCCCTGGCTCGGTCCGGGCACAGCGGCTCTGTCGTGGTGCGCGGGGAGGCCGGGATCGGGAAGACGGCCGTGCTCGAGCACGCTCGGCAGACGGCGCTCGCGTCAGCCTTCCGAGTGGAGTCCTCGGTCGGCGTCGAGTCCGAGACGCAGTTCGCGTTCGCTGGGCTGCACCAGCTGTGCGCTCCCCTGCTGGATCGCATCGACCCGCTGCCCGAGCCGCAGCGTGCCGCTCTCGGAGTGGCGTTCGGCCTCCGCGACGGCGCCGCGCCAGACCGGTTCCTGGTCGGGCTGGCCATCCTCAACCTGCTGGCCGAGGTCGCCGAGGAGGAGCCGCTGCTGTGTCTCGTCGACGACGCCCAATGGCTGGATGAGGCGTCGGCGCAGGTCCTGGCCTTCGTGGCCCGGCGGCTGGGGGCCGAAAGGTTGGCCCTCGTGTTCGGGGTGCGCGACTCCGACGAGGGCGACCGCCTTCCGTTCACCGGGCTGCCCGAGGTACGGCTGGAGCCGCTCGGCGAGCCCGATGCCCGTGCGCTGCTCGGTGCTGCGTTGCCCACGCCGCTGGACGAAGGTGTGCGAGAACGGATTCTCGCCGAAGCGGGCGGCAACCCGCTGGCACTGCTGGAGCTGCCCAGCAACGCACGGCCGATGCAGCTCGCCGGCGGGTACGAGCTGCCCGACGCGATGAGCGTCCCGCGCCGCATGGAGGAGAGCTTCCGACACCGGTCGGCCAGCCTCCCGGCGCAGACGCAGCTGCTGCTGCTGGTCGCCGCGTCCGAGCCGACGGGCGACGTGGCGCTCCTGTGGAGCGCAGCGGCGCGTCTGGGGATCGATCGCGAGTCGGCCGCGCCGGCAGAGGTCGCCGGGCTGTTGGAGATCGACTCCAGGGTGCGGTTTCGTCATCCGTTGGTGCGCTCTGCCATCTACCAGGCCGCCACGTCACCGGACCGTCGCCGCGCCCACGGCGCGCTGGCCGAGACGACCGACCCGCGGTCTGACCCGGATCGTCGTGCCTGGCACCACGCGCAGGCGGTGCTCGGAACTGATGAGGAAGCCGCCGAAGAGCTGGAGCGCTCGGCGGAGCGGGCGCGCGCCCGCGGGGGTGTGGCCGCCGCGGCCGCGTTCCTGCAGCGCGCGGCCGAGCTGTCTCCTCTGCCTGCCGATCGCGCGAGACGGGCGTTGGAAGGAGCGCACGCCAAGCACGAGGCCGGTGCGACCGAGGCCGCCCTCGAGCTGCTGGCGGTCGCGGCCACCGGGCCGTTGGACGCTCTCCCACGCGCCCGCCTCGAGCTGCTCCGCGCCCAGATCGCCTTCCACCGGAGTCGAGGTAGCGAGGGGCCGCGGATACTGCTGGACGCCGCCAGGACACTGACCCCGCTGAACGCACCCCTGGCCCGTGAGACCTACCTGGAGGCGCTGGACGCGGCGATCGTGACCGGCGACTCCCGCGGCGGCGTGCGGAAGGTGGCCGAGGCCGCCCGGGCCGCCCCGGCACCGCCCATGGTGCCGCAGCCGGCGGACCTGCTGCTCGATGCCCTCGTGACGACCTTCACGCAAGGATACGAGGCGGGCGTGCCGGAGCTGCGTCGGGCGTTGATCGCCTTCGTCCGCGAAGAGCCGCACCCGGGGTCCGTGGGTGACCGCGAGAGCCACCGCTGGCTGTGGTTGGCCAGCAGGACCGCGATGGCGATCTTCGACGACGAGATGGCCCACGCCCTGGCAGACTGTCACGTCCGGCTTGCTCGGGAGGCCGGCGCGCTGGCCACGCTCCCGGCTGCCCTCCTGGTCCAGTCCGTGATGCTGGTGCTCTCCGGCGAGCTCGCTCGTGCCTCCGGGCTCGCCGACGAGCAGGCCGCGATCATGGCCTCGACGACGGCAGTGCCGTTGCTCCACGCCCGGCTCATCCTCGCCGCCTGGCGCGGCCGCGCGCACGAGACAGGCGAGATCCGGGCGACCATCATCCGAGTGGCTGCCAGACGTGGGGACGACTCCGAGGTCTCGCTGGCGCAGTACGCGCTCGCGGTGCTCCACAACGGTCTGGGAGAGTACCCATCGGCTCAGACCGCCGCGACGCGGGCGTTCCAGTCGGACGAGCTGACGCACAGCAACCTGGCCCACTCCGAGCTCATCGAGTCAGCGGCCCGTGCCGGTCAGCCGGAGCACGCGGTCGAGGCGATGGAGCAGCTCTGCACCCGGGCTCGTGCCAGCGGTACGCCGTGGGCGCTCGGAATGGCGGCGCGCGCACAGGCGCTCATGAGCACCGGATCGGTGGCAGAGGACCAGTACCGCGAGGCGATCGGGCAGCTCAGGAACAGCCGGGCGGGCGGTTACCTGGCCCGTACTCATCTCGTCTACGGCGAATGGCTCCGTCGTGAGGGCCGCCGCCGAGACGCCCGCGACCAGCTCCGCACCGCCCATGAGCTCCTCACCGACATGGGCGCGGAAGCCTTCGCTGCCCGCGCCGCAGGTGAGCTCCGCGCCACGGGCGAGCACCCACGAGCACGTACCGCCCAGCCGACCGACGAGCTCACCGCCCAGGAGCTGCACGTCGCACGGCTGGTGGCCACCGGAGCGACCTCCCGTGAGGTCGGCGCACAGCTGTACCTCAGCCCACGGACCGTCGAGGCCCATCTACGCAACATCTTCCGCAAGCTCGGCATCACCTCGCGCCGCCAGCTCACAGAGTTCCGTCTTCCCTGACCGGACCGGAGCAGGTGGCGCCGACGATAGGTGGCTGCTACCGACGCGAAGTCCAGGCCGCGGCGGCCAGGCTTGCACCATGCACCCGTCCCGCGTCCCCCACCCCTGCGGAGCAGATCTGCCGTCGACGTCCCGGAGGATCGAGCGCCTCCCGGCACGGCGCCGGCCGGCCACGGAGCTCAGCGGCCACGCTGCGAGCGCCTCCGCGTGCTCGGGAGCGGAACGATGAAGGTCTTCATCCTTGGCGTCAGTGGGGCTGTCGGTACGCTGCTGGCGCGGAACCTGATCGACCGGGGTGACGACGTCGCCGGACTGGTACGTCGTGGCGAGCAGCAGAGAGACCTCGCTGCCCGGGGAGTCGACGCTCACGTGGCTCAGCTCGCGGACCTCACTGCTGACGCGCTGGCCCCCATGCTCACCGGGGCCGACGTCCTCGTCTACACCGCCGGGTCGAACGGCGGTACGAGGAAGGTCACGGCCGCCATCGACGGCGAAGGTGTGGTGAAGGCGCTCGAGGCAGCACGACTTGCCGCTGTGGGTCGCTTCATGCTCGTTTCCGTCCTTCCCGAGGCCGGGCGCGCGTCCGACCTCGGCGAGGATGTGGAGTTCTACTTCGCGGTCAAGAAGCTGATCGACGTCACGGTCAGCATGAGTGACCTGGACTGGCTGATCCTTCGGCCGTCCTTGCTCGTCGACCGCGACGGGATCGGGACGATATCGCTGGGTCCGGCGCAGCCCCACGACGAGATCCCACGCCAGGACGTGGCCGCCACGCTGGCGGAACTGCTCCACGAGCCCCGGATCCGCAAGCGGATACTCGAAGTCACTCAGGGCAGTACGCCCATCGCTCGGGCGGTGCTGGCGAACGTGCCGTGATCGGCCACGGCTTGAGCACGAGGAACCACCCCGCAGAACCACGACGAGCCGAGAGCAACGCCCAGCATCGGATGCGCTTCGGGACGACGAGGGCGCAGGTTCAGATCCCGCGATCCGTGTGCTGCTACGTTCCCCGCATGCGGACGACACGGTGGGCGGTCCTCGGCCCTGGTCAGATCGGCGGCTGGTTCGCCCGGGCGCTGCCGCGCTCGGAGCACGGGACCCTCCACGCCGTGGCGAGCAGCGACCCCGACCGGGCGGCCACGTTCGCCCGCGCTCACGGCGCCCCGGTGACCGGCACCTACGCCGAGATCCTTGCGCGCGAGGACGTGGACGCGGTCTACGTCTCTACGGTGCACACGACGCACGCGGACCTCGCCGTGGCCGCTCTCGCCGCGGGCAAGGCGGTGCTGTGCGAGAAGCCCGTGGCGCCGACCGCCGCCGAGACCGACCGTGTCCTCGCCGCCGCGGCCGCGCACGGTGTGCCGTTCGTCGAGGCGTACAAGCACCGGTTCGGTCCCTTGGCCCGTGCTCTGGACGCGACCATCGCCGACGGCGCGCTCGGCACCCCGCTCCACGTCACCTCAGCATTCGGGTTCGAGGCCGCGGAGCGGACGGGACGGCTGTTCGACCCTGCCCTCGCGGGTGGCGCGATCCTCGACGTCGGCGGCTACCCGGTGTCGCTCGCCGTCGCGATCGCCGCGGCGGCCGGCGTGGACCTCGCCGCGCTCACCGTCACGGACATCGCGGGCGCTGTCGGCCCGACGGGTGTCGACGAGCACGCGTCGGCGACGATCGCCGCCGACGGCATCACGGCCGACGTCGAGTGCTCCGTCGTCGCGGACCTGGCGCGGTCCGCCGTCGTCGAGGGTCCGGCCGGGGTCTTGCGGCTCGACGACGCGTTCGGCAGCCGGGACGACTCGGCGGCGTCCTTCGTCGTGCGTGCCGGCGGTCGCGAGCGCGTCGTCGAAGAACCGACCGTGGACCCCTTCGCCGCCGAGGCGGACGCCGTGTCGCGCGCTCTCGCCGACGGACGGACAGAGGCGCCCGAGATGCCCTGGGAGCACACGCGCACCGTCGCGCGCCTCCTCGACCAGTGGCGGACGGCGCTCGTGGCCTGAGACCCTCGCGTGCCGGGCGGCCTGACGGCGCGCGCGAGAGACTGAAGGCGTCCGGGAAGCCCTCGAGAGGGAGGTCATCGTGGCTGCAGGGACGATCGTCGTCGTCGGGGGTGGTCTCGCCGCCGCCAAGGCCGTCGAGACGCTGCGCGACGAGGGGTTCGACGGCGAGGTGCGCGTCGTGGCGCGTGAGCGGCACCGACCCTACGAGCGTCCTCCGCTCTCGAAGGACTACCTGCGCGGCGAGGTCGAGCGCGACTCCGTCTTCCCGCTCGCCGAGTCCTGGTACGCCGAGCACGACGTCGAGCTGCTCACCGGTGCGAGCGCGACGGCCGTCGACGTGGCGGCGCGGACCGTGACCCTCGCCGACGGCCGCACGATGCCCTACGGCACGCTGCTCCTCGCCACGGGCTCCGAACCCCGGCGCCTTCCCGTGCTCGGCATCGACCTCGACGGCGTCCACGAGCTGCGCACGCTCGAGGACAGCGAGCGGCTCGCCGCGACGTTCGAGGCGTCCGCGCGCGAGGGCGCCGGCCGGCTCGCGATCGTCGGCGACGGGTGGATCGGGCTGGAGGTCGCGGCCTCAGCGCGCTCGACGGGGATGGACGTCAGCGTCGTCGGGCTCGGGGCGCACCCGCTCGACCGGGTGCTCGGGCCCGAGATGGGCGAGCTCTACGGGCAGCTCCACACCGAGCACGGGGTGCACCTGCACCGGCGCGCCGAGGCGTCGGCGATCACGGGCAGCGAGGGCGCCGTGACCGGCGTCGCGCTCGCCGACGGGACGCACGTCGACGCCGACGTGGTGCTCGTCGCCGTCGGCGCGGTGCCCAACGTCGGCCTCGCGGAGGCCGCCGGCCTCGCGATCGACTCGGCGACGGGCGGCGTCGTCGCCTCCGCGACCCTGCAGACGACCGACCCGGACGTGTTCGTCGCCGGAGACGTCGCGAGCGTGCCGTACGCCCGGTACGGCCGGTCGATCCGGGTCGAGCACTGGGCGACGGCTCTCAACCAGGGTCCGCACGCCGCGCGCGCGATGCTCGGCGCGACGGACCCCTACCCCGGCCTCCCGTACTTCTTCTCCGACCAGTACGACGTCGGGATGGAGTACCTCGGCTTCGTCGCGGGCCCGGACGCCTACGACGAGCTCGTCGTGAGCGGCTCCGTCGCCGACCGCGAGCTCGTGGCGTTCTGGGTCAAGGACGGCCGCGTCGAGGCCGGCATGGCCGTCAACGTGTGGGACCGCATGGACGACGTCAAGGCCCTGATCCACCGCGACGGCCCGGTCGACCGCGCCGAGCTGGAGTCGTTCGTCGGCTGACGTCCGCGCCGGTGCGGTCGGATCGGTCGGGTCGCGACCGCGGGTGGGACGACGCCGGTGCTCGGGCTGCCGCGCCGTCACCGTGGTCGTCCGGCCGGAGGTTCTCGAGCGCGGCTCTTACGCCCTTCGCATCCGACGCCGCCCCACCCGCTCACCCATCACCTCACCACGGGCAGCGCCCGAGAATGAACCGTGGGTCGACCACGGAGAGGCCAGGTCGCCCAGATAGAACCGCAGGTCGCGAGGTAGAACTCGGCGAGCTCTACCTCGCGACCGGACGTTCTACTTCGCGGGATCGTCTCGCCCGTGGCGAGCGCAGACCAGGGCGAGACGGCACCAGGAGGGGTGGGTGGGGGCGCCGCGTCGTGGTGGGTCTGGCGGGAGCCGCGAGGAACGAGCGGCGGATGGTAGACGCGGCGCCCCCGCCCACCCCGACACCCGAGGCGACCACGCGCCGTCGGTCACGCTACCGGGCGTCGCCTCAGGGCACGTCGCGCTGCGGCTCGCCGACGTACTCGCTGAGCGGTCGGATGAGCGCGTTCGCGGCGCGCTGCTCCATGACGTGCGCGGTCCAGCCGACGACGCGCGACGCGACGAACAGCGGCGTGAACATCGGGGTATCGAAGCCCATGAGGTGGTACGCCGGGCCGGCCGGGTAGTCGAGGTTGGGGAGGATGTTCTTGCGCTCGGTCATGGCGGACTCCAGCGCGGTGTAGAGCTCGAGGAGGTCCGGGCGGTCGTAGTGCTCGACGAGCGCGTCGAGCGTCGCGCGCATGGTCGGCACGCGCGAGTCGCCGTGCTTGTAGACGCGGTGCCCGAACCCCATGATCTTGCGCTTGCTCGCGAGGGCGTCGTCGAGCCACGCGTCGGCGCGGTCGGCAGTACCGATCTCGGCGAACGTCGCCATGACGGCCTCGTTCGCGCCGCCGTGCAGCGGGCCTTTGAGCGCGCCGATCGCGCCGGTGACGGCGGAGTGCAGGTCGGAGAGCGTCGACGTGATGACGCGCGCCGTGAACGTCGAGGCGTTGAACGAGTGCTCGGCGTACAGCACCATCGACACCTCGAACGCGTGCACCACGGCGGGGTCGGGCTCCTCGCCGAACGTCATCCACAGGAAGTTCTCGGCGTAGCCGAGGTCGTCCCGCGGCTCGACGATCTGCAGCCCGCGGCGCCGGCGCTGGTCCAGAGCCACGACCGCGGGCAGTGCCGCCCACAGGCGCAGCGCCTTGGCCTGCTCGGCCTCGGACGAGGAGTTCTCGGCGTCGGGGTCGTGCGCCCCGAGCTGCGACACCGCGGTGCGGCACACGTCCATGGGGTGGCACGTCGTCGGCAGCTCGAGGACCGCGTTGCGCACGTTCCCCGGCAGGGCGCGGTGCGCCCGCTCGACGGCGGTCTGCTCGGCGAGCTGCTCGGGCGTCGGGAGCTCGCCGTGCCACAGGAGGTACGCGACCTCCTCGAAGGAGCGGCGCGCGGCGAGGTCCTGCACGGGGTAGCCCCGGTACAGCAGCGAGTTCGTCTCGGGGTTGACCTTCGAGACGGCCGTGACGTCGACGACGACGCCGGCGAGGCCCTTGCGGATCTCGGGCCCGTCGACGGGGGTGGTGCTGGCGGGGGTGCTCATGCGCTCACTCCTTCGTGGTGCAGCTCGGGTGGTCGTCAGGGTCGGTAGGTGAAGATGCCCTCGTCGAACTGGTTGTAGGCGGCGTAGTCGAGGAGCTCGTAGAGGCGCGCGCGCGTCTGCATGCCCTCGACCTGGCCGGCCTGGGTCCCGGTCCCGGCGATCTCGTCGAGCGCGCGCTCGGCCGCGCCCATCGCGACCCGCAGGAGCGTCACCGGGTAGATGATCAGCGCGACGCCCGCGTCACCGAGCTCGCGCCGCGTGAAGAGCTCGGACTTGCCGAACTCCGTCATGTTGGCGAGCACCGGCACGTCCACGGCCGACGCGACCGCCTCGAACTCCCCGAGGTCCTTCATGGCCTCGGGGAAGATCGCGTCCGCCCCGGCGTCCACGAGCGCCTTCGCGCGGTCGATCGCGACGCGCAGCCCGGCGTCCCCCGGGACCGTCCCGCGCACGTCGGTGCGCGCCATGACGAGGAAGCCGGGGTCGCGCCGCGCGTCGACGGCGGCCCGCACACGCTTCGCCGCCTCGTCGAGCCCCACGACCTCCTTGCCGTCGAGGTGGCCGCACCGCTTGGGGTTCACCTGGTCCTCGACGTGCGCGCCCGCGACCCCGGCGTCCTCCAGGGTCTGGACCGTGCGAGCCACGTTCATCGGCTCGCCGAAGCCCGTGTCGGCGTCGACGAGCGCCGGCAGGTCGGTGACGCGCACGATCTGCTGCGAGCGTCCCGCGACCTCGGTGAGCGTCGTGAGACCGATGTCGGGCAGCCCGAGGTCGGCGGACAGGACGGCCCCGGAGACGTAGACCCCCTCGAAGCCCTTGTCCTGGATCAGCCGCGCCGAGAGCGGGTTGAACGCACCGGGGAGCCGCAGCGGCTCCCCCGCGCTCCGGGCCTCCGCGAGCGCCGCGCGGAACGCCTGCCGCTTGTCCGACGGCGTCACCTGGCTGTACAGCATCACTCGCCTCCTGCGTCGGTCGTCTCGGTGCCCGACGTCGCGGGCTCGCCGGGTGCACCCGGGCGTGCCGTGGCCTCGGGCGCGTCGTGCATCGTGAATCCCTCGCCCTGGACCTCGGGTGACGGTCCGTCCTCGCCCGAGGCCGCGGCGTCGGGCCGGCCGAGCTCGAAGAGCCCGCTCGGCGTGGGCACGGAGTCGAGCAGGCCGGGGCGGCCGACGACCGTCAGCTCCCGCACCTCGGCCGCCGTGAGCGACGGGAGCCGCTCGGCAAGGTCGAGGAAGCGCTCGATCTCGGCGTCTTCGAGGACACCGGCGGCGAGCGTGCGGAACTTCTTCACGTACTGCGCGCGGCCGAACGGCCGTGCGCCGAGGGGGTGCGCGTCGGCGACGGCGATCTCCCGGACGAGGCGGCCACCGTCGGCCAGCTCGATCTCCACGCGACCGCCGAACGCCTTCTCCGCGGGGTCGGTCGCGTGGTAGCGGCGCGTCCACTCGGGATCCTCGGCCGTGGTGACCTTCGACCACAGCTCGACGGTGTCCGGGCGCGCAGCCCGCTCGGGTGCGTACGAGTCGACGTGGTGCCAGCCGCCGTCCTGGAGCGCGACGGCGAAGATGTACGGGATCGAGTGGTCGAGCGTCTCGCGCGACGCGGTCGGGTCGTACTTCTGCGGGTCGTTCGCGCCGGAGCCGATGACGAAGTGGGTGTGGTGGCTCGTGTGGATGACGACGCTCGCGACGTTCGCAGGGTCGGCGAGCCACGGGTGCTCGTCGTGCAGCGCCCGCGCGAGGTCGATGAGCGCCTGGGACTGGTACTCCGCGGAGTGCTCCTTCGTGTACGTGTCGAGGATCGCCGTCCGCGGCTCGCCCGGCGAGGGCAGCACGACGTCGTACGCCGCGTCGGGCCCGTCGAGCAGCCACGCGACCACGCCGTCCTCGCCCTCGTAGATCGGCTCGGGCGACGTCTGGCCGCGCATCGCGCGGTCCACGGCCTCGACCGCGACCTTGCCGGCGAACGCGGGCGCGTGCGCCTTCCACGTCGAGATCTGGCCCTTGCGCGACTGCCGCGTGGCCGTCGTCGTGTGCAGGGCCTGGCCGATCGCCTGGAAGATCGTGGTGGTGTCCAGGCCGAGCATGGTCCCGATCCCCGCCGCGGCGGACGGGCCGAGGTGGGCGACGTGGTCGATCTTGTGCCGGTGAAGCGAGATGGCCCGGACCAGGTCGACCTGGATCTCGTACCCGGTGACGATGCCGCGCACGAGCGCTGCGCCGTCCGCTCCCGCGTGCTGAGCGACCGCGAGGATCGGCGGGATGTTGTCGCCGGGGTGCGAGTACTCGGCGGCGAGGAACGTGTCGTGGAAGTCGAGCTCGCGCACCGCGACGCCGTTGGCCCACGCCGCCCACTCGGGGCTCGTGCGGGTCGCGAGGTCGCACCCGAACACCGTCGACCCCGGGGAGTAGGGGTGGGCGAGCGCCTGGCCGCGCGCGGCCACCGCGGGGCTGCGCGTCAGGCTCGCGGCCGCGACCGCGGCGTTGTCGATGACACGGTTGATCACCATGTCCGCGACCTCGGGGGTGACCTCGACCGGGTCGGTCGCCAGCTCGGCGAGCTTCCACGCGAGCTGGTCCGTGCGGTCGAGCGGCTTGGCGCTGGGGTAGACGCGCAGGTGGTGGGTGTACGGCATCGCTGGCTCAGCTCTCGTCGGTCGTGGCGGGGTGGTCCGTGGCCGGACCGGTGGTGGTGTCGGTCGTGGCGCGCAGCGCGTGCTCGGCGAGAGCGGCGCTGCGGTCGATGTGGGCGACCATCGCGGCCTCGGCCGCGGCGGGGTCGCCGGCGGCGAAGGCGGCGGCGACGGCGCGGTGCTCGTCCACGTGGTCGGTCGTGCCCACGCGTCCGCGCGCGGCGAGCGTGCGGTACCGGTCGACGTGGCCGCGGATCTGGCGCAGGAGGGCGGAGCACCAGCGGTTGTCGGCGAGCGTCTCGATCTCGCCGTGGAACTGCGCTCCGACGCGCAGCACCTCCTCCTCATGGTCGCGGACCGCGTCCATGAGGGTCACGAGGCGCTCGAGGCGTGCGACGTCGTCGGGCCGTGCCCGTTCGCACGCGTCGCGCGCGAGCAGGCCCTCGAGCCGCGCGCGGACCTCGTACACGCGGCGCGCGTCGGCGAGGTCGAGCGGCGCGACGCGCACCCCTCCGGTCGGGAGCTCGACGACGAGCGCCTCGGCCTGGAGCAGGCGCAGGGCTTCGCGGACCGGTGTCCGCGAGACGCCGAGCTGTGCCGAGAGCACCGGTTCGGTGAGCCGCTCGCCGGGGGCGAGGGACCCGTCGATGATGCGCGTGCGGAGCAGGTCGTAGACGGCGCGGGCCCCGGACTGTCGTCGGGCACCGCCGAGCGGCTCGGCCGCGAGGCCGACGGGAGCGGGCGTCGTCGTCACGTCGCCATCGTGACACACGGCTGCGCACTTGTATACAGGTGCTTCGCGCGTCGCGATGTCGCGGTGTCCCTGAGTCGCGGTCAGGGCCCGCCTACGGGCCCGCGGTCCAGCCCGCGTAGCCGCCCGCCGGGAGGTCGTCGATCTCGTCGTCGACCGGAGCCATGCGCTCGGCCATCTCGAAGTGCCAGTTCACGAGCTCGCCGAGCGGCACGGCCGTCCGGGAGGCGCGCGCGACGTCTCGGCCCTCCTCCGACCACAGCGGCGGGTAGATGCTCAGCCCTTCGTCCAGGCCGACGGCACCGATGTCGTGATACCACCCGGGCCAGCGCAGACGGTCGTAGAAGTCGGCCGTCCCGCCGCTCACGGCCCACTCGAGGAACGCGGCCTGCCCGAAGCCGAGGTCGACCCAGTCGAGGGCGTCGGGCGCGAACCAGTGCACGTTCCCCAGCGGACCGGCGAGACCGCCGCCGTTGATGGCGAACGTCCCGCCCAGGACGTCGTACGCGACGACGAGGACCGACGGCACGGCACTGTCCTCGCCAGGCTCCCCCAACCCGTTGACGCTCGCGAGGTCGGGAAGGCCCGCGCCCCCGCCGCCGAGGATGCGCAGCCACCCGCCGTCGACGAGGACTCCCCCGGTGTGCAGTGCGAGCGCTCCCAAGGTCGAGCGGACGGTGACCTGGAGACGGAAGAGGACCTCCAGCGACCACGCCGGCGCGGGGACGATGTCGACCCCGGCACGCCCGAGCATCCGGGCGAGGGTCGGCCACGCGGGGTCGTCGACAGCGGCGAGCTCCGCAGCCGTCCTCACTGTCATGGCCGGATCATGCCACGTGTTGCCGCAGTGCGTGAATCCTGGTATGGGAAATCTTGGTCGTTGTGTCCGAGAGGTCCGCCCGTGCCCTGAAACTCCCCCACGCCACCTCCCGTGAAGGGTGCGCGCGCGACCTGCGCAGACCTGACGACGGCTCGTCCACGGCGGGCCGTCGCCGGTACCGTCGGCGCCGTGGACGACGAGCGCACACCGCCTCCCCCGACCAGCACCGATGCCGTCGCCGTCGCCGTCGCCGTCGCCGCAGCATCTCCTCCCCCGCAGGAGACCCGCGGCACCCGCGGCACAGTCGCCGTCGTCGCCGGCCTCGTCGGTCTCGGCCTCGCCGTCACGGCCGCTCTCGTCGGGCCGGGGCTCCTGGCCACCACGTCGACCGCCGACGAGACCTCGCCGACCGCGACGTCGCCCGAGCCGTCGACCGAGCCGTCGACCGGGCCCGTCCCACAGCAGCAGGACCCGACGCGCTGGGTCGAGGACACCACGGTGCTGCTCGCGGCGCTGCCCGGCGTCGCGGACGCCCGGCTGAACGGGTACAGCGGCGCCTCCGCGGAGATCACGCTCGACACCCCGCTCCCCGCGCCCGAGGCGGCGCAGCGCACGGCCGACGACGCCCGCGAGATCCTCGCGGCCTCGCGCGGCGGCGCGGAGTGGTCGTTGCGTCTGTCCGGGACCTCGGCCTCGGGCGCGACGGTCCTGGTCGTCGACGGCACCGGCGCCCGCGGCACGCTCGGGACGGACCCGACGACCGGCGACCCGTTGCCGGACCTCCTCGGCGACGACCCCGTGGCGTACGCGGTCCGGCTCGTCGCGGTCGACGGCGTGCGCGGCGTCGCGCTCGAACCGGGGTACGCGTCCGTCGAGGTGGCGGCTCCCGCCGACCTCGTCCCGGTGGCGGGGGCGGTCCGCACCGAGGGCCGCGGGCTGACGGCGATGGGCACCTCGGGATACGTCGTGAACCTCTCCCTGGGGCCGGACGGCACGACCGTGCCCGACGACGCGCTGCTCGCCCTCGTCGCGGGCACGTCCGCCCAGCCGGGCGTCGACACCGTCCTCTACGAGGCGCGCCGACCGGTGCTGCCGGGCACGCCCCTCCTGTCCGCGTTCGGCTCGGGCGACCCCGCTCCCGTCGCCCGATGGCTCGACGAGGCGACGTACGACGCCGACCCGCTCGGCTACCAGGTCCACGGCGCCGCGGCGGACGGCGCCGCGAGCGTCAGCTCCGGCTATGTCGGCGGCTCCGTGCCCGGCCTCGCTGCCGACGGGACGACGTGCGACACCGACCTCCTGACGCTCGACGCCGCGTGGTTCGACGCCGCGCTCGGGCGTCGCTTCCTCGCCGTCACGGCGCGCAACGACGACGACGCCCCGTGCGTCCTCGCGGGCAGCCCGGCACTGCGGTTCGTCGCCTCGGACGGCGGCGAGCAGGACGTGCTCGTCGAGCCCGACGCGATCGCCGTCGGGTCGCCGGTCACGCTCGCGCCGGGCGACCTCGCACAGTCGACCCTCTCCTGGCGCGGTGGCCCCACGGCCGACGGCCCGGCGCTCGTGACGAGCCTGCTCGTCGCCCCGGTGGCGGGCGCGACCGAGAGCGTCGTCCCGTTCGCGGACGTCCCCGGCGCCGAGCACGGGCTCGACCTGCTCGACGGTGCGACCGCCACCGTCACCCCGTGGACGACGTGGGTCCCGCCCGGTGAGCCGTGAGCCCACCGGGCGGGATCCTCGTCAGCGGCGCGCCCGCCGGCCGCGGCCGGTCAGGGCCGACCGCCCTCCCGCGGATACCTGGCGCTCAGGAGTAGCACTCGCGAAACATGTCGCTCTCCGAAAGGATCCCGTCCGCAATCGAGAGCCGGTCGACCGTGCCCTCCCACGGGTCGCTCCAGGCGCCGGCGACCCCGCTGCGGCCCAGCTGAAGCGGGCCGCTCGTAGCCCACCCCGTCCCTGTCGACGACGCCGTCGCGGCAAGCCGGACGCCGTCGAAGCCCGGCTCGTCGACGGTGCCGAGCTCACACACGTACAGCCGGTTCTCCTGGGTCCGCGCGTCGTGGATCCCGGTGAGGCGGACCCACGAGCCGGGCCGGACCTCGACGCCCGAGAGCGCGACCGCCAGCTCAGGGTCGGCGACGTCGGACCCGGCGGTCCAGAACGCCCAGCACGAGCCCGACGGCGTGCTGCACGCCGCGTCCTCGCGCTGACCGAGCGCGAACGCGCTGGTGCGCGCACCGGCCTGGCTCACGGCGACCCGGGTCATCCCGGCGTCGTCTGCGCGAACCGTGGCACTGACCGAGTAGCTCCTGTCGGTCGGGACGAGGGGAACCTGCGACCACGCGGCCGACTCGCCGTCCCGGAGGACGAGCGCGCGGTCGGCGGGATCGGCCCCGAAGTCGGCGTGCAGGCCGTCGCCCCACAGGTCCGGTCCGCTCAGCGTGAGCGTGCCGGTTCCTGCGGCGTTCCGGGCCTCGAGTCCCGCTCCTTCATCGAACGACCAGCGCATCGGTGAGGTCCTGGCGACCTGGAAGGAGTACGCCCCCGTCGGGCCGACCCAGCCCGCGCTGTCCACGGCCCGCATGTACAGGGTGTGGGGACCGTTGGCCGACGGGGCGAAGTCGATCCGGCCACCCGGGGCGACGGTGTTCACCAGGGCGTCGGGGCTGGTGAACGAGTACGCGATCGTCACGTCGGCCTCGTCGGACGACAGGACGAAGGCTCCCGGGATGCCCACACCGCCCGAGGTGACGCCCTCGCGGTAGACGGCCGGCTCACCCTCGACGGGCGTGGCGACGGGCGTGACGACCGGCGGCGTGAGATCCGGGACGAGCTCGCACGACGTCGGGTCGCTCCACGGCCCGGTGGGTGTCGCTGCCCGGACCTCCCACGCGTAGGCGCGACCCTCGACGAGGACATCGGCCGGGACCCTGACGCCGACCCGGCTGCCCGCTGCTGTCGGCGTGGTCTCCGCGGACCAGAGCTCGACCCCGTCCTCGACGTCCGACACCGCGAAGCGCGCACGGAGGTTGCCCACGCCTTCGACGTCCGCCACGAGCCGCGGCGTCGCCGAGCGGATCGACGGACGGTCGTCCCCCACCACGCACGGGGCGGACGGATCGCTCGTCCCCCGCGCGATCGCGGCCGGGCCCGGAGGCGGGCCGATCTCGACGCGCAGCGAGGCCTGGGGCCCGACCAGCGCGGAGCCGCTCCCGGCCGGCACCGAGAGCCCGAGCGCGACCGCGAGACTGTCGTCCAGGCCCTGTCGGACCGCGTCCGTCACGTCCCACGTGACCGCTCTCCACCGGTCGCACCGCCCTTCGGCCACGGCGCCCGTGACGGCGTCGCCCCAGGTCGGCGCGTGCGCGGACCAGCTGGTCGAGGCGTCGACCCCGCTGACCGCGTGCACCGTGACCGGCGCCGTGCGGCAGGCCGCGCCCTGCCTGGCCGTGCCCTCGAGCGTCGCCCGCACGATCCGGTTGCCCTCGACCGCGGCCTCCGTCAGTCCGGACGAGAAGTCCCACGCGACCCGGGTCTCACCCAGCGCCTGGCACAGGGCACCGGCGCTGCACCCACCGATCACGCGCGGCCCACGGAACGCGAAGCCCGCGGTGGACGCCGGCGCTGCGGACCGGATCACGGTCCGCGGGGTCGCCGCACCCCCGACGGTCACCACGTCGACCACGTCCACCACGTCCGCCTCGGCCTGGTTCGCCTCGGACCCCCGGTCCGACGTCGCCGCCGAGGCCGTCCCGGCGAGCCCTCCCGCCAGCAACGCCGCTCCGACGACCACCGCCGTCACCCGTCGCCACACCCGTCCGCTCATCGTTCTCCCGTCCGACACCGTCGTCCCGCGCCGTGCTCGGCGCGGGGCCCGCGGCAGCGACGCCGGCACAGCGCATCTCCAGCGATGTCACAGCGGGTGAGCGGACTGTACTGCCTCGTCCGGGACACGGGACGCGCCGTCCCGGAAGCCTCGGCCCGTCGGGCAGCGAGGGAGGACGCGCGGCGGCCGTACGCCTGTTCTCGACATCAGCCGCCGCGCGCCCGGTCATGGGCCGGTCCGGGGACCGGCCGGCTCAGCCGAAGGTCGCGGTGAACACCTGGACGCCCGCGGGGACGTCGAGCTCCACGAGGCCCTCGCTCGGCCCGTTGCCCTCGAGCACGGGGTAGAGCGTCGGGTTCCCCGACACGTCGATCTCGCGCTCCGTCGTCTTCCCGTCCGTCGTCACGCGCGCCGTGACGGTGCCTTCGCCGCCCAGGACGGCGAACACGTCGTTCGACCGGTACGCGAGGCGGACCTGCGCGCCGTCGGACACCGCCGTGGCGCCCTGGAAGTCGACGTCCCACGTACCGCCGAGCGAGAACGTGTCCTGCGGCTGGTCGTCCGTGAGCGAGAAGTCCTGCTCGCCCGCGGCGTACCGCGGTGCGCCGGAGTAGTTCACGACGCGCTTGATGGAGAAGTACGTCTCGGGCGTCGTCTCGTCCTGCGGCGTGGAGTCGCCGACGGACGTGGGCTCGGGCAGCTCGACGCCCGGGTTGGCGTCGGCGAGGAGCTCGCGGACGAGGTTCTCCGTCTCCTCGTACCCGCCCTCGCCGAAGCGGATGTGCCGCACGGTCCCGTCGGCGTCGACGAGGTACTGCGCCGGCCAGTAGCGGTTCCGGTACGCGGTCCACGTCGCGTACGAGTTGTCCTGGGCGACCGGATACGTGACACCGAGGTCCTCCGCGCCCGCGACGACGTTGCGCGTCTCGCGCTCGAACGCGAACTCCGGCGTGTGCACGCCGATGACCTCGAACCCCTCGCCCACGTCCCGGTACCGCTCGTACCACGCGTTGACGTGGGGGATCGCGCGCTGGCAGTTGATGCACGAGTAGGTCCAGAAGTCGACGAGCACGACCTTCCCGCGCAGCTCGTCGAGCGCGAGCGCCTCGCCGTCCGGCGTGTTGAGCCACGTGTCGATGCCACGGATCTCCGGCGCGGGGCCGCAGTCCTCGAGCTCGGGGGCGCCGTTCGAGCAGTTCGACAGCTCGCGGTTCTCGTCGGTGACGAGCCCACCGAGGTCGAGCGCCTCGCGCACGGTCTCGTTCTCGTCGACCTGCTGCTGGAGCGCTCCCGTGTAGTCGGGCAGCGCCCGCTGCAGCGCTGCGGGCAGGTTCAGGGCGAGCGCCCCGGCGAGCGCGATCATCACGACGCCGCCCGTGACGCGGATGCCGCGCGTGTGCTGTTGGAAGCCCTTGACCCGCTCGGCGACGCGACGGCCCGCGAGCGCGAAGACGAGGAGCGGGATCGCGGCGCCGACGGCGAACGACACCGTGAGGGCGACCGTTCCGGGACCGATGTTGCCCGTCGCCCCGGCGACCGTGATCGCCGCGAGGACCGGACCGGCGCACGGGACGTAGAGCACGCCGAGACCCAGGCCGAGGACGAACGCGCCGCGGTCCTGCCGGGCGGCCCCGCGCCGCGCGCCGAGCGCGGCGATGCGCTGGAACGGGCGCTCGAGCACCTCCTCGACGCGGGGGACGATCATGCCGACACCAAGAAGGGCGAGCAGCACGATGCCCGCCCACCGGAGGAGGTCCTGCGGGAGCCCGAGCGCCGTGAGGAGCAGGGAGCCCAGCAGGGTGAAGACGCTGAAGCTCAGCACGAGGCCCGCGATGACGAGGTACGGACGCCACGACCTGGGCACCCCGCGCGCCGACGCCGCCCGCGCACCGGGCGAGGCCGCGCTGCCCGCGTCGTCGGACGCGAGGTCGAGGGTGACGAGCCCACCGGTCGACTGAGCCGTAACCGTCCGCGTCGTGCCGCCCGCCCCGGCCGCGCCGGTCGCGCCGGTCGCGCCGGTCGCGCCGGTCGCGCGCGGTCCAGCACCACGGCCACCGACGGTGACCGCCTGCGGGAGGCCGGCGAAGAGCGCGGGGGAGACCGCGCCGTCGGGCAGCTCCCCCGTACCGGTGGGGCCGTCCCGCCGCGCACCCTGCACGCCGCCCGCGAAGAAGATCACGGGGAGCATGGGCAGGATGCACGGCGAGATGCCCGTGATGAGGCCCCCGAGCAGTCCGATGACGATCAGCGTCTCCATGCCGGGTGTTCGGCACGCCGCCTCGTCCGGATGGGTTCGAGAATCGGACCCATCCGGTCGGCCGAGGGCTCCGAACACCCCTCGAGACGCCCCGCAGACCGCGGGGCACGACCCGAGGAGAGACCGATGAACGCTCGAACCCGCACGTCGTACGCCGTGGCCGGCATCGCCACGCTCGCCGTCCTCGGCCTGTCCGCCTGCAGCTCGGACTCGGGCTCCGGCTCGGAGACGACCGAGTCGCAGTCGAGCGAGGACACCATGACGGACGAGTCCACCGAGTCCGAGGACATGGCCGAGGACACCGAGACGTCCGACGACATGGCGATGGACCCCGCCGCGAACCTCGTCGGCGCGGGCTGCGAGGCTTACGCCGAGCAGGTGCCCGACGGCGCCGGCTCGATCACCGGCATGTCGACCGACCCGGTCGCCGTCGCCGCGTCGAACAACCCGCTGCTCACGACGCTCGTCTCCGCCGTGTCCGGCGAGCTCAACCCCGAGGTCGACCTGGTCGACACGCTCAACGGCGACGAGTTCACGGTGTTCGCCCCCGTCGACGACGCGTTCGCGAAGATCGACGCCGCGACCCTCGAGACGCTCAAGACCGACTCCGACATGCTGACGTCGATCCTCACCTATCACGTGGTGCCCGGGCAGCTGACGCCCGACCAGGTCGTGGGCGAGCAGACGACGGTCCAGGGCGGCACGGTCGAGGTCACGGGCGAGGGCGACGAGCTCATGGTCAACGACGCCAAGGTCGTCTGCGGTGGCGTCATGACGCAGAACGCCACCGTCTACCTCGTCGACTCGGTGCTCATGCCGACCATGTGACCCGTCCGTCGCACCTCCCTCTCATACCTCGCACTGCTAGGCTTCACACCTAGCAGTGCGAGGTATTTGTCGTCCGGTGGCGCGAGGAGGTGCGGAGTTGCTGGAACCCGGGTGGGTGGAGGCGGTCACGGCAGAGCCGTGGGCGCTCGTCGCGCTCTACGCCGCCACGACGCTCGACGGTGTCCTCCCCCTCGTGCCGAGCGAGACCGCCGTCGTCACGCTCGCGGCGCTCGCCGATGACGGTCGCACGCTCGGGCTGGTCGCCGGCGTCGCCGCCGTCGGAGCCTTCTGCGGCGACCAGGTCGCCTTCTCCGTCGGGCGGCGCGTCCCCGTGCCGACCGGACGGCGCGGCCGGTCGCGCACGGCGCAGGCCGTGATCGGCCGGGCGGGGGACGTGCTCGCGCGCCGCGGTGCCGCACTGGTGCTCACTGGTCGCTTCGTCCCCGGCGGTCGCGTCGCCGTCACCCTCGCTGCGGGCGCGACCGGCTACCCCCGCCTGCGGTTCAGCGCACTCTCGGCCCTCGCGTCGGTGCTGTGGGCCACGAGCACGACCGCCCTCGGGGCGGGTGCCGGGCGCGTGCTCGCGGGCCACCACCCGCTCGTGGGCGTCGCCCTCGGCGTCGCGACAGGGCTCGCGGTCGGTCTCGCCGTCGACCGGCTGCGCGCGCTCTCCCGCCTCCGCCCCACCGCGGCACGTTCGGTCCTCGACCTGCCGTCCCTCCCCCACGTCGAAGGAGCTCTTATGCGCACCCTGACCGTCCTCCCGCTGCAGATCGTTCTCGCGCTCGCCGTCGCCGGCGCGCTGTTCGTCCAGGTGTTCATGGCCCCGCTGCTGTGGGCCGACCTCGCCGGCGCCCCGTCCTGGACGCAGGTGTCGGTCGTCGCCCTGCTGGTCCTCGGGCTCCTCGCCCTCCAGGTGGGAGCCGTGAGCGTGTGGCGGCTCGTGACGATGTCCCGGCGGCGAACCCTCCTGGACCGTGCGGCGTTCCCCTGGGTCGACCTCGCCATCGGTTCCACCGCCGCGATCTCCGTGCTGATCTTCTGCCTCGGCGTCGTCCTGGCCCCCGGCGAGGCGGTCGCGCCGGGCGTCGTGCTGCTCGTGGGCGGGGCGGCGCTCGTCGTCGGCGGTGTCGCACTGGTCGGGGTCGTGCTGCGCGCGCTCCTCGGCCAGGCGATCGCGCGCGACGTCGAGGCCCGACGTCTCGAGGCAGCGCTCGCCGCGCTCTCCTGACGCGCGGGTCCGTCAGGTGACGAGCGCGACGATCGGGTCGGTCGTCGGCTGCTCCGAGCCGCCCTCCGGCTCGACCGTGACAGCCACGCCGACCCCCGGGGCGTCCTGCACGATCTGCTGGACGGTTCCGTCCCGCTCGGCGAGGACGCCCGCCGACGTGACGCCGCCGTCGTCGCCGACCACCCAGAGCTGGTAGTCCTGGTCGTCGCCCGCCCCGGGCAGCTCCGACGCCCGGAAGAGGTAGTCGTCGCCCGCCACGAGGACCGACGCCTCGCCACCGCCCGCGACCTCGCCGCGCACGATGGTTGCGGACGGGTCGGCGAGCATCTGCGTGACGATGTCCGCCTGCGCCTGCAGGCGCGACTGCTCCTGCGTGGCGCGCACGGCGACCGTCGTCGGCACCGCGACCGCGACGACCGCCGCAGCCGCCGCCGCGACCAGGCCCCAGCGCACACGGGCGCGCGCGGCCGCCGGCCCGCCGCCTGGTGCGGCCGGGCGCTCGGGAGCGGCCCCCTGGCCGGTGGACGACGGCGTGGGGTCGCTGGAGGAGGCGTGCTCGGCCTGCGGCGTGGTCGCGACCCGCGCGAGCACCGCGTCGCGCGCGGACGCGGGCGGTGCCTGCTCGACGGCGAACGCCGCGACGACGTCGCGGTACTCGTCGAGCGCCCGCCGCGCCGCGGGGTCGGCGGCGAGGAGCCGTTCGACGGACCGTCGCTCCAGGTCGTCCACGGCGTCGAGCGCGTACGCGGGCAGGAGGTCCCAGGCGTCGCCGCGGAGGCGGCCGTCGTCGCCACCGCCGGCCCCGACGCCGCCCGGCCCGGCGCCGCCCGGCCCGGCGCCGTCTGTCCCGGCGCCGTCTGTCCCGGCACCGCCCGGTCCGTAGGTCTCGTCAGCCACGGCGCACCCCCAGGCAGTCGCGCAGACGGATCAGGCCGTCCCGGATGCGGGACTTCACGGTCGGCAGCGCGGCGTCCAGACGCTCGGCCACCTCGCGGTAGGTGAACCCGCCGTAGTACGCGTCGACCACGGCCTCGCGCTGCGTCGCGGTGAGCGACTCGAGGCAGCGGCGCACCGCCGCCCCCTCGAGAAGGCGCTCGACGTCGTCCGCGACGACGTCCCGCGACACGGTCGCCATCGTCGAGTCGAGGTCGCGCTGGTCGCGGTCGCGCCGCGACTGCTCGGCGCGCACCCGGTCGACCGCGCGGCGGCGCGCGAGGGTCGCGACCCACGTGCGCGCGGAGCCGCGCGAGGCGTCGAACCGCGTCGCCGTCTGCCACACCTCGACCATCACCTCCTGCATCACCTCCGCCGCGTGGTCCGGGTCGCGCAGGACACCCAGGCAGGTGCCGTACGCGACGGGCGCGAGCGCGTCGTACACGGGCGCGAACGCGTCGGGGTCGCCGCCGGCGCACGCGGACAGCGCGGCGTCGACGGCACCCGACGAGCTCGTCGTCACGGAGGGTGGCACCCGGACAGTCTGCCCCAGCACTGGTCCCCTCACGCGTGCACGGTCCCGGACCTCCCGGGACGACCTGGGTTCGGCGCGGAACGGCTCCCGGATGGGTCGAGGTCGCGTCAGACCTCGCGCCGCGCGCGGACGGCGCCCGCGAGCTCGCGCAGGAGGTCCGCCGTCGTGTCCCAGTCGATGCACGCGTCGGTGACCGACTGCCCGTACACGAGTCCCGACGGCGCCGGCTTCTGCGCGCCCGCCACGAGGAAGCTCTCCATCATCAGCCCCGTGATGCCCTGCTCCCCCTCGGCCAGACGGCCGGCGACCTCGCGCACGACCTCCGCCTGGCGCACGTGGCTCTTGCCCGAGTTGCCGTGCGACGCGTCGACGACGAGACCGTGCTCCGTGAGCCCGCCGAGGCCCGAGGCGCGGGCGACCGCGAGGGCCGCCGCGACGTCGTCGGCACCGTAGTTCGGACCGCTGCGAGCGCCGCGCAGGATGACGTGGCAGTCCGGGTTCCCGGCCGTCTCGACCGCGGCCGCACGGCCGAGCGAGTCCATGCCGAAGAACGTGTGCTCGCTCGCGGCCGTGATGCAGCCGTCGACGGCGATCTGGACGTCGCCGTCCATCCCGTTCTTGAAACCGATCGGCATCGACAGGCCTGACGCGAGCTGGCGGTGCACCTGCGACTCGACGTTGCGCGCACCGATCGCGCCCCACGAGACGGCGTCGGCGATGTACTGCGGGCTCGTCGGCTCGAGGAACTCGCACGCCGCCGGGACGCCTGCGTCGAGCACTCCCAGGAGCACCTCGCGCGCGAGGCGCAGCCCGTGGTGCACGTCGTGGGAGCCGTCGAGGTGCGGGTCGTTGATGAGTCCCTTCCACCCGACCGTCGTGCGCGGCTTCTCGAAGTACACGCGCATGACGACCATGAGGTCGTCGGACAGGTCACGCGCGATCGCGCCGAGACGGCCCGCGTAGTCGAGCGCCGCCTCCGGGTCGTGCACCGAGCACGGCCCGACGATCACGAGGAGGCGGTCGTCGTCGCCGGCGAGCACGTCGCGGACCTCGCGGCGCGACGTCGTGACGAGGTCTCCCCGCGTCGCGCCGAGCGGCAGGTCGGCGAGCAGGGCCCGCGGTGCGGGGAGCGCGTCGAGCGCGCGGACGCGCAGGTCGCTCGTGCGGGCCTGCAGCTCGGGGCTGTCCACGGGGTCGACGGTATCGGCATCGAGGCCGACGTTCGCGGGCTGGGCGGTCGTGCTGGTCACGGGAGGCTCCTGGTGTCGTGCTGCGGAAGGTGGGGACCGCCGCCGAGACGGAGCCGCACCGGCCTGCTGCCGCCCGTGATCCCCGGAGCGGCCCGTCTGGACGACGAAGGGCCCGGACGCGGTCCGCGTCCAAGGCCCTGTGCTGGCTCCGGGTGGTGTGATCTGTGGTCAGGCGAACGCCCGCACGGCCCCACCGGGAGCCTGCGTAAAGCGCCAATACCACTGAGAAGTCACGAAGGGACGATAGCACGGGGCCTCCGAGGGGCGGACGGGCCGTCTCGCGTGGTGGTCGCGGCGCGGGGACGTCCTAGGCTCGGGTCATGCCGATCCCCGAGTTCGTCACCGCCCTCCGGTCCCGTGTCGGGACCGACCTCCTGTGGATGCCGGGGGTGTCGGCGGTCGTCGTCGACGACGACGGACGGGTCCTGCTGGGGCAGCGCGCGGACAGCGGGCAGTGGGCCGTGATCAGCGGGATCCTCGAGCCCGGCGAGGACCCGGCGGTCGGGCTGGCGCGCGAGGTGCTCGAGGAGACGGGGGTCGAGGTCGTCGTCGAGGCGCTCGTCTCCGTGACGGTGACGGAACCGGTCGAGTACCCGAACGGGGACCGGTCCCAGTACCTCGACCTCGCGTTCGTGTGCCGCCCGGTCTCCCCCGCGGCTGCCGCCGCCGCGCACGTCGCCGACGACGAGTCGCTCGCCGTCGGGTGGTTCGCCCCGGACGCGCTCCCGGCCGACGTCGCCCGCTCGTCGGTCCAGCGCCTCGGGCACGCGACGGACTGGCTCGCCGAGCCGTCAGACGGGCCGTACTTCGTCCGCTGAGCCCGCGACCGCCGTGCCCGTACCGGGGCCGAGCCAGCGCACCGCGAGGAGGCACGCGTCGTCGTGCTCAGGAGCCCGGGCGACGAGAGCGGCCAGGACCTCGTCGCCGGTCAGGCCGGCGGCGAACGCGTTCGTGACGATCTCCGCGAGCTCGTCCAGCCCGCTCTCGAGCGAGCGGTCACGCCGCTCGACCACGCCGTCGGTGTAGAGCACGACGAGGTCGCCGGGCACCAGGCGCAGCGTGTCCGCCGTCCGCGGGGTCGGGGCACGCACGCCGAGCGGGGTCGACCGCGCCTTCCACAGGAAGGTCGCGTCACCGTCGGGCCCCACGTGCAGCGGGGGCAGGTGACCGGCGCACGAGTACCGCAGGATCCCCTCGACCAGGTCCAGCTCCGCGTACACGAGGCTCGTCATGAAGCCGGTGCCCGTGCGGTCGACGAACCGGTCGAGCCGCTCGACGACCTGCACCGGTCCCAGCTCCGCGTCCGCGGCCGCGCGAGCGGCGGTGCGGAGCTGGCCCATCGCGGTCGCCGCTCCGAGCCCGCGACCGACGACGTCTCCCACCGTGAGCGCCAGGACGTCGGGCGTGACGCGGAACGTGTCGTACCAGTCGCCACCGACCTGGAGGTCGTCGACACCCGGTCGGTAGCGTGCGAGGACCTCGACGCGCGGGTCGTGCACGATCCCGTCCGCGAGCATCGCGCGCTGCAGCTCCGACGCGACCGAGACGCTCTGCTCGTGCATGTGCGCCCGCGCGAGCGCGAGGGCCGCGACCTGCCCCGCCGCGGCGAGCGTCACGGGGTCCAGGGGTTCCGCGCCCGGTGCGTCGCGGGGCGTCAGGACGAGCACCCCGAGCAGCGCACCCGCAGTCCGCAGGGGCACGACGACGTTCCCGTCCGGGCGCGTGGTGGTCTCGGCGATCTCGTCGACCGCCGGCGGCTCGACGTCGTCGCCCTCCCCCCAGCGTCGCAGCGGCCCACCATCGCGCGCGACCCACAGCGCCGCGCTCCTCGCCCCGAGCAGGGCGACCGCCACCCGCAGCAGGACCCGGGCGACGCCGTCGACACCAGCGGCGCTCGCGAGCTCGGCGGCCGTGCCGTGCAGCAGCCGCACCTGGCGCTCCGCCGCCTCGGCCGCGCGGCGCGCGCCGACGAGCTCGTGCTCGAAGCGCGAGCGCTCTCGCGCGCCCAGCATCGCGACGTCGACGAGGCGCTCGCCGTGGCAGTCGCGCTCGATCGCCGTGAGCAGGACGGGCTCCCGCCCGCCCGGCGTGCGCAGCTCGACGGCGACCTCGTCGACCCTGCCGGACTCGTGCAGCCGGGGCTCGAGGTGCGTCTCCCAGTAGATGCGGCCGCCGACGGTGAGCAGGTCGCCCACGCGTCGCCCCGCGACGGCGTCGACGTCGGGCATGTCGAGGAGGCGCAGCAGCTCGTCGTTCGCGTCGAGGATCCGGGCGTCGGCGTCGAGGAGCGCCAGGGCGACGGGCGCGAGCCCCCAGCGCTCGGCCCGCGACCTCGGCATCAGGGGGTCCCGAGCCAGTCCCGCATCGCGCCGACGAGCGCGGCCGGGTGCGAGAGGTTGGGGCAGTGCCCGACGGCGTCGATGACGACGAGGTCGCTGTCCGGCAGGTGCTCGTGGACGTAGCGCCCGACCTCCGGCGGCGCGATGACGTCCTCGCGGCTCTGCACGACGAGGCTGCGCGTGCGCACCCGCGCGAGGTCGGCGCGGTTGTCGCCGAGGAAGGTCACGCGCGCGAACTGGCGCGCGACGGCCGGGTCGTTGCGGCGGAACACCTCCGCGAGCTCGTCGCCGAGCGCCGGCCGGTCCGGGTTGCCCACGATGACCGGCGCCATCGCCTCGGTCCAGTCGAGGTAGTTCGCGTCCATCGTCTCGAGCAGCTCGTCGATCTCGGCGGCGCTGAAGCCGCCGCGGTAGCCCTCGTCGTCGACGTAGCGCGGGCTCGGCCCCACGAGCACGAGACGGTCGAACAGGTCCGGTCGGTCCGCCGCGGCGAGCAGCCCGATGATCGAGCTCACCGAGTGGCCGACGAAGACCACCGGCTCGTCCGCGACGTCCTCGACGATCTCGATCACGTCGGCCGCATATCCCCGCAGGTCGGCGTGCCGCACGGGGTCGAACGAGGTCGGGTGCGACGCGCCGCAGCCCGAGTGGTCGAAGAGGACCACTCGGTGGTCGGCTGCGAAGACCGGCGCGACGAAGCGCCACATCGACTGATCGCACCCGAACCCGTGCGCGAACACGATCGTGGGCGCCCCCGGCGTGCCCACGACCCGCACGTTGTTGCGTTCACGCACGTCCACGGACGACAGCGTAGGCCGTCCACGCGCTGCGGAGGAGCGGCCGGACCGGGTGAGATCGCGACCCACGGCACAATGGCCTCATGCGTGTCTCGGCGAAGGCAGACTATGCGGTGCGGGCGTGCGCCGAGCTCGCGGCGTCCCCGCACGGCGACACCGTGCGGGCGGAGGACCTCGCGGCCGGTCAAGGCCTGCCCGTGAGCTTCCTCGAACGGATCCTCGGCGACCTACGACGCGCCGGCATCGTCGCGAGCGTCCGCGGTCGCTCCGGCGGGCACCGCCTCGCCCGGCCCGCTACGGAGATCACGCTCGCGGACGTGTTCCGCGCGGTCGACGGCCCTCTCGTCACCGTGCGCGACGAGCGTCCGCCGAGCCTCGAGTACGAGGGGTCGGCGGCGGCGCTGCTCGAGGTCTGGGTGGCGCTGCGCGCGAGCGTGCGCGACGTCCTCGACCGCGTCACGATCGCGGACGTCGTGCGCCGCGACCTGCCCGAAGCCGTCCACGCGCTCGCGGCGCGGGCCGACGCGTGGGAGAACCCGTGACCAGCCACCTGGCCGGCACGTGACGAGCACCGACGATCACCGACGAGCACTGACCCGGGCGAGCCGTTAACACTCGCCCACGATGTGGTCGGCGCTTCACATACTGGACCTCCTCGGTCAACCTTGTCGGAGACCTCGGGCGCTGCCCGGCTGACCGACCACGGAGGACTGCGGTGCGGACCCTCATCCTGCTGGCCCTCGTGGGCCTCGGCGCGCAGCTCGTCGACGGCAGCCTCGGCATGGCCTACGGCGTGACGTCCACGACCCTCCTCCTCGCGATCGGCACCAACCCGGCCGCTGCCTCGGCGACGATCCACCTGGCCGAGATCGGCACGACGCTCGCCTCCGGCGCCGCGCACTGGCGCTTCGGCAACGTCGACTGGAAGGTCGTGCTGCGCATCGGCGTGCCCGGCGCGGTCGGCGCGTTCGCCGGGGCGACGTTCCTCTCGAGCCTCTCGAGCGACGTCGCGGCCCCCGTGATGTCGCTGCTCCTCCTCGCGCTCGGGATCTACGTGCTCACGCGGTTCACCGTCGCGGGGCTTCCCACGGGCCGCCTCGGCCTCCCGCTGCGCAAGCGCTTCCTCGGCCCGCTGGGGCTCGTCGCGGGGTTCGTCGACGCGACCGGTGGCGGCGGCTGGGGCCCGGTCGGGACGCCCGCGCTGCTCGCGTCGGGGCGAATCGAGCCCCGCAAGGTCATCGGCTCGATCGACACGAGCGAGTTCCTCGTCGCCGTCGCCGCGTCCCTCGGCTTCCTCGTCTCGCTCGGCACCCAGGGGATCGACCTGCAGTGGGTCGTCGCGCTCCTCGCCGGCGGTCTCGTCGCGGCCCCGATCGCCGCGTGGCTCGTGCGGCACCTCCCGCCGCGCATCCTCGGCTCGGCCGTCGGCGGCGTCATCGTCCTGACGAACGTCCGCACGCTCCTGCGCTCCGACTGGGTCGACGCGAGCGGCACGGTCCAGGGCGTCGTGCTCGGCCTGGTCGCCGTCGTCTGGGCCGCGGCAGTCGCCTGGTCGGTCCGCGAGCACCGTCGGGCGAAGGCGCTGGCCACCGAGGCCGAGGCGCTCGCCGACGACGACGCCGTCGGCGCCGGGACGCTCGCGGGCGCGGAGCACGGCACGGGCCGCTGAACCCTTACGGGGGATGACCCCTCGCCGAGGACGAATTCTCGCCCAGATGCGGGGGCCTTCGCCCGGCGTCGGCTCAGTCCCGGGCGTAGCGCCGGACGAACGCCGTGAGGATCCGGCCCGGGTACCGCACGTCGCCCCGGCGCACCGTCGCCTCGACCTCGCCGGCCGTACCCGGCGCGAAGTACCCGTACCCCTGGTACACGCCGATGCGCGTGAGGATCCCGTCGAGGTCCAGCTCCGGGTGGAACTGCGTCGCGTAGAGGTTCTCCTTGACGCGGAACATCTGCACGGGGCACGTGTCCGACGACGCGAGCAGCACCGCGTGCGGCGGCAGCTCCCGCACGGCCTCCTTGTGCCCGACGTACGCCTCGAAGGCGTCCGGCAGACCGGCGAGGAGCGGGTCCGCGCGACCCTCCGGCGTCAGCCGGACGGTCACCGGCGAGATGGGCTCGGCGAACGTGTCGTCGAGCACCGCGCCCTCGTGCAGGCCGAGCGTCCCGACGCCGTAGCACGCGCCGAGGAACGGCACGTCCCGGTCGACGATCTCGTCGAGCAGGGGCGCGAGCTCGCGCTCGACGCGGCGCTGGGCGTCCGACTTCTGCGCGTCCGGGCGCGACGAGTCGAACGGGCTCCCGCCGACGATCACTCCCGAGTAGTCGTCGAGGTCGATCGGCGGCAGAGGACCTGCCTCCATCCGGACGCGGTGCAGCTCGCGGGGGCGCAGGCCCGAGAAGCGGAGCACGGCGTCGTGCTCACCGTCCGCCGCGACGTCCTCGGCCCGGGACGCGAGGAGCAGGAAGGGCCGCATGCCGCCACGCTAGGCACGGCGGGCGGCGCTCGCTCCACGAGGCCGGCCGGGCACGGTGCCGAACCCCGGGTTGCGTCCCGATCAGCACGTCGATCGGGTGACAACCCGGGGTTCGGCACCGTGCCCCGACCGTCAGCTCCAGCGGAAGAGCCGGATCGCCAGCGGGAGCAGGACGACGGTCCACAGCGCCATGACGACCATCTGCAGCGTCGGAAAGCCGTCCTCGAACCAGCCCGCCGTCAGCGCCTGGGACGCCGCCCCGAGGGGCGTGTACTGCCCGATCTCGCGCACGACGTCGGGCATGATCGGGCCCGGCGTCCAGAGCCCCGACAGGAACAGCATCGGGAAGTAGATCAGCGTCCCGACCGCCGAGGCGGTGCTCGCCTTGGGCGCCCGCGCCGCGACGAGCGTCCCGAGCGAGAGCATCGACAGGATCGTGAGCAGGAAGGCCAGCAGGACGGTCCCGAGGTGGCGGGGCACGGCGAGACCGAACGCGAGCTGGCAGACGACGAGCGCGATCGCGGACGCCGCGACGATCGCGACGAGGTTGATGACGAGGTGCGCGACGACGATGCCCTGCGGGCGCATCGGCGTCGTGGACAGCCGTCGCAGCAGCCCCTTCTCGCGGAAGGTCGCGAAGTAGACCGGCATCGTCGTGAGCGCGGGCGTCGCGACCGCCGCGGAGAGCACCACCGGGACGAACGCGGCGATCGCCGTGAGGCCCTCCCACGGCGCGCCCATCCCCTCGATCGGGTCGCGCATGCCGGGGATCGCGAAGCCGACGCCGATCAGCAGGACGGTCGGGAACGCCAGCGAGAAGAAGACCGTGCCGGGATCGCGCAGCCACAGCCGCGCCTCGGTCGTCAGGAGGGTGCGGAAGCCGCGCCACCCGGCGACGCGGGTGGTCGGCACCGACGGGGAGAGGGTCGCGGTGGTCATCGGGAGGCTCCTTCGCGGCGTGCACCGGCAGGGGTGCCGGCGGCAGGGGATGCGGCGTGGTCGGCAGCGGTCGGGTCGGCCGCCGCGGTGGGGTCGGCCGCTGCGGTCGGGTCGTACGAGCGGCCGGTCACGGCCACGAAGACGTCCTCGAGGGACCGGGAGACGGTGCGGACGTCGTCGGGCACGACGTCGTGCTCCGCGAGCGCGAGCACGACGGCGGGCAGCACCCGGCGCGACCCGCGCACCTCGATCTCGCGGTCGGCCGGGCGGACGGCGTCGATCACCTCGATGTGCTCGACGTCCACGAGGCCGGCGAGCGTGTGCAGCGTGACGTCGTGGTCGACGGCCGGCACGCGGAGCCGCATCGTCCGTGAGTCGTCGAGCGCGTCGATGAGCTCCGCGGGGCTGCCCGAGGCGACGACTCGACCGCGGTCGATGACGACGAGCCGGTCGCACAGGCGCTCCGCCTCGTCCATGAAGTGCGTGACGAGCAGGACCGTCACGCCGCGGTCGCGCACGCGCTCCACGAGGTCCCAGGCGGTGCGGCGGGCCTGCGGGTCGAGACCCGTCGTCAGCTCGTCGAGGATCGCGACACGCGGGTTGCCCACGAGCGCGAGCGCGATGGACAGGCGCTGCTTCTGCCCGCCCGAGAGCTTCGCGTACGCGACGCCGCGGTGCTCCGTGAGCTCGAGCAGCTCGAGCAGCTCGTCCGCGTCGGCGGGCGACTCGTAGAACGACGCGAAGAGGCGCATCGCCTCGGCGACGGTGATCTTCTCGTTGAGCGCCGACTCCTGGAGCTGGATCCCGAGGGCGTCGCGGACCCGCTCCGGGTGGGTCTGCGGGTCGACGCCGAGCACGCGCACGGAGCCGCTGTCGGCCTCGCGCAGGCCCGCGAGGCACTCGACGGTCGTGGTCTTGCCGGCCCCGTTCGGGCCGAGGATGCCGAAGATCTCCCCCGGTGCGACGGAGAAGCTCACGTCCTCGACGGCGACCTTGCGGTCGCTCGAGCCCTTCGGGCCCGCGTACGTCTTGCGCAGGTGCCGGACCTCGACGACGGGAGCGACGGCGTCGGGCGAGGTCGTGGCGACGGATGTGGCGGCGGCCGTGGCGACGGATGTGGCGGCGGTCGTGGCTGCAGCGGCCGCGGGGCGTGGTGCGGTGGTCATGCGAACCTCCTGAGGGTGTGCGGGACCCGCCGAGCGGCGGGAGCGCCGTCGGACCAGGTCGTTCTCGGACAGGTGCGGGAGTCCCAGGCGTGCTGGGGTGCGGTTCAGCCCGTCGACACGCTCCGGGCGAACTCGACCGGCCGGATCGCGACGTCGCGCACGACGGCGCGGACGAGGAGTGCGGCGAGCGCGACGGCGGCGAGACCGCCGAGCGCCGCACCCCACACGGGGAGCACGGGCAGGCCGACCGCACGGGCCAGCGCCCAGCCGAACCATCCGGACTGCAGGGAGAGCTCGGCGACCGTGAGCGGGACGAGCGTGACCAGCACGAGTGCGGTGCCCCGCCAGAAGCCCGCCCGGTAGTACCCGAGCGCGATCACCGCTCCCACGAGGAAGTAGACGGCGCAGAACACCGACTGCACGAGGAGCACCAGCCCGAACTGCGAGCCGTCGGTGTAGAGGCGGTCGACCTCCGGTTCGGTGGGCCAGCCGTACCGGTCCGCCGCCCACCACGTGACCCACGCGACGACGGCGGCCGCGAGGCCGAAGGTCACACCGACGACGACGCCGGAGAGGGTCAGACCGTGGATGAACGACCGGCGGGTCCCGCCCGCCGCGACGTGCAGCGCGATCATCGCCAGCGGCATGATGATCCCCATGACGAGCAGGAAGTAGGGCGCGGACTCTGCCGGGCCGCCGACCGCCGTGATCTCCACGTCTCCGGCGCGCTGCATGACGAACAGGATGATGCCGCCGACGACGAGCGCGATCGCCCAGAACCACAGGCCGATGACCCAGGTCCAGCCGATCGCGTACTCGGCCGTCGCGCGGACACCCCGACTGTGCGATGCCTTCACGAGGGCGGCGCGCTGCGCCGCGCGGTCCGGCGGCGCCGGAAAGGTCTGGGTGCTCATCGTGCCTCCTCCCGGTCGGGCCCGGGTCGTCGGGTCAGGTGGACGAACAGGTCCTGCACCGGCACGCTGCCGACCTCGAGGCCCGCGCCCGTCGCGGCGACGCGCTCGTCGGCACCGAACGTGCCGAAGAGCGTGACCTGCGCGGTGCCGCCGAGGCGCTGCCGGGCGAGGACCTCGCGACCGTCGACGAACCGGTCGACGAGCTCGACCGGACCCGTGAGGCTCACGCCGCGCCCGCGGACGTCCTCCGCCGGCTCGGCGAGCAGCACCTTGCCGCGGTCGATGACGACGACGTCCTCGAAGAGCCGCTCGACCTCGTCGATCAGGTGGCTCGAGAGGACGATCGTGCGCGGATGCTCGGCGTAGTCGGCGAGGAGCGCGTCGTAGAACGCGTACCGGCTCGGCGCGTCCATGCCGAGGTACACCTCGTCGAAGATCGTCAGCGGCGCGCGCGAGGCGAGGCCGATCACGGCACCGAGGGCTGAGCGCTTGCCGCGCGACATCTGGTCGGGGTGCTTGCGCGGCGAGATCTCGAACTCGTCGAGCAGCCGTGCCGCGAGGTCCGCGTCCCAGTGCGGCCGCAGCGCGGCGTAGTACTCGAGCGTGTCCTTCGCCTTGCTGTCGCCCCACACGTCGCCGCTCTCCCGGACGAGCTGGGTGTGCATCATGGTCCAGGGGTTCTCGAACGGGTCCTCGAGCGCGGCGTCGGGCCCGACGCGCACGCTCCCGGACGTCGGTCGGCGGAACGCGGCGAGGAGCGCGGCGAGCGTCGTCTTGCCGGCACCGTTGCGACCCAGGAGCCCGGTGATGGTGCCGGGCCGGACGGTCAGGGTGGCGCCGGCGAGCGCGAGGTCGTCGGACCGCCCGTAGCGGACGACGACGTCGCGCAGCTCGGCGCCGAAGGGCTCGGGGGCGGTCGGGACGGCGCTCGGGGCGGAGCTGGGCCGGGCGGTCACGGGGTCACCTCGGGTTGTCGGTGGTCGGGTGGGTGGTCGAGCCCGCGCCGGGCTCGCGGCGCGGGCGACCGAGGACGTGCGCCACGATCTCGGTGGCAGGGATGTCGAGCAGGTCGGCCTGGACGAGCGCGGGGTCGAGGACCTCGGCGAAGAAGCTCTCGCGGTGGCTCGCGAGCAGTCGCTCACGCGCCCCGGGGGCGACGAACATCCCCAGGCCGCGCCGCTTGTACAGCACGCCCTCGTCGACGAGAAGGGCGAACGCCTTGGCTGCCGTCGCGGGGTTGATGCGGAACGTCGTCGCGAACTCCGTCGTCGACATGACTTGCTCCTCCTCTGCCGTCTCGCCCGCGAGGACCTGCGCCCGGATCATCTGGGCGATCTGGAGGTAGATGGGTTCCGGACCGTCGAACATGGCGCCCATCCTCTCCTGGTTCTCGTGTTCAGTGGTTCATTACTCCACTAATGAACCACGGGTGCGCAGCGTTGCGCAACCCCTCTGCCGACGGAGAACCGTGTTCGGCGAGGTAGAACCGTGGTCACTGATGGCGCACCCTGGACGTGACCGCGGCATCCCCCGTCGGAAGGAGACGGCGTGGAGGGAGCGTGCGAGCTCGCGGGCGGGACGCCGTGGGCGGAGCCGCTGAGCACGTGGACGAGCCTCGTGTTCGTCGTCGCGGGCGCGGCGATCATGGGGGCGACGCTCCGCGCCCGCCACCACGCGCCGTCGGGCAGCACCACGCCTTCCGTGCCCGACGGCGCCGCCGCCCGGCGCGCGCGGCTCGCCTTCGGCGTCCTGGTCGCGCTGATCGGGGTCGGCTCGGTGGTCCAGCACGGACCGTCGCCGTCGTGGAACCCCGTGGCGCACGACCCGCCGCTGCTCGGCGCGCTCGCGCTCGTCGCGGCGGACGCCGTCGCGGACCTGACGGGACGACGGCTGCGGACGTGGTGGTGGCTCGCGCCGACGCTCGTCGGCGTCGCGATCGCCGCGGTGAGCGTCCCGGCGTCGACCGTGGCGCAGGTGGTCGTGGCGGTGGTCGCCGTGGCGGCGAGCGTCGTCCGGGCCTGGCGACGCCCCGGCGTCCGACGGCGCACGGTCACCGCGCTCGTGCTGCTCGCCGTCGGCGGGACGATCGGGACGCTGACCCGCGCCGGGTGGCCCTTGTGCGACGCCGACGGGCCGCTCGGCGTGACGCTGCAGGGCCACGCGGTGTGGCACGTGCTCGCGGCGCTCGCGCTGTGGGCCCTCGCCCCGACGCTCGGCACCCGCCCGGCGAGGTAGATCCGCTCAGGTGAGGCCGAGGTGGACGAGCAGCGCCTCGTCGAGCGCAGCGGACTGTTCCGCGGTGAGCCGACCGGCCCGGTTCACGAGCCGTGACAGGTCCAGCGCCCGCACCTGTTCCGCCTGAGCCTTGGAGTCGACAGGTAGTCCTGCGGTGCCCGCCCCGACCAACACCTGGAACGTCAGGACGCGCCGGACGTTGCTCGTGAGCGGGACGACGGTGAGCACGCCCCTGCCGAGCCGTTGCGCCACGGCGTTGTGCGCGTCGGTCGAGACGATGGCGACCGGCCGGACCTTGTCCGACTCGGCACCCCGCACGGGCTCGAGATCCGCGTACCAGACCTCACCGCGGCGCATCGGGCTCGATCCCGTCGGCAACCGTGGCGTCCCAGGCCTCGGCATCGCCCGACGAATACCACTCGTCGATCGCGAGAGCGTACTCGTCCTGCAGGTCACGGTCGCGCAGCGCCTTGATCGCCGCGTGAAACGCGGCCGACCGGGACTCGAGGCCCTGCTCGGCGGCGTACTCGTCCAGGAACTCGATGTCGCGCTCCGGCAGGCTCACACTTACCTTCATACCGTTGATACTACCGGGGTAGGACGGCGTGGCACTACCCGTCCTGATGAGCGACCTGGTCATGCGACCAACCCCGCACCACTCGCCGCCAGGCAGGTTCGTCGGAGGCGCGTGACATCATCGCCAGGTGGCAGTCCTGTTCCTCGCTCCGGATGATGCCGATGTCGCTGCGCTGGTCGGGCAGGCCGCGTTCCAGCGCGGCTCGGCCTACCAGGCGCAGGGCATGGTCTTGGACGTGAACTGGGACGCTCGCGAGCTCAGACTCGAGGGGACGGTGCGTGGCAGCGGCAGGAACGCCTACGAGTGCGCCGCGTACTTCGTGCTCGTCGGGGACCGGCTCCAGCTCGAGGACGGCGACTGCACGTGCCCGGTGGGCGTCGACTGCAAGCACTCGGCGGCGCTCCTGCTCGAGGCCGCCGAGCTCGCCGCGGGCGGAGCGCTCCCCGGCGCCGCGCCGACCGGCGAGCAGGGACGCGACGGGCGCCCCGCCGTCGTTCCCGCCTGGAAGCGGGTGCTCGACCGGCTGCCGCTCGCCACCGCCCAGACCCCGGCACCGCGGGTCACGGCTCCGCTCGGGCTGCAGGTCCGGGTCGACGGGCTGGGAAGACAGAAGCTCGGGCGCCGGTCCCCCGGGCCGCTCACGGTGTCGGTCCGCCCGGCGGCGCAGGGACGGAACGGGGCGTGGTCGTCCGGGCACCTGTCGTGGGACTCGCTCCGCTACGGCCATCGCGGCACCCCGTGGGAGCCGCAGGCACACCAGTGGTTGCTCGAGCTGAGCGCCATGCGCAGTGCTGCGCCGTACCGGTACGACGCGAGCTCCTGGGAGTCCCTCGACGCGTTCCGGCCGCGCCTGCTGTGGCCGCACCTGGCACACGCCGTCGAGCTGGGCATCCCCCTGGTGGGCAGCACGAAGAAGGACGTCGTCCGGGTCGCGGCCGAGGCCCGCGCGGTGCTCGACGTCGGCGCCGCGCAGGACGGCCTCCTGCTCGCCCCGCGCGTGGAGTTCGATGGCGTCCCGGTCGCCGACGGCGTTCGTGGCGCGATCGGGGATCGCGGGCTCTTCGCGCTCGACGAGAGCGAGGGCGGGCGCGTGCTCGTCCTGGGGCCGAGCGCCGCCCCGGTCACCGACCTGACGGCGGACCTGCTCACCGGTGACCCGATCGAGGTGCCCGCGTCGGATGCCGACCAGTACTGGGCGGACTACCACCCCCGCCTGGCCCGCCAGATCGAGGTGCTCAGCACGGACGGAAGCGTAGAGCTGCCTGAACAGGCCGTGACGACTCTGGCCGTCACGGCGGTCTTCGAGTCCCCGACCCGGCTGCGCCTCACCTGGGGCTGGGAGTACGACACCCCGCGCGGCACCGTGAACCGCCCCGTGCAGGCCGCCGCGCTGGACGCCGACCTGCGGGACCTGGCGGCGGAGGAGCACATCCGGGTCGACGTCGTCCGGGCCGTTCAGGCGCTCCCCGTCCTGTCGCACCTGCGGCCGCAGGACCAGCACCTGCTCACCGGGCTCGAGGCCATGGACGCGGCCGACGTGCTGCTGCCGGTCCTCGACGCGCTCGACCACGTCCGGGTGGACGCAACAGACGTCCCCGAGTACGCCGAGCTCGGCGCTGCGCCCACGGTCCTGCTGGGCGCGACGGAGACCGACCAGACCGACTGGTTCGACCTCGCGGTGGCGGTGGAGGTCGACGGCCGCCAGGTGCCGTTGCCGAACCTGCTCCGGGCCCTCGCCCACGGCGACGACCGGTTGCTCCTGGTCGACGGCTCCTGGCTGCGGCTCGGGCACCCCGCGCTCGAGCGTCTGCGCGAGCTCCTCGACGAGGCCTCCCGGCTCAGCGACCAGCCCGGCACGCCCCGGATCAGCCGGCACCAGGCGAGCGTGTGGGGCGAGCTCGAGGAGCTGGCCGACGTCGTGGACCAGTCCGAGCGCTGGCGGCAGTCGGTCGGTGGTCTTCTCGCGCTGGCCAGGAACGAGAGCATCGACGGCGCCCCCGCTCGCCCTCGGACGCTCTCCGCGCCGTCGGGTCTGAAGGCCGAGCTGCGCCCGTACCAGCAGCGAGGCTTCGAGTGGCTCGCGTTCTGCTACGACCACGGGCTGGGCGGCATCCTCGCCGACGACATGGGTCTCGGCAAGACGCTCCAGACCCTCGCGCTGATCACCCACGCGCGCGAGCAGGGCGCGAACGCGCCGTTCCTCGTGGTCGCGCCCGCGTCCGTGGTGGGGAACTGGGCCGCGGAGGCGGAACGGTTCTCCCCCGGGCTGCGGGTGGCTGTCCGGTCGACGACGGGTGCGCGGGCGACGGCGCCGCTCGCCCAGGAGGTGGCCGACGCCGACCTCGTGGTCACGTCGTACGCGATCTTCCGGCTCGACGTCGACCAGTTCAGCGAGGTCGAGTGGGCCGGGCTGATCCTGGACGAGGCGCAGTTCGTCAAGAACCACGCCAGCCGGGGAAACGCGTGCGCCCGCGCGCTGCGCGCGCCGTTCAAGCTCGCCGTCACCGGCACGCCGATGGAGAACGACGTGACCGAGCTGTGGGCGCTGCTCGCCGTCGTCGCGCCCGGCCTGTACCCGTCGCTGCAACGCTTCCGCGAGGACTACGCGAAGCCGATCGAGGCCGCGTCCCGGCCGAACGCCGACGACGACGCCCGCGCGCTCGCGCGGGACCGGGTGGCCCGGCTGCGACGGCGCGTGCGCCCGCTCCTGCTGCGACGCACCAAGGAACAGGTCGCGCCCGAGCTGCCGGAGCGCCAGGAGCAGGTGCTGTCCGTCCAGCTCGCGCCCAAGCACCGTCGCGCCTACGACGCCCGTCTCCAGCGCGAGCGCACCCGCGTGCTGGGACTGCTCGACGACTTCGACAGCAACCGCATCGCGATCTTCCGGTCCCTGACGACGCTGCGCCGCATGGCGCTCGACGCGACGCTCGTCGACGCGACGGCATACGCCGGGGTGCCGTCGAGCAAGCTGGACGTGCTGTTCGAGCAGCTCGTCGAGGTGATCGCGGAGGGCCACCGCGCGCTGGTGTTCTCCCAGTTCACGAGCTATCTGTCGCTCGTGGAGGAGCGCTGCCGCGCGCTGGGGATCGAGTACGCGCACCTCGACGGCTCGACCCGCCACCGCGCCGACGTCGTGCGCGGGTTCAAGGAGGGCACCGCGCCCCTCTTCCTGGTCAGCCTCAAGGCCGGCGGCTTCGGGCTCAACCTCACCGAGGCCGACTACGTGTACCTGCTCGACCCGTGGTGGAACCCGGCGACCGAGGCGCAGGCCGTCGACCGCGCCCACCGGATCGGCCAGACCCGCAACGTCATGGTCTTCCGGCTCGTGGCGTCGGGCACCATCGAGGAGAAGGTCATGCAGCTCAAGGACCGCAAGGCTGCCATGATCGGAGCCGTACTCGGCGACGACGAGGACCTCTTCTCCCGGGGTCTCAGCGCCGACGACGTTCGCGGGCTGTTCGACGGCGACAGCGGATCGCGGTAGCTGCCCACGACCGGACGGGGTCGGCACATCGCCGCCACGAGATGCGACATGTTGCCGCCCAACCCGCCCTCGCAACGACAACTCCTCACATCTCAACAGCGCGACACGCATCTGACCCGGGACCACGCGCCGTCGGGCACCGGTCGAGCTCGTGCCGGCCACGCCTCTGCGCGCTGCCGAACACGACCTGAGGGACGTCATCGCGCGGATGACGTCCCTCAGGTCGTGTTCGGCAGGAGACGGGTCAGGCCGTGGTCGCCGCGGCGGGGGTGAACGCCGCGCGGACGGCGTCGAGGTCGGCCGCGACGAGCTCGGCGAGCTGCACGGCGTTGAGCGCAGCGCCCTTGCGCAGGTTGTCGTTGGACACGAACAGCACGAGCCCCCGGCCGCCCGGGACGGACTGGTCCGTGCGGATGCGGCCCACGAACGACGGGTCCTCGCCGGCCGCCTCGAGCGGGTTCGGCACGCCCGACAACGCGACGCCGGGCGCGTCCGCGAGGATCTCGCGGGCGCGGTCGGGCGTGATCGCCGCACCGAACTCGGCGTGGATCGCGAGCGAGTGGCCGGTGAACACCGGCACGCGCACGCACGTCCCGGCGACGGCGAGCTCGGGCAGGCCGAGGATCTTGCGCGACTCGTTGCGCAGCTTCTTCTCCTCGTCCGTCTCCTCGAGACCGTCGTCGACGATCGACCCGGCGAGCGGCACGACGTTGAACGCGACGTTGCGCGGGAAGGCGACAGGCTCGGGGAAGGCGACCGCTCCGCCGTCGTGCACCAGCCCGACGAGACCGGCCCCCGAGCCGTCAGCGACCGCGGCCTCAGCCGCCACACCCGCGACGGCCTGGGCGCGCAGCTCCTCGGCGCCGGCGAGCCCGGCGCCGGACACGGCCTGGTACGTCGCGACGATCAGGCGCTCGAGCCCGGCCTCCTGGGCCAGCGGCGCCAGCACGGGCATCGCGGCCATCGTCGTGCAGTTCGGGTTCGCGACGATGCCCTTGCGCGCCTCGCGCAGCGCGCCGGGATTGACCTCGGACACGACGAGCGGCACGTCGGGGTCCATGCGCCACGCGGACGAGTTGTCGATGACGACGGCGCCCGCCGCGGCGAAGCGCTCGGCGTGGGCCTTCGACGTCGCACCGCCCGCGGAGAACAGCGCGACGTCGATGCCGCGCAGGTCGTCGGTCGGGGTCGCCGCGACGTCCTCCACGACGACGTCCTCGCCGCGCCACGGCAGGGTCGATCCCGCGGAGCGCGCGGACGCGAAGTAGCGGACGCTCGCGACGGGGACGTCGCGCTCGTCGAGCAGGCGGCGCATGACCGCGCCGACCTGGCCGGTCGCGCCGACGACGGCGACGTGCAGGCCCGGGAGGTTCTCGGTGCTCATGTTCTGGTTCCTCTCGTCCGTCCGGTCAGCGGCCGGTGCCGGCGTACACGACGGCCTCGCCGTCGGCGGTGTCGAGCTCGAACGCGGTGTGCACGGCGCGCACGGCATCGTCCAGCGAGTCCTCGCGCGTGACGACGGAGATGCGGATCTCCGAGGTCGAGATCATCTCGATGTTGACGCCTGCGTCGCGCAGCGCCCCGAACAGCTTCGCGGAGACGCCCGGGTGCGACTTCATGCCCGCGCCGACGAGCGAGAGCTTGCCGATCTGGTCGTCGAACTGGAGCGAGCCGAACCCGATCTCGGCCTGCAGCGCGCTGAGCGCCGACATCGCGGCCGGACCGTCGCCCTCGGGCAAGGAGAACGAGATGTCGGTCAGCCCGGTGCGCGCGGCCGACACGTTCTGCACGATCATGTCGATGTTCACGCCAGAGCCCGCGACGACCTCGAAGATGCGCGCTGCCGTGCCCGGGACGTCGGGCACGCCGACGACCGTGATCTTGGCCTCGCTGCGGTCGTGCGCGACGCCGGAGATGATCGGGGCTTCCATGACGGTCTCCTCGGGGATGTCGGCAGAGCTGGTTCCGGCTGTGGGTGCGGGGTTGCGCGCCATGTACGCGTCGGCGCTGACGAACGTGCCCTCCTTGCCGGAGAACGACGAGCGGACGTGGATCGGCACGCCGTACCGACGGCCGTACTCGACGCAGCGCAGCGCGAGGACCTTGGCCCCGCTCGCCGCCATCTCGAGCATCTCCTCGTACGTGATGCGGTCGATCTTGCGTGCGCTCGGGACGATGCGCGGGTCGGCGGTGAACACGCCGTCGACGTCCGTGTAGATCTCGCACACGTCGGCGTCGAGGCCCGCGGCGAGCGCGACGGCGGTCGTGTCGGAGCCGCCGCGGCCGAGCGTCGTGACGTCGTTCGTCGACTCCGTGACGCCCTGGAAGCCGGCGACGATCGCGACCTGGCCCTTCTCGATCGTCTCGCGGATGCGGTGCGGCACGACGTCGACGATGCGCGCCTTGCCGTGCACGGCGTCGGTGATGACGCCCGCCTGCTGGCCGGTGAACGACTTCGCCTTGACGCCCAGGCTGTTGATCGCCATCGCGAGCAGCGACATCGAGATGCGCTCGCCCGCGGTGAGGAGGATGTCCATCTCCCGCTGCGGCGGGAGGGGGGTGACCTGCTGCGCGAGGTCGATGAGCTCGTCCGTCGTGTCTCCCATGGCGGAGACGACGACCACGACGTCGTTACCGGCCCGCCTCGCCTCGGCGATGCGCTTGGCCACCCGCTTGATGCTCTCGGCGTCGGATACCGACGAACCGCCGTACTTCTGCACGACAAGTGCCACGTGCTGCTCCGTCTGTCGCCGGCCTCCGTCTCTCTCAACGGCCCGCCGGGTGCTTGTGGGACTCACGATGATAGGCACGCGGCCCGACGTCCGGCCAAGTCCGTCCCGGTATGCGAGCCCCGGGGAGCGGTCAGAGCGGCGACGGCCTCGGCTCGACGACCGCCGCGACGATCGCCTCGATGGCGAACTCGCTCACCTCGCCGAGGTCGACGAGCGTGGGGTCGAGGAGCCACTGGACCTGGAGGCCGTCCATGACGGCGAGGATCGCGGCGGCTGCGTGGCGCACGGTCATGGGCGCCTCGACGCCGCGCTCGACGCACAGCTCCTGGAACGCCTCGACCGCCTCGGCCCGCAGGGTGCGATAGCGGATCTCGAAGAACTTGCGGGCGGGATGCCCGTCGGTGACGGACTCCGCGGACAGCACCGCGTACGCCTGGACGATGCCGGCGCGCTGCGCGTTGAGGAACGCGGTCCGCACGAGGTGGCGGAACATCTCCAGCCCGCCGGGGATGTGCTGCGGCTCGAGCTCGGCGACGTCGGTCTCGTCGCGGAACCGCAGGACCTCCAGCAGCAGGTCGTCCTTGGACCCGAAGTGGTGGAGGATCCCGGCGTGCGTCATGCCGACCTGCTCGGCGATCTCGGCGAGCGGGCCGTTGTGATAGCCCTTGCTGCCGAAGGTCACCATCGCGGCGCGGAGGATCTCCTCGCGACGGCGCACGGTCTCCGCACGCATCCGGGGCCGCCTCACGCTCGTGCTGCTGGGCATCGTCGCCTCCGCTCGTCGTCGCTGTCGTCGGTCCCGCGCAGGCCGTCGACGGTCTGCGCCGGGGCGATCCTACGCACGCCGGGATGCCTCGCGCACCACCTCCATCCCGGCGCCCATTGAACAAATAGCCCCTGACCTGCGCAGATGCAGATTCTTGCCAACTTACTGACTGCACGGTAAGTTCATCGCCACAGCCGCTCGACGACGAGGAGCCTTCGTGACACCGCAGTCCCGCCCGGGAGCCGACACCTCCCCGGAGCTCGACGACCTGCGCACCCGTGCGCAGCGTCTGCCGCTCCGCGAGAAGGTCCGGCTCCTCACCGGGCAGTCGATGTGGCGCACCCACGGCCACGACGGCCTCGGGCTGCGCCCCGTCGTCCTGTCCGACGGCCCCGTCGGCGTCCGCGGCACGAGCGAGGTCGAGGGCGAGACGTCGGTCCTGTTCCCCTCCCCCAGCGCGATCAGCGCCACGTGGGACCGCGACGTCGCGCACGAGACCGGCCGGGCGTTCGCCCGTGAGGCCCGCGACCACGGCGTCGACGTCGTGCTCGCGCCCCAGGTGAACATCCAGCGCACGCCCGTGGGCGGCCGCCACTTCGAGTGCTACGCCGAGGACCCGTACCTCACGGCGGAGATCGGCACGGGCGTCGTGCGCGGCCTCCAGGACGAGGGCGTCGCGGCGTGCGTCAAGCACTACGTCGCCAACGACTCCGAGACGGACCGCACGAGCTACGTCGCGCACGTCGACCCGCGCACGCTGCGCGAGGTCTACCTCGCCCCGTTCGAGGCCGCCGTCGACGCCGGCGCGTGGTCGGTCATGGCCGCGTACAACCAGGTGGACGACGACACCGAGACGGCGCCGATGACGGCCCACCGGCACCTCGTCACCGACGTCCTCAAGCGCGAGCTCGGGTTCGACGGCGCGGTCGTCTCGGACTGGGTCGCGACGCACACGACCGCCGAGTCGGCGAACGGTGGGCTCGACCTCGTCATGCCGGGACCCGGTGGGCCCTGGGAGGACCGGCTCGTGCGCGCCGTCGAGGACGGCCTCGTGCCCGAGGCGGAGATCGACGACAAGGTCGCGCGCCTCCTGCTCCTCGCGCGCCGCGTCGGCGCGCTGGACGAGCCGGCCCGACCCCTGACCTACGACGGCGACCTGCGCGAGCTCGTGCGCCGCACCGCCGCGCGCGGCACGGTCGTCCTGCGGTCCGACGCCGAGAACCCCGTCTGGGACCGGCCGGCGCCGCGCTCGATCGCGCTCGTCGGGCCCAACGCGGTGCGTCCGCACGTGCTCGGCGGGGGCAGCTCGACCGTCGCGCCTGCGCACGTCGTCACCCCGGCCGAGGGTCTGGCCGCCCGCTGGCCCGACGCCTCGCTCACCGTGGCCCGCGGGGGCGACGCGCGCCGTCTGGCACCGCGCCTCGACCTGGCCGCCCGCTCGCTCCCCGACCAGGCCCTCCAGGTCACGTGGCTCGACGCCGAGGGCGCGACGCTGCGCAAGGAGGTCCTGGCGCACTGGGACGGCTTCCTCCGTGACCTGCCGGACGCCGTCGACACCGTCGTGCTCGACGCCGACGTGCTGCTCGACGAGCCGGGCGACCACACGCTCGAGGTCGGCACGGTGCCCGGTCACACGATCGAGGTCGACGGCGTCGTCGTCGCGCAGGACCTGCGCCGCTCGGGCGTCGAGGTCATCCTCGACTCGTCGATCAACAACCCGGTCGGCGTCCCGGCGCTCGTGCACGTCGACGCCCCGCGCCGCGTCCGCGTCACCGCCTCGCTGCTCGTCACGCGCGCCCAGGGGTACGGCAACATGGTGCGCGCCGAGCTGCGGCACCGCGTCCCGGCCCCGTCCGTCGACGAGGAGATCGCCGAGGCGGTCGCCGCCGCGGGCGCGGCGGACCTCACCGTCATCGTGGTCGGCACGAACGAGGAGGTCGAGTCGGAGGGCTGGGACCGGACCTCGCTCGCGCTGCCCGGCCGCCAGGACGAGCTCGTCGAGCGCGTGCTCGACGCCGACCCGGACGCGGTCGTCGTCGTCAACGCCGGCGCCCCGGTGCTCCTCCCCTGGCTCGACCGCGCACGCACCGTCCTGTGGGTCTGGTTCCCCGGCCAGGAGGCGGGGCACTCGATCGCCGACGTCCTCGCGGGCGCCGTCGAGCCCACCGGGCGCCTGCCGTGGACGCTCCCCGCCGACGAGGCCGACGTCCCGGTCCCCCACGCCGTCCCCGCGGGCGGCGTGGTCGAGTACACCGACGGCGTGCACGTCGGCCACCGCGCCTGGGTGCGCTCGGGCCGCTGGCCCGCCGCGCCCTTCGGGCACGGCCTCGGCTGGACCACGTGGTCCTACGACGAGGTCGCACCCGCGACCTGGACGCCCGACGGCGAGGCCGCCGTCACCGTCCGTGTCACCAACACCGGGTCCCGGGACGGTCGCGAGACCGTCCAGGTCTACCTCGAGGCGCCCTTCGCGCCGAGCCGGGCCCCGGTCGCCCACCGCGACCGACCGGCCCGCTGGCTCGGCGGGTTCGCCTCCGTCGACGTCGCAGCGGGCGGGTCCGCCGACGTCACCATCACCGTCCCGCGCCGCAGGTTCGAGGTGTGGGACACCGACAGCGAGCGCTGGGACCTGCCCGCCGGGACGTACCGGCTCCGGGTCGGGCGCTCGATCGACGACCTCCGCCTGGACACCGCGGTCCGGGCGCTGGAGAGCACCACCGGACGGGAGTAGCACCACCACCGGACCGCGGCATCACCCCCTGCACCGCCCCTTTCGTCCCGGCACCCGCCGGGCCGACGTTCTCGAAGGAGAGACTCATGAGGTTGAAGGCCTCCGCGATCGCGCTCGGCGTCGCGACTGCCCTCGTGCTCACCGGCTGCTCGGCATCGTCCGGCGACGGCGACACCGACACGACCACCGGCGCCAGCGGCGCCGCCCTGACGATCGCCAAGCCCGACGGCGCGATCGCGACCGAGTCCAACAACCCGTGGATCGGGGACTCGTCGGCGCTCAAGCTCGGCTACGTCAACGCCATCTACGAGCCCGTGGGCTTCGTCAACGTCGTGAGCCCGACCGACCCGATCAAGCCGTGGCTCGCGTCGGAGATCGTGTGGTCGGACGACTACACGTCCGTCCAGCTCACCACGCAGAGCGACGTCACGTGGAACGACGGCGAGCCCCTGACCGCCGAGGACATCGCGTTCTCGTACCAGATCCTCATCGACACGCCCGAGCTCAACACGGCCGCGCTGCCGCTCGAGAGCGTCGCGGTCGACGGCGACGTCGTGACCCTGACGTTCGCCACCTCGATGTACGCGAAGCAGGACAAGGTGCTGCACCGGTACGTCGTGCCGAAGCACGTGTGGGAGGGCGTCGCGGACCCGACCACGGAGACCAACCCCGAGCCCGTCGGCACCGGCCCGTACACGCTCGAGAGCTTCAGCACGGAGAGCGTCGAGCTCACCGCGCGCGACGACTACTGGGGCGGCGAGCTCGCGGTCCCGACGCTGTACTACGTGTCGTACAACGACAACAGCGCCCTGACGACCGCGCTCGCCAACGGCGACGCGGACTGGGCGCAGGCGTTCCTCCCCAACGTCCAGTCGGCGTACGTCGAGAAGGACCCGGAGCACAACGTCTACTGGGCCCCGGCCGGCCTCGGCGTCGACGCGATGTTCGTCAACACCACGAAGAAGCCGTTCAACGACGTGGCGTTCCGCAAGGCCGTGAACATGGTGGTCGACCGGACCCAGCACCAGCAGATCGCGCGTGAGGACGGCGTGCCGCTGCTCACCTCTGTCACCGGGCTCCCCCAGCCCGCGGGTGACCCGTACATCGCCGAGGAGTTCCAGGGCGAGGAGTACGCGGTCGACGTGGACGGCGCCAAGAAGGTCCTCGAGGACGCCGGCTACACGCTCGACGGCGAGACCCTGGTCGACCCCGACGGCGAGCCCGTCACGTTCGAGCTCCAGGTCCCGCAGGGCTGGAACGACTACGTCACCGGCATCAGCCTCATCGCGGAGTCGGTCAAGGCGCTCGGCGTCGAGGCGACCGTCACGACGCCCGACTCCGACACCTGGTGGGCCTCGAAGGGCACGGGCGACTTCGACGCGATCCTGCACTGGACCGAGACGGGCGCGACCCCGTACGACCTCTACAGCGACATGATGGACGGCCGCTGGCTCAAGCCGATCGGGGAGGCCGCGGACTACAACTTCGGTCGCTACGACAACCCCGAGGCGACCGCCGCGCTCGAGGAGTACGCCAACGCGACGGACGACGCGACGCGCACCGCCGCGATCGAGGAGGTCCAGAAGATCTTCGTCGAGGACGTCCCGGCGATGCCGATCGGTACCCGTCCGTTCATCAGCGAGTTCAACACGCGCAACTACACGGGCTGGCCGAGCGACGCCGACCCGTACACGAACGCGGACCCGACCCAGCCGACGGCCGTCCTCATCCTCACCGAGCTCGAGCCGGTGGAGTGACGCACGACCCGTCGTGACCCACGACCGCGCGTGACCCGGCGCGGCGGGTGCACCGGTGGACCTCGGTCCCCGGCGCACCCGCCGCGTCACGGCGCACCACCCCGTGCAGGCGCCCAGCACTGACCGCAAACCCCACGAACAGGTTGGACGAGTGAACACCGATCCCCTGCTGACCGTCACGGACTTCAGCGTGGTCTACGACGTCGACCCACCCGTCGAGGCCGTCTCCGGCGTCTCCTTCACGCTGCAGCGCGGCGAGATCCTCGGTCTCGCCGGCGAGTCCGGCTGCGGCAAGACGTCGCTCGCCTACGGCGTGCAGCGCCTCCTCAAGCCGCCCGCCGTCATCCCGTCGGGGCACGCCGTGTTCCACGACGAGTCCGGCGAGGACGTCGACATCGCGCGCCTCTCCGAGACCGAGCTGCGCCGGTTCCGCTGGGACAAGGCGTCCATGGTCTTCCAGGGCGCGATGAACGCGCTCAACCCGGTCACGAAGATCGGCAAGCAGCTCGGCGACGTCTTCGAGACCCACCGCCCCCGGATGAGCCGCGCCGAGCGGACGCGCGAGTGCGGCGACCTGCTCGACCTCGTCGGCGTGGGCCGCGAGCGCCTGCGCTCGTACCCGCACGAGCTGTCCGGCGGCATGCGCCAGCGCGTCATGATCGCGATGGCGCTCGCCCTCAAGCCGCAGCTCATGATCATGGACGAGCCGACGACCGCGCTCGACGTGCTCGTGCAGCGCGAGATCCTCCAGCAGATCTCCGACCTGCGGAAGCAGTTCGGGTTCTCGGTCATCTTCATCACGCACGACCTGCCGCTGCTGCTCGAGATCTCCGACCGCATCGCCGTCATGCGCCAGGGGCGCATCGTCGAGCTCGACACGGCGTCGAACATCTACCACCACGCGCAGCACGAGTACACGCGCACGCTCCTCGGCTCGTTCCCGAGCCTCACGGGCGAACGGGGCGGGTTCGTGCGGGGTCGTCAGGACAGCGCTGCAGGAGAGGCGGTCGCATGACCACGCTCGAGTTCTCCCACGTCACCAAGAAGTACCGCGTCCGCGGCTCCGGCGAGCTGCTCGCGCTCGACGACGTGAGCTTCACGATCACGTCCGGGCGCACGATCGCGCTCGTCGGCCAGAGCGGGAGCGGCAAGTCGACGATCGCGAAGATCCTCACGCAGCTCGAGCGCGCGACGTCGGGCGACATCCTGCTCGACGGCGCGCCCATCCCCCGGCGCGGGCGGGCGCTGCGCCGCTACCGGCAGCAGGTGCGCATGGTCTTCCAGGACCCGTTCGCGTCGCTCAACCCGTCGCACACGATCCGCCACCACCTCGAGCGGCCGCTGCTCCTCGACCACGTCGTGCCCAAGGACGAGGTCGACGACGAGGTGCACCGGCTCCTCGAGCGCGTGCACCTGGACGCGGGCGTGGTCGAGCGCCGCCCGCACGAGCTGTCCGGCGGTCAGCGCCAGCGCGTCGCCATCGCGCGCGCCCTGGCGTCGCGACCGTCGCTGCTCATCGCCGACGAGCCGGTGTCGATGCTCGACGTCTCGATCCGCCTCGGCGTGCTCAACCTGCTCGCCGAGCTGCAGAGGGCGTCGAACCTCGGCGTCCTCTACATCACGCACGACCTGGCGACAGCCCGGCACTTCAGCGACGAGATCATGGTCCTGCACCACGGCGTCGTCGTGGAGCACGGCCCCGCCGACGACGTGATCCTCGATCCCCAGCACCCCTACACCCGCGCGCTGCGCGACGCCTCGCCGAACCCGGAGGTCCACTTCTCCGGTGCCGGAGCGGCGACCGACGCGTCGAGGAGCCGACCGTGAGATTCTTCCTGCGCCGCACCGCGTTCTACCTGTTCACGGCCTGGGCGGCCATCACCATCAACTTCTTCCTGCCGCGCATGATGAAGGGCGACCCGGTCTCGGCCTACCTGGCGAAGAACCAGGGCAAGGTCAGCCCGGAGGCCGCGGCCTCGCTGCGCACGCTCTTCGGGCTCGACGAGGACCGGTCGCTTTTCCAGCAGTACATCGACTACTGGGGGCTCATGCTCTCCGGCGACCTCGGGCGGTCGTTCTCCAAGGGCCTCGCCCCCGTCGGGGACGTCATCGCGGTCGCCCTGCCCTGGACGCTCGGCCTGGTCGGCATCGCGACGATCATCAGCTTCTTCCTCGGCAGCGCGCTGGGCGCGGTCGTCGGCTGGCGCCGCGGCAGCCGCGCCGACGCGATCGTCCCTGTCGCGACGTTCATGTCGACCGTCCCGTACTTCTGGATGGGCCTCATCGCGATCGCCGTCTTCTCGAGCGCGCTCGGCTGGTTCCCCGCCTCGCACGCGTACAGCAAGGGCGCGAGCCCGGAGTGGTCGTTCGAGTTCGCGTGGGACGTGATCCAGCACGGCACGCTGCCGGCGCTCACGATCGTCGTCGCGTCGCTCGGCGGCTGGGTCCTCGGGATGCGCAACATGCTCATCACCGTGCTCGACGAGGACTACGTGACCGTCGCGCAGGCCAAGGGCCTGAGCCCGCGCCGCGTGCTGTCCGGGTACGCGTCGCGCAACGCGGTCCTGCCGCAGCTCTCGAGCTTCGCGCTGTCGCTCGGCTTCATCGTCGGCGGCACGCTCGTCATGGAGCTCGTCTTCTCCTACCCCGGCGTCGGCAAGCTCCTCCTCGACGCCACGAACGCGAAGGACTACCCGCTCATGCAGGGCCTGTTCCTCGTCATCACGCTGTCCGTCCTCGTGGCGAACATCCTGGCGGACGTCGCGCACGCCGCCCTCGACCCGCGCACCCGCGCGACGGAGGCCTGAGCCATGACGTCCACCTCGACCTCCACGAACGGCACGCCTGCCGCCCCGGGCCCTGCGTCCTCCGGCCCGACGGCGACCGGCCCCGCCACGTCCCGTGCGTCAGCCCCCGCGCCGGCACCGTCGGGCGACGCCCCGCGCGGCCGCTCGCGCTCGGCCCGCCTCGGGCGGGGGTTCGCGATGTTCCGCAGCGGCAAGTCGCTCACCGGGCTCGCGATCCTCGGGTTCTTCACGGTGCTGGCCGTGTTCGGCGACCTCATCGCACCGTACGGTCCGCTCGACAAGGACTTCACGGCGCTCAAGCAGCCGCCGTCGGGGCAGCACTGGCTCGGCACGACGCACATGGGCGAGGACGTCCTGAGCCAGATCATCTACGGCACGCGCGGCGTGCTCGTCGTCGGCTTCGTGTCCGGGATCATCGCGACGCTCGTCGCCGTGGTCGTCGGCGTCACGGCCGGCTACGTGGCCGGCTGGCGCTCCGAGTCGCTGTCGGCGCTGACCAACGTCTTCCTCGTGCTCCCGGGCCTGCCGCTCATGATCATCGTGGCGTCGCAGTACGAGAACCCGAGCCTGCTGCTGATCTCCGGCGTGCTGGCGATCACGGGCTGGGCGTGGGGCGGACGCGTGCTGCGCGCCCAGACCATGTCGCTGCGCAACCGCGACTTCATCCAGGCGGCGCGGGCGAACGGCGAGCCGCTCCACCGCATCATCGCCGTCGAGATGCTCCCGAACCTCACGGCCATCATCGCGTCGAGCTTCGTCGGCACGGTGACGGCCGCGGTGCTGGGTCTCACGACCCTCGCGTTCATCGGGGTCATCCCCATCACGAACCTCAACTGGGGAACGATCCTCTTCTGGGCCCAGCAGAACGGCGCGTTCCCGGACTACTGGTGGTGGTACGTCCCCGCCGGCCTGTGCATCGCGCTGCTCGGCATGGCGTTGTCGCTCGTGAACTTCGGCATCGACGAGTACGTCAACCCGCGCCTGCGCTCGGCGGGCGAGCGCGCCCGCGCGATGCGCAAGAAGGGCTACAAGGTCTCGAGCGGTGTCACGACCGTGAGCGACCGGCCCGACCTGCTCGACCGGAGCGTGGCGCCGCCGCCGCCGGACTCTCCCGCACCCGACGGCGTCGACACGTCGGCCACGGCGATCGACGGGGAGGACGACGAGACCGTCGCCACGGGATGGCCGCACCGCTCCGTGTGACCGCCCGTGCGACAGCAGGCGGGGGCCGCTCAGCACCCCGCCGACGACGGCCCCGACCCGGGCACCCCGCCTCGTGCAGCACGCCCCTGCTGCCCGACGACGCGGCCCGGGTCGGGGCCTGCGTCGTCCGGCCCGCGGTCTCCGCGGGCCGAGCAGGGCGAGCGCCGCCCGGGCGAGCGGCTCAGACGAGGTCGCGCACGACGTCGGACCCGAGCTTGAGGATGAGCGCCCCGACGACGACGACGAACACGACGCGCACGAACCCGCTGCCCTTCGCGACCGCCATGCGCGCGCCGACGTACGCGCCGAGCAGGTTGGCCGCGCCCATGATCAGCCCGAGCCCCCACAAGACCGCGCCGTACGGGACGAAGAAGATCAGCGCGCCCGCGTTGGTCGCGAAGTTGGCGATCTTGGCGAGCGCGGACGCCGGGAGGAACGCGTAGCCGAGGATGCTCACGAGCGAGATGACGAAGAACGTGCCCGTCCCGGGGCCCAGCAGGCCGTCGTAGGTGCCGATGACGAGGCCGATGCCCGCGGCGGCCCAGCGGTGGCCGTTGCCCTCCCAGCGCAGGTTCGTCGCGTGGCCCAGCTTCGGCTTCGCGATCGTGTAGGTGGCGACGGCGATGAGCACGACGAGGATGATCGGCGTGAACAGGTCCGCCGGGATGCGTGACGCCAGCGCCGCTCCCCCGATCGCGCCGACCAGGGCGGCGAGCGCCATCGGGCCGGCGGTGCGCAGGTCGGGACCCACGCGCCGGTAGAACGTCGCCGCGCTGACCGACGTGCCCATGATGCTCGAGAGCTTGTTCGTCGCGAGCGCCTGGACCGGGCTGATGCCCGGGACGAGCAGCAGCGCCGGCAGCTGGATCAGCCCGCCACCGCCGACGACCGCGTCGATCCATCCCGCCGTGAGCGCGGCGAGCACGAGGAGGACGACCGTCAGGCCGTCGATCTCGAGCCCGCCCGTGGACGGGAGGACGAAGGCGGGCAGCACACCCCAGTGGTACCACGGTTCGGCCGGTCGGCCACGCCGCGGGCCGCCACCCGCTGACAATACGTAACCCCTCGGTTACGCTTGACGGATGGACGCGTTCGAGGCTCTCGCCGACCCGGTCCGCCGGGACCTGCTCATCGCGCTGCGCCGCGCAGACCTGTCGGCCGGCGACCTCGCGGCCACGCGCGACGACGTCTCCCGGCCCGGCGTGAGCCGGCACCTGCGGGTCCTGCGCGAGGCCGGGCTCGTCGCCGTCGTCGCCGTCGGGAGGCGCCGGGTCTACTCGCTGCGTCCCGACGGCCTCGGCGCCGTGCGCGACCTCGTCACCGCGCTCGACCGCCCCGCACCACCCGTCCCTGCCCGAGCCCTCGACGGCCTCGACCTCGAGGTCCGCCGGACGACCCGAGAGCGCCGCGCCGCCGAGCCGGGCGCGGCCCGACACGAGGAGAGCGCATGAGCGACCCGACGACCCCCACCCGGTCCGACACCACGGGCCCCGTCCCGCGCGGGACGGTCGAGCACGGCCCTGCGGGCGCCGAGCTCGTCGTCACCCGCACCTTCCGCGCGCCCGCGACCGACGTCTGGGCGAGCCTCACCGAGCCGGACCGGCTCGAACGGTGGATCGGCCGGTGGGAAGGAGACCCGTCGACGGGACGGGTGACCTTCTTCATGACCGCCGAGGGGGACGACGTCGACCCGGAGGAGTACACGATCACGCGGTGCGAACCACCGCACCGGTTCGCCGCGGACACCGCGATGGGCGACGACACGTGGCACCTCGCGTTCGACCTCGACGAGGCCGACGGCGTCACGACGCTCACGTTCCGTCAGCTGCTCGGGTTGTCCGACGACGCCAGCTCGGTCGGGCCGGGATGGGAGTACTACCTGGACCGGCTCGTCGCGGCGCGCGAGGGCCGGGATCCCGGTGACCTCGACTGGCGGGAGTACGTCGCCGCCCTCGCCGAGCACTACGAGCAGGCCGCGGCCGGCGGGTCCTGACCGGGGCGGACGGGTGCCGTCGCGTCAGGACTGGAGGGCGTCGTACTCCGCCTCGGCCGCGACGTCGTCCTCGACGTCGAGCCGCAGGTGGGCGAGGGCGCTCTGCAGGACGCGCAGGCCGCTCGCGGCGCGCTCGCCCCACAGCGACACGTACGAGAACTGCCACCACCACAGGCCCTCGAGCTCGCGCCCCGCCTCGAAGTGCTGCAGTCCCTTCGCGAGGCACTCGGCGACGCACGCCAGGTCGCCGGACAGCGACGCCGCGCCGACCTCGGCGCCGACGAGCGGGTCGGTGATCTCGACGTAGTCGTCGAAGCCGTCGAACAGCCGGGACAGCGCGGTGCGCAGCGGGTCAAGGTCCGTGTCCGGGCCGGCGTCCGGCTCGAACCGCTCGACGGGCACGACGTCGCCCATCGCCCCGAGGCGGGCGCCCACCGCCAGGACGTCGGACAGAGCCAGGAGCAGCAGCGGGAGCACGGCCCCCGGCGTCGCGCCGGCGGCGACCTGCGCAGTGGTCGTGAGGTACGCGCGGGCCTCCGCGGCCGTCTCCTCCGCGATCTCGCGCAGCTCCGGGTCGTGCTGGATCTCGCCCATGCCGGTCCCTTCCGTCAGCCGCCGATCAGGCGGCGTCCCTCGAACGCCCGCCCGAGGGTCACCTCGTCGGCGTACTCCAAGTCTCCCCCGACCGGTAGCCCGGAGGCGAGGCGAGTCACGCGCAGGCCCATCGGGCCGAGCATGCGCGCGAGGTAGGTCGCGGTGGCCTCGCCCTCGACGTTCGGGTCGGTCGCGAGGATGACCTCCGTGACCTGCCCGTCCGCGAGGCGCGTCATGAGCTGCGCGATCCGCAGGTCGCCCGGCCCGACGTTCTCGATCGGGTTGATGGCGCCGCCGAGCACGTGGTACTTCCCGCGGAACTCGCGCGTGCGCTCGATCGCGACGACGTCCTTGGGCTCCTCGACGACGCAGATCACGTCGGTCGAGCGCCGCGGGTCCGCGCAGATGCGGCACTGCTCGGACTCGGCGACGTTGCCGCACGTGTCGCAGAACCGGACGCGCGCCTTGACCTCGGTGAGCGCGTCGACGAGCCGCCGCACGTCCACGGCGTCGGTCGCGAGGAGGTGGAACGCGATGCGCTGCGCGCTCTTGGGCCCGACGCCGGGGAGTCGGCCGAGCTCGTCGATCAGGTCCTGGACAGCGCCTTCGTACACTCCCCCAGCCTACGGGGCGTTGCCGACGTGCCCTGCCGCCGCTCCGGACGACGCGACGAGCTCGACCTCGAAGCCGTCGGCGTCCTCGAGATAGGCGGCGTAGTGGTCGGGACCGCCCGCGAACGGGTGCCGGTCCCCGAAGAGCAGCGCCCACCCGTGCTCGCACGCCGTCGCCACGTACCGCCCCGCGCGGGAGAGGTCGGGGACCACAGCTCGACGTGGTGCAGCGAACCGCGCGGCACGATTAGGCGCCCGGGTCCTGGATCTCCTCGACGATCTTCCCGTCGAGGAGCCGCACGACGAGCTGGGCACCGACGAGGCCCGTCGACACGATGTCCGGGTCGTCGGCGGAGGGCGCGTCGTCCTCCGGCGCGACGCGCACGGGTGCCGTCACGCGCGTGGCCGCCCGGCGCTCGGCCTCGCGACGCTCCGCCGCCTGGCGAGGTGTCTCGGCCTGGCGGGGTGTCTCGGCCGTCGCGGGTGACGGAGCGGTCTGCCGGCGGTCCTGCTCGACGACCGGCTCCGGCTCCGGGCCGTCGTCGAGGTCCGCGGGCGGCTCGGAGAGCGACGCGCCGGCGAGCCACGCCTCGTCCGCCGCATCGACGCCGCCCGAGGGGCTCGGTCCCGCGTCCGCGGCGGCATTGCGCGCCGTCGTCCCGGGTGAGGGCGTCCCGCGGGACGGTGCGGTGCCTGGCGACGACGGGCTTGTCGACGTCGGGCTTGTCGACGTCGGGCCGGGCGACGACGGGCCCACGGCACCTGCGGTGACCGACGGTGTCGTCACGGCGACCGTCACCGGTGCGCCCGCGAGCCAGGCCGCGTCGGCCGCGTCGACCACCGCGGCCTGAGGTGACGGCGAAGTCTTCGGCTGGACCGGTCGCTCCTGAAGAGCTACCGCTCCGCTGCGCGAGGCGTCCAGCACCGCGGTGGCGGAGCCGACGGTCGAGCCCGCGAGCGCCGGGATCGCGCTCGCCCGCGCGGGAGACGTCGCTCCGGCCGGTGGAGCGCCGTCGTCGCCGACCGGGGGGCTCGCGGGGGCCGGGTGCTCCGCGGCCCAGGACGCCGGCTCGACGTCCACGCCCGGGTCCGGCACCGCGACGCCTCCCGGGCCCCCGGGATCGCCGGCGGGGGCCGAGCCGCCCCCGCCCCCTCCGTTGCTGCCCTGGCCAGGGCCGTCCTCGGCGAGGCGGGGCTCGACCCTCAGCTGGAGACCGAGCGTCTGGTAGACGGCGTCCTGGACCGCCGCGGTGTGCCGCGAGGAGGAGAACGTCCGGGCGAGACCGGGCGACGGGAAGGCCAGGAACAGCACGTCCGGGTGCAGCTCCGCGACCTGAGCGTTCATGCTGACGAGCGACCACGTCGCGCGGCTCGAGCTCAGCGTCTCGAGGACCTCGGGCCAGCGCCGCCGCAGCTCCTCGGTCGTCATCGCCGCCGTCGCACCGCTCGGCGCGGCCGCCGGGGCGGGGATCTCCACGCTCTGCCCGACGTGCGCGGCCTGCGCCTCGCTCGGCGCCACCGCCGGCTCGTCGGCACGCGCTTCCGCCGACGCTCCGGCCGGCTCCTCGGCGGGTGCTGCCGAGCTTTCCTCGGTCTGGTCCTGCGTCGGCTCCGCGACCTGTGAACCTGCCTGTTCGTCGGTCGACCCCTCCGGCGACCCGGCATCGGGCACGGCGCGGACGCCGGGTTCCTCGGCGGGCGTGTCGCGTGGAGCGTCCTGGCCCGGAGCGCGCTCGGTCGGGACGCTCGCGGCAGCCTCGCCCTCCGGCGCCTGCGTCGGGGCGGCAGGAGCAGGAGAGGACGCGGGGGCGGGCGTCGAGCCGGCAGGCGGAGGCAGGGTTCCCCGGGCCGGGCGCAGCGCCGCACGGACCGCGGCGGCACCGGTGAGCCCGGGCTCCGGCGAGGAGACCACGGGTCCGGAGGCGGCGGCGTCGGGTACCGGACGCACGGTGGCGTCGGGCAGCGGATGCCCGGTGGCGACGGGACCCGCCGCGGCGGGGACCGGGCCGGCGGGTGTTGCGCCCAGGCCGCCGCGCTCGAGGCGGTCGAGGCGGGCCGCGAAGCCCGCGGCGCCGTCGTCGGCGCCGGGCAGGAGGAGCCGCGCGACGAGCAGCTCGAGGTGCAGCCGCGGCGACGTCGCCCCGGCCATCTCCGTGAGCGCCGCGTTGACGAGGTCGGCGGCGCGCGAGAGCTCGGACATACCGAGGTTCTGCGCCTGCGTGCGCATGCGGGCGAGCTGGTCGGCAGGGTGGTCGCGCAGGACGGCCTGCGCCTCCTCGCCCGAGACGGCGATGACGATGAGGTCGCGCAGGCGCTCGAGCACGTCCTCGACGAAGCGACGTGGCTCGTGGCCCGTGGCGATCACCTGGTCGACGACGCGGAAGATGCTCGCGCCGTCACGTGCCGCGAGGGCGTCCACGACGTCGTCGAGCAGCGTGGCGTGCGTGTAGCCGAGCAGCGCGACCGCACGCTCGTAGTCGACCTGCCCGTTCTCCGCGCCGGCGATGAGCTGGTCCATGACGGACAGCGAGTCGCGGACGCTGCCGCCGCCCGCGCGCGTGACGAGCGGGAAGACCCCCGAGCCGACCCCGACGCCCTCCGCGGTGCACAGCTCCTCGAGGTACGGGCCGAGCACGTCCGGCGGGACGAGCCGGAACGGGTAGTGGTGGGTGCGCGAGCGGATGGTGCCGATGACCTTGTCCGGCTCCGTCGTCGCGAACACGAACTTGATGTGCTCCGGCGGCTCCTCGACGATCTTGAGCAGCGCGTTGAACCCCGCGGGCGAGACCATGTGCGCCTCGTCGATGATGAAGATCTTGTACCGGTCGCGCGTCGGCGCGAACGTCGCGCGCTCGCGCAGGTCGCGCGCGTCGTCGACGCCGCCGTGCGACGCGGCGTCGATCTCGACGACGTCGAGGCTGCCCGGGCCGCCGCGCGCGAGGTCGACGCACGACGGGCACTGCCCGCACGGGGTGTCGATCGGTGTCTCCGGGGTGTTCTGCGCGCAGTTGAGCGTGCGCGCGAGGATGCGCGCGCTCGTCGTCTTGCCGCAGCCGCGCGGGCCCGAGAAGAGGTACGCGTGGTTCACCCTGCCGCTCCGCAGCGCCTGCATGAGCGGCGCGGTCACGTGGTCCTGACCGATCACCTCGGCGAAGGTCTCGGGCCGGTAGCGGCGGTACAGGGCGGTGCTCACCCCGGCCACTCTAGACGTCAGGACCGACAGGCACGAGGCCGTCCGTCGAGCGGTGGACGGACGCCGAGGTCAGCGGTGCAGCGCCTTGCGTGCGAGCCAGTTCCCGAGGAGCTGGGCGAGCTGCACGATCGCGATGATGACGATCACTGTCACGACCACGACGCCCCAGTTGTAGCGCTGATAGCCGTACACGATCGCGAAGTTGCCCAGGCCGCCGCCGCCGATGATCCCGGCGATCGCCGACATGTCGAGCACCGCGATGAAGAGGAACGTGTACCCGAGGATGAGCGGTGCGAGCGCCTCGGGGACGAGCACCGTCGTGATGATGCGCCACGACGACGCGCCCATCGCGCGCGCCGCCTCGACGACGCCCGGGTCGATGCCCACGAGGTTCTGCTCGACGATGCGGCTGGTGCCGAACGCCGTCATCACCGACAGCGGGAAGATGAACGCCTCGGTCCCGAGGGTCGTCCCGACCACCTGCAGCGTCACGGGCCCGAGCAGCGTGACGAAGATGATGAACGGGATGGGCCGCACGACGTTGACCACGACGTTGAGCACGCCGAACACCCAGCGGTTCTCGAGCAGGTTGCCCTGCCGGGTCACGTACAGCGCGATGCCGAGCGCGAGCCCCGCGAGGCCACCCGTGAGCAGCGCCACGGACACCATCTGCAGCGTCTGGCCGAACGACTCGACGAGGATCGGCCACAGCTGCGACCAGTCGCGGTTCATCAGCGGCCTCCGAGGTTGCCGTGGCGGAAGACGGTGTCGCGGCCGGTGCCGTACGGGTCACCGAGGTCTCCTCCGGGGTCGGGAGGACCGTCGTCACCGGCCTCGGCCCGGCCCGCGGTGAGACGCGCGACGCGCGGGTCCTCGAGCGGGTGCGCCGCCGTCCCGAGGTCGACGACGTCGGCCCGCTGGGCGAGCGCGGTGAGGAACGGCGCGACGCGGTCCTCCGGGGCGTCGAGCTCCACCGTCAGCGAGCCGAACGGCCGCTCCCCCACCTCGGAGATGCCGCCGTAGACGACCGAGCCGTCGACGTCGTGCTCGCGCAGGAGGCGGAACAGGTCGGTCCCCGTGCTCGCGCCCTCGCGGACGCCGACCGTGACGAGGCGACCGGGGTGGCGCTCTCGCAGACGCGCGAGCGTCTCGCGCGACGGCCGGTCGTGCAGGGCCGTGCCGACGAACCGCTGGGCGGCGTCGGCGCTGGGTGCGGAGAACACGTCGTACACGTCACCCGTCTCGACGACCTTGCCGTGCTCCATCACCGCGACACGGTGGCACGTCGAGCGCACGACCTCCATCTCGTGCGTGATGACGACGATCGTGATGCCGAGCTCGGCGTTGACGCGCCGCAGGAGAGCCAGCACCTCGCGCGTCGTCTCCGGGTCGAGCGCGGACGTCGCCTCGTCGGCGAGCAGGATGGTGGGCGACGCCGCGAGCGCACGGGCGATGCCCACGCGCTGCTTCTGACCGCCGGAGAGCTGGCGTGGGTACGCCTTCGCCTTGTCGGAGAGGCCGACGAACGCGAGCATCTCCGCGACGCGGGCCACCCGGTCCTCGCGCGACCACCCGGCGACCTTGAGCGGGTAGGCGACGTTCCCGGCCACGGTGCGCGACGACAGCAGGTTGAACTGCTGGAACACCATGCCGATGCGCGAGCGCACGTCGCGCACGCGCCGCTCGGGCAGGCCCGTGATCACCTGGCCGTCGACGACGACCTCGCCGCTCGTCACGGTCTCGAGCGCGTTGACGAGCCGCACGAGCGTCGACTTGCCGGCCCCCGAGTAGCCGATGACGCCGAAGATCTCCCCGCGCCGGACGGTCAGGGAGACGTCGTCGACGGCGTGGACGGCGTCGTCGCCCTCGCCGAACGTCTTGCTCACGTGGCGCAGCTCGATCGCGGGCTGCTCGTCACCGCCCTGGGTTCGGGGGCCGTCGGTCACGGTCGGGTCCTCTCGTCGGAGGACGCGCCTCCGGGTGCCTGTGCTGGGCCTGTGCTGGGGCGCCTCGTGGGAGCCCCTGGTCGGGTGGTAACCCGCCTGCCATCGTCCTCCGCGAGGCACGACGGCGCGCGAGGGGCGGGCGCGTTCGCGCGCCCACCCCTCGCTCCCGACGGGTCAGGACGGGTCAGGACTGGTCAGGACGCGGAGCGGATGTCGTCCTCGATGCCCGCGAGGATCTCCTGCAGCTCGGCGGGCGAGTTCTCCTTGATGACCGCGGTGCCGCCGGACGCCGTCTTCTCCGCCTCGACGACCTCGGGCGAGTGGGACAGCTCCGCGAGCTTCAGGAGCGTCTCGTCGTCCTTGTCCTCGGCGCGCACGACCCACACGTTGATGTAGGGCTTGGCGGCGTCGGAGTCGGGGTCGTCCTCGAAGAGGGCGTCCTCGGGAGTGAGGCCCGCGTCCTCGACGTAGTCGTTGTTGATGATCGACGCGTCGACGGACTGGAGCTGGATCGGGGTCTGCGCCGCGTCGACGGGGGTGACGGTGACCTTCGAGCTCGGCAGCACGTCCGCCTCCGTCGAGATCGAGCTTCCGCCGTCCTCGAGCTCGACCAGGCCCGCCTCCTGCAGCACGAGGAGCGCGCGGGCGAGGTTGGTCGGGTCGTTCGGGACGGCCACCTGGCCGCCGTCGGGGATCTGCTCGAGCGACGTGTGCTTGGTCGAGTACAGCGCGAGCGGGTAGACGGCCGTCGCGCCGATCGGCTGGAGGTCGTCGCCGGCGTCCACGTTGTAGCCCGCGAGGAACTGGAGGTGCTGGAACTGGTTGGCGTCCAGCTCGCCCTGGGACAGTGCTGGGTTGGCCTGCGTGTAGTCCTGGAGGTCGACGAGCTCGATCTCGATGCCCTCGGCCTGCGCCTGCTCCTGGAAGACCGCCCACTTGTCGTCGGACGCGCCGACGACGCCGATGCGGAACGGGTCGTCCGCTCCGCCGGAGGAGGTGCCCGCGGAGTCGTCGGCGGAGGAGCACGCCGTCAGGGCCAGGGCGGAGGCGACGGCGACCGCAGTCCAGGTCAGACGCTTGCGGGCGGTGCGGGACGACGTGGTGGAGAACGACATGGGATGGCCCTTCGACGGGGTCGCGCGAGGTCGGCACGACGGGGTGCAGGGGTGCCTGCGGGGATCGGGGTGCTTCCGACGGGCCATCAGCCACGTGGCGAGCGGGTGGACCGGTCCGGCGCGCGAGGCGACGGGAGCAGGTCGGTCAGGTGCAGGGAAGCCCTGCGGGGGACGACGGCGCGGGTGTCAGCAGCCGCACATTCGCCCGGCGCCCCGTGCGCGGCGACAACACGGCATCGCGACGCAGGACGCTGCGCGCGGGACCGGTGCGGCGACGGGGAACGAGCTCATGTCGTTCATCATGGGCACGCGAGGCGCGTGCGCGCCAATCCCGGAGCCCGTTCGTCCATGATGTGGACGCGGTTCTGGTCACATGCTGGGAGTGGCGCGACGTCGGTGGTGGCGGCCGGAGACGTGAAGGACCCCTCGCACACCCACCAGAGCTCACCTACCCTTGCTGCCTTCCGGCCCTGGGGGAGTTCGGCGAGATAGTGCCGCACGAGGGGTCTGCACCCAGCCTAGCCCAGGACCGGGCCGTGCCAGAAACCGGCCGCAGAGCGCGCGATTCGGCCCTGGCACCGCGGTCCGGTATCCTCGTTGCGCTACCCCGGTCCGTTCTCAGGATCCTGCTGCGACCGGAGTGCACCAGGAGGATTCGCCTAGTGGCCTATGGCGCACGCTTGGAAAGCGTGTTGGGTTAAAAGCCCTCGGGGGTTCGAATCCCCCATCCTCCGCCAGAGTTAAACGGCCCCTGACCTGCACGAACGTGGGTCGGGGGCCGTTGTCGTACCCGGCCGTGCCCATCATTCGCCTGGCCTCGAGGACGCTCCTCTTCAACCACCAGTCGCCGAACCCCTCGCTCCTTGCCCCGGAACACCACCTGCACCGACGGAGACTGGCGGGTGCGAGCCGAATCCGGCAGTATCCACTCGCAAACGGCGTCGGACGCGGCACGCTCCGATGACGAGCAAACGAGCAGGGGGAGCACGTGAGCAGGGACTATGCGCTTCCGCCGGGGGTCCTTGACCTCGGCGTCGAAGAACGCCCCGGTTGGGAGGTCGTTACTGCGCTCGTCACGGTCAAGGCATACCCGGTGATCGGACGCAGAACGGGCGAGTCAGTGTGTGTCGCCGGCGTACGTCTCGACGGAGGGGAACCGAGGTGGATCCGGCTGTTCCCGGTCCCGTTCCGAGACCTGCCGGAAGACGTCCAGTTCGGGAAGTACACCATCGTCCAAGTCCGAGCACGACGATCCGACGGGCAGGACCGGCGACCCGAGAGCATGCGTCCCGATCTCTCGACGCTCCGCGTCGGTACGCGTATACCGTCTACACGAGGATGGCGCGACAGATGGTCGCTCATCGCGCCGCTCGTCGGCGCCACCACGGCGTGCGACCTCGCCACGGCAGCACGCACGGCAGGCCAGGCCGCCCCATCTCTGGGCCTCATCCGCCCGACCGAGGTCCTCGACGTCGTCGTCACCGACAACGAGCACTACAAGCCCTCCACCGGACTCGCCGAGCTGGCCGAGGCTGACCTCTTCGGCAACACCCTCAAGCCTCTCGAAGCATCTCCGTTCATCGCCAAGTACCGCTACCGCTGCGAGAGCTGCTCGGGAAACGGTCACCAGCAGTCGATCATCGACTGGGAGGCCGGCCAGCTCGGACGCCGCCTGCTCCGGGAGCGCAGGACGAACGAGCAGGCACGGGCTGAGATGCGCTCAAAGTTCCTCGACGAGATGGCCGGCCCGACGAAGGACACGCACTTCTACCTCGGAAACCAGCACCAGCACCCGGGCACCTTCATGGTGCTCGGCGTCTTTTGGCCTCCGACCGGGAGCCGGCCAGAACCCCAGCTCTTCTAAGCCAGTACGAGTTCCGACTGTTCGCGGTCTGCACGAGCCCGCAGCGCTTCGAGCACGAGCGACCGGTGGCAGCACCGCTCCTCTGACTCGAAGCAGAGGAGCATGACCGCACCCCTTCCCTGCAGCTCCTCGATCGTCTCGAGCGCTTCCCGAGCACCCACCGACGAGAGCACCTCGTCGGCGAACCGCTCGCGAGCCTCCCGACCGCCGCTCGTGGACGTCTCTGCGAATCCGGCGCGGTTGTCCTTCGGATTGCCCAGCGCGCGCAGGTGGACGTACTCGATACCACCAGCGGTGAGCGCCGCCGAAAGCGCCGTCTTCGAGAAGCCGCGCTTGCGCGAGATCGGGTTCAGGCGAACGTCCACGACGGCCACGACGGCACCTCGGCGAGCATCACTGACGAGCTCGTCCACCGATCGACCCTCGTAGCCCCAGCCCATCACGTCGTGTCGCACCGTCATCCGCTGATCGTTTCACGACTCGGGCCGACCCGCCGAAACCGGACACGAGGACAGTGGCCGATACCGCAGAGGCCCGTCGCACAGGGTGCGACGGGCCTCTCGGACGTCCCGACGGTCCGACGCGCCGGGACATGAGCGCCGGCGGTGCCGCCGACGGCTCCCCCCAGCCTACGGCCCCGAGCGTCGCAACGGCAGGGGGCTGGCCGCTTCCGTCCGTGATCATCGCGTGCAGGGCCCGCCGGAGGGTGCCGACGAGCCCTGGCGGATTCCGCTGCGAGCCCTGCGAGCCCCTTGCGAGCACTGACGCGTCAGGCGTCCTCGCGCCTGCGTGCCGCGACGAGGATCGCGCCGGTCGCGAGGAGCAGGATCGCCAGGGCGGTCACGGCGAGCACCGTCGACCCCGTCCGTGGCAGGTCTCCGCCACCGGTGCTCGGGAAGGTGTTCGCCACGCTCGCGTCGACCTGCGCGTCATCCCCGAAGGGGACGACGAACGGGTCGGACGTCGGGACGCCGTCCGCGGGGTCGGTCGTCAGCTCCGTGCCGTCGACGACGATCGTGACGCTCTCCGCGTCACCGGAGTCCGTCTCCGCGACCGTGCACGTCGCGCCCTGCGGCACCTGCTCGTAGACGGCGGTCCAGTCGTCCGCCGCGGAGAGCGTGCGCTCGGCGCCGCCCGGGACGACGACGTCGGTCTCGACCCCGTCGACGTCCCACGTGCACGCGAGCGTGACGACGAACTCGTCGCCCTCGTGCTCCGCGGCGCCGGGTCCGTCGAGCTCCTTGGTCACGACGACCTGGCCGACGTCGAACGTGTTCGTCACGGTCACCGCGGCCGGGTCGGCCGCGATGGTCACGGCGCCCGGCTCGCCGTCGTCCACGGCGGAGACCGTGCTCGACGTCGCGCCGCCCGTCGCGGTCTCGGTGACGACGCACTCGGCACCGATCGGCAGACCGTCGTAGGTCGCGGGCTCGCCCGGGACGAGCTCACGGGTCGGTCCACCAGGGACCTGGATCGGCGCGCCCTCGAAGGCGCACTCGAGGGTGACCTCGAACGGCCCGGCACCGAACGCCTCGGCGCCCTCGCCGTCGACAACCTTGTCCACCACGAGCGAGCCTGCGTTGAACGTGTTGGTCACCGTGATCACCGCGGGGTCCTCGTCCACGGTCGGGACCACGACCTGTCCCGGCTCGCCGTCGCCGACGGTCGTCGAGACCACCGTGGACGTGGCTCCGGCGGCCTCCGTCTCCGTGACGACGCACGCGGCACCGATGGGCAGGCCGTCGTACACCGCCGGGACGCCCGGCCCGACCTCGCGGGTCGCGCCGCCAGGAACGTCGATCGGCGCACCCTCGAAGGTGCACTCCGCCGAGACCTCGAACGGCCCGACGCCGAACTGCGCGGCCTCGCCGTCGACGACCTTCTCGACGGTGAACCCACCGACGTCGTAGGTGTTCGTCACGACGACCGTGGCCGGATCCTCGAGCGGCGCGTCACCGTCGATCGTCACCGGGTCCGGTGCGACGGTCACCGACGTCGCCCCGGCGGTCTCCGTCTCGGTCACGGTGCACGAGTCGCCGTCCTGGAGCCCGAAGTAGAGGGCGGGGACCCCGGGGCCGAACCGCCGGTCGGGACCGCCAGGGATGGTCTCCACCGGCACCCCCTCGGAGGTGGTGCACTCGAGCGAGACCGCGTACGGGAACTCGTCGAACGGCACGGCCTGCAGGTACTCCGCCAGCTCCTCGAGGATCTGCAAGAGGGTCGCGGGGTCGAGCGGGCCGTCGGGGATCTCGGGGAACGGCGGCAGCTCCGGCATTGCCGGCGCGAACGCCGCTCCGTCGCCGTCGACGACCTTCTGCACCACGAGCGGCGCGGTCTCGAACGTGTTGGTGAAGGCCACGGCCACGGTCGTCGGCTCGCCGTCGGTCACCGGTGGCACGGTGATGTCGACCACCGGCGACTCGCCGTCAGGTATCGTCACCGGCTCGCCTCCGTCGACCGTGATCGTGGTCGACGACGCCCCGAAGTCGTTCGTCTCCTCCAGCACGCACTCGGACCCGACGGGCAATCCGTCGTAGACGACGGGATCGCCCGGCACGAGCACGCGCGTCGCGCCGCCCGGGATCGTCAGCTCGACGTCCTCGTACGTGCACGCGAGCTCGACCTCGAACGGGCCGGGGCCGTACAGCGCGCCGAGCCCGTCGAGCTCTTTGTCCACCTCGATCGAGCCGACGTCGAACGTGTTGGTGATGACGACCTCGGCGACGTCGCCGCTGCCGACGGTCACGCTCTCGGGCAGGACCACGGCGCCCGTCGCCCCGGCGTCGTCGGTCTCCGTGACGGAGCACTCGGCGCCCGTCGGCAGGCTGGCGATCTGCGCCTCCAGCGGCCCTGCGCCACCGAGCACGACGTCACCCTCGTAGACGGTGCGAGGCTCGAGCGGCCCGTCCGCGTCGTCGTCGTACTCGCAGAGCACCGCGATGGTGAACGGACCCTGGCCGTAGGCGTCCGCACCCTCGCCGTCGACGACTTTGAGGAGGCCGATCGCACCGACATCGTAGGTGTTGGTCAGCGTGACGTCGTTGGTGCCGACGCCGAGCACGTCGCCCAGGAGCGTGAGGTCCGTCGTCGGACCGTCGGTGGTCACGGGGTGACCGGGCAGGCCCTGGTCGACGGTGATCGTCACCGAGGACGCGTTGCCCGTGCCGGTCTCCGTGACCGTGCACTCCGAGCCCACGGGCAGGCCCGCGAGCTCGACCGACTCGCCGTCCTCGATCGTCACGACCATCGGGTCGTCGGGCCCGTAGCCCTCCGCGTACACGGCCTCGCCGAGGAAGGTGCACTCTACCGTCGCCTCGAAGGGCCCGAACGGGACGGACTCGCCGTCCTGGTCGACGGCGTCGGTCACGACCTCCTTGGAGAGGTCGATGCTCGACAGCTCGTACACGTTGATCGCCGTGATCGACGTCGGGTCGGCCGGGTCCTCGCTGTCGATCGTGACGGTGCTCGGCTCGAGGACCACGCGGGTCTGACCGGCGCTCGCATCTTCGACGATGGTGCACTCGGCACCGTACGGGAGGTTGGGCACGACGACCGGGGTTCCGGGTGTCACGGTGATGGGGATCGGATCGAGCTCGGTCTCGACCCAGCTCCCGACGGCGGACGTGCACTCGACGGTCAGGTCGAACGACTCCGGCGCGTTGTCCGCGCCCTCACCCTCCACGACCTTGTTCACCTCGAGCGGCCCGGTCGCCGTCGCGACGCCGACCTTGACGCCCTCGGTGGGCAGCAGGTTGAAGTTGCCCTGGTTGGAGACGACGACGCCGGACGCCGCCGCGGAGTTCCAGGCGATCGACTCGTCCCCGGCCTCCGGGGCGACCGGCGGGGTGGTCGACGTCGCCTCGAGCGCGATGAACTGTCCGGGCTGGAACAGGTCGTCCTCGGGGAACGTGATGACGTTCTTGATCGCGGTGATCGACTGAAGCACCTCGTCGCTCAGGTCCGTCGTGAGCGGAGCCCAGCCGGTCTCGGGGTCCGTCGGGCAGATCGGCTCGTTCAGCGGATCCTGGATGTCCTCGCCGCAGTAGTCGTCCACGGTCGTGTAGAAGTACTCCACCTCGCTGCCGGGCGGGGCGTTGACGACCTGCGGCAGCGGGTCGTCGGTGAAGATGGGCGTCCACTGCGACCCGCGCTGGGTCGTCGAGGTCGGCGAGGAGCCCGTGTCGCCGGGCGTCGGGAACCGGTCGTAGATGACCACCTTGTTCATCGGCAGGTTGCCGATGTTGTCCACGCGGATGCGCCACGTCTCGTCGTGCCCCGGGGCGATGACCGGCGTGCAGGGGTAGCCGTAGAAGCCGAAGGAGTTGACCACGCACTCGGTCACCGGACCCTCGTACGCCGGGTCGATGATGACGTCGAGCTCGTCGTCGTCCGTCGCCTTGACGAACTTCTGCTGCTGCAGCACGGCGGTGCCGGTCGGGGTGATGTCGGCATCAGCCTCGCAGGCGCCGGTCTCGGTGTTGATCCGACCGTCCACCAGGTCACCTTCGGTCGGGTTGCCCACACGGTTTTGGCACTCGTCCCAGGGGCGGTCACCGGTGACCCCGGCGGTGTTCGCCACGAGGGTCTGCGGCTCGATGGCGAACCGGAAGCTCACCTGCACCGTGATGGTGTACACCTGCCCCACCTCGAGCACCGACCCCTCGGGGAACGTGAACCCGAGGCTCTCGATGTCGCCGGTCTGGTCGACCGTCACGTCGCCCGCGTCGGTCGGCAGATCTGGAGTGCTGGTGTCAGGGTCGGCGCCCTCCAGGCCATAGCTGAACGGCTCGTCGACGTCGGCCAGCGTGAGCTGCGGGCCCTCGGCGTCCGTCGGCATCGCGTCACTGACGACGGGGTCGATGATCGGGCGGTCGCCCGTGTTGGTGACCCTGATGTTCATCGCGAACGTGTCGGAGGGCCCCGCGGTGCCGCCCGTGATGACACCCTTGAAGTCCTTGACGATCGTCACGCCGTTCGTCGCGTGCTGGTACAGCATCTGCGCCTCGGCGTCGTCGGACGCGGAGACCGGACCCACCTCGCCCGTCTCCGGGTCGACCACCAGGTCGGCTCCCGTGGTCGTGCCGTCCACGGAGTTGCTCGCGATGCCCGGCGCGGCCTCGCCCGGCGCCGCCGGGTTGGACGCCAGGTCGTGCTGCACCTCACCGCCCGACCGCATCTCGTCCCGGCGCAGCACCTGGACCGGCACCGTCTGGGTCGGGGTGGCCGGGTTCTCCCAGATCTCCCCGTCGGCCCGGGTGAACGTGAAGCGCAGGCCCTGCACGTCGGCGGGGTCCACGCCGGCCGGCAGCGTGAACGTGCCCGACGGCTCGCCCTCGACCCAGTCGCCGCCGGTCACGGTGACCGGGTCGGGCGAGCCGGGCTCGCCGACGAACGTGCCGCCCGTGAAGACGTCCACCTGCACCTGGTCGATCGGGGTGGCGAGCACGGCGCTCGAGTCGATGCCCACGAAGTCGTACTGGTTCCAAAACTGCGCGTCGTCGTCGGTCAGCACCATCTCGACGCTCCGCGACGGTCCCAGGGGACGCCCGGTGAGCGTCATGATCACGGGGAGGTCGCCGTTCTCCCCCACGCCGTTGTTCGGCTCGACGATCGTGTCGGGGTTGAACGCCTTGGTGACGTCGAGCGCGATCGCGGCGTCCTGAAGCTCCATCGTCGCGTCGTCGAACGCCTGGCGGACGTCGCCACCCGTGCCGCCCGGGTCGTCGAGCGTCGCGACGGCGCCGTTCGGCACCGGGTTGTAGTCCGCGACGGTGACCGGGGCCTCGGTGTACCGGTCGGTCTCCCGGAGCTGGAGCGTGAGGTCCATCGAACCGGACGCACCCGGCTCGACGAGACCGTCGTAGGCGACCTCGACCCCGACGACCTCGGCGAGAACGCCGGGCGCCAGGGCTTCCGCCTCCTCCTCAGTGAACGTCGCCGTCTCACCCGCGGCATTCGTCAGGGTCACCGTCGTCGACGTCGCGCCGGCGGGCGGGGTGAGGTCGATGGCGGTGAGCGTGAAGGCGTTGAACGGCGGGGTCCCGGGGGCCGTCTGCACCTCGTCGGAGTCCACCGCACCCGGGTCGGCGAGCCGCAGCTCTTCGATCTTCGCCGCCGAGTTGTTGGTTCCTGTGACCGTCACCGTGGTCGACGGGTAGAACTCGTCCGGCGTGCCGGGCGGAGGGACGGAGAGCGGGCCGCCCGTCCACTCCTTGTCAACCGTGACGTTGAGCGGCACGTCGAGAATCTCGGCCGTGTCGGCGTCTGCGTCCGTGAACTCCTCGCCGTCGTACGTCGCCGTGCCCTCGGCGGTGTCGTTGACGACGCCCGCGGTGTCGGTGTTGTAGAGCGTGCCGGACGTGGCGCCGAGCACGGCGACGGACGGGTCGCTGCGCTTGTAGTCCCGGACCTGGAACGTGAGGTCGAGGTGGCGTCCGTCGGCCTGCGAAGAGCGCGCGACGCCCTCGCCCGGCAGCGGGGCCGTCGGGTCAGGGTTGGTCGCCGGACGTGACGGCGACTCCGTGTACGTGAGCCGCACCGACGTCGCCGACTCCTGCTCCTCGTCCGTCAGCGTGTAGCCCGGGAACGTCCCGTCACAGGCGCTCGGGCACGGGTCGCCCGAGGCCTCGACCCAGGCGCCGCCGATGAACAGCTCGACGCTCTCGACCTGGTCGTACTGGATGAGGGGATCGACGGTCGCGTCGATAGGATCCACGCTGACCAGGTTGAACGCGTCGTAGAACGAGTCCGCGATCGCCGTGGTCTCGGGGTTCTCGATGTCCGAGACCACCATCGGGTCCACACCCGAGAATCCGCCGGTCGACCAGGTGATCTGGGCGGTGACCTGGTCGTCCGTGCGGGCCCGGACGGTCGCCGGGTCGCCGAGCATCGTCTTGTCGATGAAGTCGCCCGGACCGCCGGTGCCGTCCGTCGGGAACGGGTCCACGGTGTCGCACCCCTGGACCGGGTCGGTCGGGTCGACCGTGTCCGCAGAGGCGGCGGACGAGGCACAGTTCTCGATCGGGTCGTCCCGGTCGGTCGGGCCGGTGTAGTCGGCCGTGAAGTTCGGCTGGAACTCCGTGCCCGGCGGGAAGCCGTCGTCCGACGTGTAGACGAACTGCACACCCTCCGCGCCCGCGGGCAGGTCGCAGTCGACGGTGGCGGGGCCGTCGGTGGGGCCGCAGCCGGGCGCCGGCTCCCACGAGTCGCCGTCCCAGTAGTTCACCGTCAGCGTCGCGTTCGCCGGCACGTCCGTGCTGCGCACGCCCGTGGCCTCGAAGTTCGCCCAGAACTCGCCGGGGTTCGCCGGGTCCTGCGGCTCCTGCACGACGAACGTGTTGGCGTCGGTCGTCGAGCCGTCCGGGCCGAAAGGCAGCAGCGAGCTCGGCAGCTGCACGACCACGCTCTGCCCCGGCTCGGCCGGGATCACGGACGGCGTGATGATCTTCTCGATGTCGGTCGCGAGCCGGTCGACCAGCGTGACGAGAGTCGCGTCCGCCGTCGCCGGGTCGGCGCTCGGCACCTCGGCCTCGATCTGGTTCGGGTGCGCGACGTTGTCGGGGACCTGGTCGGGATCCGTGTCCGCCGCGAAGGGGACGGTCGCCGCCCCGCCGCTGACGATGGTCCCGGTGAACGCGACGGTGAACCCGACGACCTCACATCCGGCGGGAGGGTCGGGCAGCGTGTTCACCGTCGTGGTGCTACCGCTCGGCGTCGTGCCGTCGGCACAGGTGAAGGTGACGGTGGCCTCGGTCGCTCCCGTGGGCCACACGACACCCGCACCCGCACCGTCGGTGCCCCAGCCGGTGAATGTGATCGGGTCCTCGCCCTCGAACGGGCTGTCCGTCCCGGGTGCGGGCTCGACGATCGTCAGCGTGTCCACGGGCGTGCCGGTGTTGGTCGCACCCAGGGTGACGGTCGTCGGGGCCCCGGCGCTCACCTCTGCCGGGTCGAAGCTCTTCGACGCCGTGACGCTCGTGTTCGGCGGCGTGATGACGTAGGTGTCGCTCGCCGTGGTCGGCTCGGACGGGACGTCCCCGTCGGTCACGTACGACGACGTGTCGTTCGTGATCGTCGTGGGCTCGTCCAGGTCCTCGACCGCAGCGCTCTGCTGCACCGCGAACGGGATCGTCGCCGTGGCACCCTGCTCGATCTCGCCGGAGAACGTCACGGTGTAGCCCTCGACGACGCAGCCCGTCGGTGGGTCGGGGAGCGTGCCTGCCGTCGTGGTCTCCTCGACCGGCGCGGAGCCGTCTGCACAGGTGAAGGCCACGGATGCCGACGTCGCGCCCGCGGGCCAGGTCACACCGGTGCCGTCGCCGGTCGGCCCGAAACCGGTGAACTCGAGGTAGGTGAAGGGGTTCGGGTCGGCGGCCGGGTCGACCGGCTCCGAGACGACGAGGGTGTCGACCGCATCGTTGGAGGTGTTGGTCGAGCCCAGGGTCACCGTCGCAGGTGTACCCGGCTCGGCGAGCGCGCCCTCCGGGTCGATGGCCTTGGTGGTCTCGGAGCCGAGCACCAGCTCGACGACGGGGGTGATCTCGACGTCGTCCGACACCGGTTCGGCGTTGTCGGCGTCGACCGTCGCCGTGTTCGGGATCGGGACGCCGTTCTCGCTGTACGGGAGATCGGGGTCGACCTGCGCGGTGACCGTGATGAGCGCCTGCTGGCCGTTCGGCACCTCGGGGTTGGTGTAGGTCACGGTGTTCGACTCGAGGTCCGCGACGACCTCGCCCCCGCCGCTGCTCACCGTCGCGTCGACGAGCACGAGCTCGTCCGGCAGCACGTCGGTCATCACCGCGTTGACGCACGGATCGAGGTTGGGGTCCGAGCAGGAGATCTGGATCGCGTAGGTCACGTTCTGCCCGGGCTCGTACGGGCCCGGCCCGCTGGTCACCTGCTTCTGGATGCCCCATTCCGCCGCCGCCGCCGGCAGCGCCGGCGCGAGGACGAGCGGAAGCGTGAGCAGCGCCGTCCCGACCGCCGCCCAGGCGCGGCGGAACCGGCGCTCGCGCCGTTCTTGCCGCGACCGGCCGAGCCGTGTCGTGCCGCTGGCCGTCGTTCGACGATCCCCCATCGCGGTGTCCTCCGCTCGCGCACCCCACCTCGGCGCACGTCGTCGTGCACCGCCGTCGTCACGACATTGCCACACCGTCTCCACGCCGTCGCGTCGAACGGGCGTGCCTCGAACGGCACCGCCACGAGGTCATCGCTGCTCAGCAAGGGTCAGGCCGTCGATGGTGCCGACCACCAGGCGTCGGCACTGGACCGTCTCCATGTTAGTCACTAACATCAGTCCTATGCTCAAGGACAGCCCGGCCGCCCGACGCCGCAGCCGTACGCGCGACGCCCTCGTCACCTGCGCGCTCGACCTGTTCGAACGCCAGGGGTACGACGCCACCTCCGTCGCCCAGGTCGCGGCGGCGGCCGGGGTCAGCGAGATGACGTTCTTCCGGCACTTCGGCACCAAGGAACGCGTCGTGCTCGACGACCCGTACGACCCGCTCCTCGTCGCCGCCGTCGCCGAGCAGCCGCGCGCCGAGGGATCACTGCGTCGGACCGTCGCGGGGCTGCGTTCCGCCTGGCGCGACATCCCTCCCGAGGCCGTCGACGTCGTCCGGCGCCGCACCCGGGTCGTCGCACGCACGCCGGCGCTGCGCGGCGCCGTCTGGCAGAACAACGCGCGCACGGAGGACGCGGTCGTGGAGCGGCTCGTCGCCGACGGGAGCGACCCGCTCGAGGCGCGCGCCGCCGTCGGCGCGACGCTCGCCGCACTGACCGCCGCGCTCCTGCACTGGGCGGACACCGACGACGAGGAGCTGTCCGCGGTCCTGGACCGGGCGCTCGACGTGCTCGCCCCCACGCTCGCCGCCGCGACCCGGGCCGACGCGACCGCGGGCGGCACGGCTCTCGCGCCCGCCACGACGCACGGCGCCGGTGAGCACGGTGCGTGAGCCGGCGGACGACCGACCGGTCCTCCGCGCCGTCGACCTCGCGCGGTCGTTCGGCGACGTGCGGGCCGTGCGGGGAGTCGACCTCGAGGTGCACCGCGGCGAGGTGCACGCGCTCGTGGGCCTCAACGGGGCCGGCAAGTCGACGCTGCTGCGGCTGCTCGTCGGGCTGCTGCGACCGGGCTCCGGCACGGCCGAGCTCTGGGGCGTGCCGGCCTGGCGCGCACCCGCGGGCGTCCGGGCGAGGGTCGGCCACGTCGGCAGCGGCCGCGCCTACGGCGAGCTGACGGTCCACGAGAACCTGCGTGCCGCGGCCCGCCTGCACGGGTGCACGCGCGAGGACGCGGACCGGCGTACCGCGGAGATGATCGCGTCCCTCGCCCTCGACCGCTGGGCGGACCGCCGCGCGCGGACGCTCTCCGACGGCAACCGCCAGCGCCTCGCGCTCGCGGCGGCGCTCGTGCACGACCCGGACCTTCTCGTGCTCGACGAGCCCACGAGCGCGCTCGACCCGGCAGGCGTCATCGAGGTCCGCGAGACGCTCCTACGGCGTGCCGCGGGCGGCACGGCCGTGCTCGTGTCGAGCCACCACCTCGACGAGATGGCTCGCACCGCGTCGACGATCACGGTCGTCCACGACGGACGCGTCGCCGGCACCCTCCCGCCGGGAGGCGTCGACCTCGAGCGCCAGTTCTTCGACATCGTGCACGCCGCGTCGAACGCCGACGCCGTCCGCGAGGCGACGCCGTGAGCGCGGCCCGGTCCCAGGCCGGCCCCGCGACCTTCAGCGCCGCTCTCGGTGCGGAGCTCCTCCAGCTCGTGCGCTCGACGGTCGTCCGCGTCGCGACGGCCGTCGTCGTGCTCGTGGTGCCGCTGCTGGCGGTCGGCTTCGCGGCCGCGGCCGAGCACGGCGGCGACAGCACGCTCGCCCTCAAGGTGCGGCCGATGGTCCCGGGAACCGGCTGGGACGCCGTGACAGGGCTCACCGGACAGGTGCTCGCGGTGGCGGCGCTGCTCGCGACGGGCTTCGTCGTCAGCTGGTCGTTCGGGCGAGAGCTCACGGACGGGACGGTGGAGCCGCTGCTCATGGGTCGCGCGTCCCGGGCGGAGCTCGCGTCGGCCAAGCTCCTCGCGGTCCTGGTGTGGGCCGTCACGGCGAGCCTCGCCTCGGTCGTCGTGGCGCTGGTCCTCGGTGCCGCGACGTCCCCAGGGGCCGGCACGCCGTGGCCCGGTGCCGCTCGCGCCGCCCTCGGCGGCGTCCTGGCCGCGCTCACCGCGCTGCCGTTCGGCCTGGTCGCGACCTGGGGGCGCGACGCGCTCGCCGGCGTCGGCGCGGTCCTGGGCGTCGTCATCGTGACCCAGGTGGTGACGCTGACCGGTGCCGGTCCCTGGTTCCCCTGGGCCGTCCCGGGACTGTGGCTCGGGATGGGCGGGGCCGACGTGACCGTGTCGGTCGTGCAGCTCACGACGGCGCCGCTCGTCGCCGTGGCGGGGTGGCTCGCGACGGCGTGGTGGTGGGACCGGGCCGAGCTGACCGCCCGCTGACGGCGGTCACCGACGAACCGGTGCGACGCGTCGGGCATCAGGATCCCGTCAAGATCGCCGCGCGGGCCTCCGCGGCCCGGTAGACCGGACGGGTGCACCTGCTCCCGTCCTGGCGACGACCCTCGCCGCGCCGCACGCCGCACCGGTCCGAGGGGACCCGTCCCGGTCGACTGGTCGTGGGCGGGTTCGCCGCAGCGATCGTCGTCGGGGCCGTGCTGCTCCTGCTCCCGGTCTCGACGACCGACCGGCTCGCGACGCCGCTCGAGGCGCTGTTCACCGCGACGTCGGCGGTGTGCGTCACGGGTCTCGCGGTGGTCGACACCGGCTCGTTCTGGACCCCGTTCGGTCAGGTCGTGATACTCGTGCTCATCCAGCTCGGCGGCTTCGGCGTCATGACGGCGGCGTCGCTGCTCGGGCTGCTCGTCTCCCGCCGTCTCGACCTGCGCACGCGCCTGGTCGCCGCGGCGTCGACCCGCAGCGTCGGGCTCGGCGACGTGCGCTCCGTGCTGGTCGGCGTCCTGCGGGTCACCGTCGCCGTCGAGGGCGTCGTCGCGCTCCTCGTGGCCGCGCGACTCGTCGTCGGGTACGGGATGACGCCGGGCGAAGCGCTGTGGCACGGCCTCTTCCACGCCGTCTCGGCGTTCAACAACGCCGGGTTCGCGCTGTACTCCGACTCGCTCATCGGCTTCGTCGGCGACCCGTGGATGTGCGTGCCGCTGTGCCTCGCCGTGATCCTCGGCGGCATCGGGTTCCCCGTGCTGTTCGAGCTCTACCGCGCCCGCCGACGCCGGACCGGCGCGTCGCGCTGGAGCCTGCACACCAAGCTGACCCTCCTCACGAGCGGCGTGCTGCTCGCCGGCGGGACCCTCTTCTTCCTCGTCGCGGAGTGGGCGAACCCCCGCACGCTCGGCGCGCTCGGCGTGGGCGACCGGGTCCTCGCCGCGTTCACGCAGTCCGTCATGGCGCGGACCGCCGGCTACAACTCCCTCGACACCTCGCAGATGAACAGCGGGACGTGGCTCGGCACGGACGTGCTCATGTTCATCGGCGGGGGCAGCGCGAGCACCGCGGGAGGCATCAAGGTCGTGACGTTCGCGGTGCTCGCGTTCGTCATCTGGTCCGAGCTGCGCGGCGACCCCGACGTCACGGCGTTCGACCGGCGCGTCGCCGCCGCGACGCAGCGACAGGCCGTCAGCGTGGCCCTGCTCGGCGTCGCCGCCGTCCTGCTCTCGACGCTCGTCATCACCGCGACGTCGCCGTTCGGCCTCGACCGCATCCTCTTCGAGGTGACGTCGGCGTTCTCCACCACGGGCCTGTCGGCCGGCATCACGGCGGACCTCGCGGCCCCGCACCAGCTGATCCTCGTCGGCCTCATGTTCCTGGGCAGGCTCGGCCCGATCACGCTCGGCTCGGCGCTCGCGCTCCGGTCGCGGCCGCGGCTCTTCCGTCACCCGGAGAGCGCCGCGGTGATCGGGTGACCCGTGCCAGACGGCGCCGGGTCGCCCCACGGGGTCGGCTCAGACCTCGAACCGGTAGCCCATGCCCGGTGTCGTGAGGAGGTGCCGCGGCGACGCCGGGTCGTCCTCGAGCTTGCGCCGCAGCTGCGCGACGTACACGCGCAGGTAGTGGGTGTCGCGCGTCGCCGCGGGCCCCCACACCTCGCGCAGCATCTGCTCGCGCCCGACGACGCGTCCCCGGTGCTGCACGAGCAGCTCCAGCAGCGCCCACTCGGTCGGGGTGAGGCGCACGTCCTCGCCGCGGCGCTGCACCTGGCGGCGCGCGAGGTCGATGTGCAGGTCCCCGGCCTCGACGACCGGGTCGTCGGGCACCGGCTCGCTCGACGCGCGGCGCACCGCCGCCCGCAGCCGCGCCATGAGCTCGGGCATCGCGAACGGCTTCGTCACGTAGTCGTCCGCGCCGGCGTCGAGCGCGTCGACCTTGTCGTCGCCGAGCTGGCGCGCCGAGAGCACGATGATCGGCACCCGGCTCCAGCCGCGGACCGCGGTGATGACGTCGATCCCGCTGACGTCGGGCAGGCCGAGGTCGAGCAGGACGACGTCGGGGTGGGTCGTCGCCGCGGCGTCGATCCCCCCGCGGCCCGTCGCCGCCGTCGTGACGTCCCAGCCGTGCACGCGCAGCGTGATCTCCATGGCCCGCAGCAGTCCCGGGTCGTCGTCGACGACGAGCACCCGGTTGCCGACCCCGTCGCGCTCCGCGCTCATCGCACCTCCTCGTCCTCGGCCTCGTCCTCGGCCGACGTCCCGGCCTCACGCACGCCCCACGGCCCGGGGCCCGCCAACGGGACCGTGACGACCATGGTCAGGCCACCGCCCGGGGTGTCCTCGGGGAGGATCGTCGCACCCACGGCCCGCGCGAAGCCCTGCGCCACGGCGAGCCCGAGCCCGACACCGCTCCCGCTCGTGTCCCCGAGCCGCTGGAACGGCTCGAACATGCGCTGCTTCGCGGAGTCGTCCAGCCCCGGACCCCGGTCGACGACGCGCAGCTCGACGCCGTCCCGCGACGCCGACGCCGTGACGCGCACGTCGCCCGGCGAGAAGCGCACTGCGTTCGCGACGACGTTCGCGACGACCCGTTCGAGCAGGCCCGGGTCGGTGCGCACGAGGGGCAGGTCGTCGGGCACGGCGAGCTCGACGCGGTCGGTCGCGGGCTCGACGGCGAACGGCACGACCTCGTCGAGCGACACGGCCCGCAGCACCGGGACGACGGCGCCCGTCTGGAGTCGCGACAGGTCGAGCAGGTTGTCGATGAGCTGCTCGAGCCGCCCGGTCGCGGTCGCGACGGTCTCGACGAGCGCGTCCTCGTCCTCGGGCGCGAGCGCGACGTCCGGAAGACGCAGCCCGTCCACGGCGGTGCGGATCGCGGCGAGCGGCGTCCGCAGGTCGTGCGAGACCGCGGCGAGCAGGGCCGTGCGCGTCGCGTCCGCCTCGGCGAGCACCGCCGCTCGGGCCGCCTGCTCGCGCAGTCGCCGGTACTCCAGGACGATCCCCGCCTGGGCGCCGAACGCGTCGAGCACCTGCCGGTCGCCGGCGGGCAGCGGACGCCCGTCGAGCACGAGACGGCGGTCGTCGTCGATCCGGACGAGCGTCCGGTCGTCGTCGCCGCGGGGGTCGGGCCTGCCCTGGCGGCCGCCCCGCCCGTACGCCTCGCGCGCCGCACGGCCCCCGACGTCGCGCCCGGGCTCGACGACCGGACGTGACGCCTCGGCGATCGTCGACCACCCGGCGGCCGCACCGCCCCCGCCGGCTCCCGTGCCTGCCCGCTCCTCCAGCGCGACCCGGCGCAGGGCGAACGTCTCGGCGAGCCGCGAGACGACGGCGTCGGCGGTGTCCTCCCCCGACAGCACCGAGCGGGACAACGCCGCGAGCGTCGACGCCTCGGCCCGCGCGCGCGACGCCTGGACGGACCTCCGTGCCGACAGGTCGACGACCGACGCGACGGCGACCGCGACGAGCACGAACAGCAGGAGCGCGAGCAGGTTCTCCGGGTCGGCGACGGTGAGCAGACCGGTGGGCGCCGTGAAGAACCAGTTGATGCACAGGAACGACACGACGGCGCACGCGAGGGCAGGCCACATCCCACCCACCAGGGCGACCCCGACGGTGAGTGCCAGGAACACGAGCATCTGCGTCGGGAGGCCGACGAGCTCCTCGGTGGCGACGAACGACGCGGTGAGCAGCGCGGGCGCCGTCGGGGCGAGCACCCAGCCGGCCACGCGGCGTCGGGCGGAGAGCGGGCTGAGGGCGCGCCGCGAGACCCGGCCCGCCCGCGCCCGCTCGTGCGTCACGAGGTGCACGTCGAGCGATCCCGCGAGCCGGGCGATCTCGGCGCTCGTCGAGCCGAGCAGCGCCTCCCGCCACCGCGAGTGCCGCGAGACCCCGACGACGACCATCGTCGCGTTGACACCGCGCGCGAAGTCGACGACCGCGGACGGCACGTCCTCCCCGACGACGGTGTGGAAGGTCCCGCCGAGCGACTCGACGAGCTCGCGGTCCGCCGCGAGCGCCGCGGGGGACGCCGCGGCCAGCCCGTCGGTCGCGAGGACGTGGACGGCGAGCAGCTCGGACCCGGCGGCGCGCTCGGCGATCCGGGCGCCGCGACGGAGCAGCGTCGCGCTCTCGGGACCGCCGGTGAGGGCGACGACGACCCGCTCGCGCGCGGGCCACGTCCCCGAGATCGCGTGGTCGGCGCGATAGCGCGTGAGGGCGTCGTCGACGCGGTCGGCGAGCCACAGCAGCGCGAGCTCGCGCAGGGCCGTGAGGTTGCCCTCGCGGAAATACGACGACAGGGACGCGTCGATCTGCTCGGCCCGGTACACGTTGCCGTGCGCGAGGCGGCGCCGCAGGGCCTGCGGCGAGAGGTCGACCAGCTGGATCTGGTCGGCCTCGCGGACCACGTGGTCGGGCACGGTCTCGCGCTGCCGCACGCCCGTGATGGCCTCGACGTCCTCGGTGAGCGACTCGAGGTGCTGGACGTTGACGGTCGTCACGACGTCGATCCCCGCGGCGAGCAGGTCGTCGACGTCCTGCCACCGCTTGGGGTGCCGGGACCCGGGGGCGTTGGTGTGGGCGAGCTCGTCGACGAGCACGACGTCCGGGCGGCGCAGGAGGACCGCGGCGACGTCGAGCTCGGTGAGCTCCACGCCGCGGTGCCCGACGACGCGGCGCGGCACGACCTCGAGGTCACCGATCTTCGCGGCGGTCGCGTCGCGTCCGTGGGTCTCGACGAGCCCCACGACGACGTCGGTGCCGCGGGCGCGACGTCGGTGCGCCTCGTCGAGCATCGCGAACGTCTTGCCGACGCCCGGCGCCGCGCCGAGGTAGACCGAGAGACGACCTCGGCGCGGCTGCTCAGCGTCCATGCGTGCAGTCCACCACGGCGCGGACGGGTGCGGCGATCACGGGGTGCCCGCGGCGCCCGACGTGTCGAGCTGCTCGAGCGCGAGGTTGAGCGACAGGACGTTCACGCGCGGGTCGCCGAGCACCCCGAGCACGCGCCCGGCCGCCTCGGCCTCGACCAGTGCGCGGACCTCCGCCACGTCCAGCCCGCGGGCCTCGGCGACGCGCTCGACCTGTTGGTCGGCGTACGCCGGGGAGACGTGCGGGTCGAGCCCCGAGGCCGACGCCGTGAGCGCGTCCGGGGGGACGACGGCCGGGTCGACGCCGTCCTCCGCGGCGACCGCGGCCCGGCGCTCCTCGATCGCGGCGACGAGGTCGGGGTTGTTCGGACCGAGGTTCGAGCCCGCCGACGCGAGGGTGTCGTACCCGTCGCCCGCGGCCGACGGGCGCCCGTGGAACCACTGCGGGTCGGCGCCTGGCTCGCCGAAGTCCTGGCCGACGAGCGCCGACCCGACGACCGGCGCGCCGTCGGGAGCGGCGTCGTCGACCCCGGACGCGTGCGAGCCGTCGGCCCGCACGAGCGAGCCGTTCGCCTGCCAGCCGAACCCGAGCTGGCCGACGCCGAGCACCGCGAGCGGGTAGAGGCCGCCGAGCAGCAGGGTCAGGAGGAGGAGGACGCGCAGCCCGGCGAACGACTGCCGGGTGAGCGAGACGACGCCGCCGCCGACCGACGCGCGGGGCGTTCCCGCGGGGCCGCCGTCGGGACGGGTGGGCGAGGTGCTGGGCATGAGGAGTCCTTCGATGTCGTGTGGTGTGTCGTGGGTGGCGGGCTGTACCGGCGGCTGTACCGGCCGGAGGTTCCGGTCAGAAGCCCGGGAGGAGGGAGACCAGCAGGTCGACGAGCTTGATGCCGACGAACGGAGCGACGAGCCCGCCGACGCCGTAGATCAGCAGGTTGCGGCGCAGCATCGACGACGCGGACGCCGGCCGGTACCGCACACCGCGCAGCGCGAGCGGGACGAGCGCGACGATGATCAGCGCGTTGAAGATCACCGCGGAGAGGATCGCCGACTCGGGGCTCGACAGGCGCATGACGTTGAGCACGCCGAGCGCGGGGAACACGCCCATGAACATGGCGGGGAGGATCGCGAAGTACTTCGCGACGTCGTTCGCCACGGAGAACGTGGTCAGCGCGCCGCGCGTGATGAGCAGCTGCTTGCCGATCTCCACGATCTCGAGGAGCTTCGTCGGGTTCGAGTCGAGGTCGACCATGTTCCCCGCCTCCTTGGCGGCGGTCGTCCCGGTGTTCATCGCCACGCCGACGTCGGCCTGCGCGAGCGCGGGCGCGTCGTTCGTCCCGTCGCCGGCCATGGCGACGAGCCGTCCGCCCTCCTGCTCGCGCCGGATGAGCGCGAGCTTGTCCTCGGGCGTCGCCTCGGCCAGGACGTCGTCGACGCCTGCCTCGGCGGCGATCGCGCGCGCGGTCACGGCGTTGTCGCCCGTGACCATGACGCTGCGGATGCCCATGGCTCGCAGCTGGTCGAACCGCTCGCGCAGCCCGTCCTTGACGACGTCCTTGAGACGGACGACGCCGAGCACTCGGGCGGGCCCGTCGCCGACCTGCTCCGCGACGACGAGCGGCGTGCCGCCCTGCGAGCTCACGGCGTCCACGTGGGCGGCCAGCACCTCGGCCGCGCCGCCCGCGAGCGTGCCGCCTGTCGAGCGCACCCACCGCTCGATTGCGCTGCCAGCGCCCTTGCGCAGACGCCGCGGGCCGCCCGCACGAGACGGGTCCACAGGTAGGTCCACAGGCGCGTCCACAGGCAGGTCCACCCCGGACATGCGCGTCTGCGCGGTGAACGCGACGAGCGTCGCGCCCGCCAGCTCGTCGCCCCTCCCGCTCGTGCCCGACGGCGAGGGGTCGCCCGTCCGGGCGAGGTCGCCCGCGTCGTCGGGCAGGCCCGCACCGGGGTACGTGCGCTCCACGAGGTCGACGATGCTGCGGCCCTCGGGCGTCTCGTCGGCGAGCGACGCGAGCCGCGCCGCCGCCGCGAGCTCGTCCACCGAGACGCCGCCGACGGGCAGGAGCTCGGTCGCGAACCGGTTGCCGTGCGTGATCGTGCCGGTCTTGTCGAGCAGGAGCACGTCGACGTCGCCCGCGGCCTCGACCGCCCGGCCGGACATCGCGAGCACGTTGCGCCGCACGAGCCGGTCCATGCCCGCGATGCCGATCGCGGAGAGCAGCGCGCCGATCGTCGTCGGGATGAGGCACACGAGCAGCGCGACGAGCACGACCAGCGACTGCTTCGCCCCGGAGTACGCGGCGAACGGCTGGAGCGTCGCCACGGCGAGCACGAACACGATCGTCAGCGACGTCAGGAGGATGTTCAGCGCGATCTCGTTGGGCGTCCGCTGGCGCTCGCTGCCCTCGACGAGCGCGATCATCCGGTCGACGAACGTCTGTCCCGCGGGCGCGGTGATGCGCACGACGATCCGGTCGGACAGGACGACCGTCCCTCCCGTCACGGCGGACCGGTCACCGCCCGACTCTCGGATCACGGGCGCGGACTCCCCGGTGATCGCGGACTCGTCGACCGACGCGACGCCCTCGACGACGTCGCCGTCCCCGGGGATCGTCTCGCCCGCCTCGACCACGACGACGTCGCCCACGCGCAGCTCCGACGACGCCACCTCGGTCACGGGCAGCGCGTGCAGTCGCCCCGCAGCGGCCGCGTCCGTGACCGAACCGGCGGCGCTCGCCGAGACGACGCGCCGCGCCGTCGTGCTGCGCTGGGTCGCGCGCAGGCTCGACGCCTGCGCCTTGCCGCGCGCCTCCGCGACCGACTCGGCGAGCGTCGCGAACAGCACCGTCGCCCACAGCCACGCGGTGATCCACCACGCGAACGCCGTCGGCTCGACGACCGCTATCACGGTCGTCGCGACGGCCCCCAGCTCGACGACGAACAGCACCGGCGACCGGTACAGCACGCGCGGGTCGAGCTTGCGCACCGCGGCCGGCAGCGCCGCCCGCACCTGCGCCCCGGTGAGCGCCCGCGCCAGCCGCGACCGACCGCCGTCGGCTACGGGACCGCCCGCACCCGACCCACCGCCGTCGGGCGTGGAACCACCGGAACCCGACCCACCGCCGTCGGGCACAGCACCACCGGAAGCCGACCCGTCGCCGTCGGCCCCGACCACACCCGCGGCGACGGACGAGCGGCCGCCGGACCGGGAGGGGCGGCGGGTCGTGGCGGGACTGGCGGGAGCGCCGCGAGGGACGAGCGGCGCGGACGGTAGACCCGCCGCCCCTCCCGGGGAGGCGGACGCGGAGGTGAGCGAGCCACCGGAGGGGGACTCGCGGAAGGCGTCGGATCGAGGACGAGAACTGCTCATGACAAGGACTCCACGACGGGACCGAGGGACAGGACGGGGATGAAGGTGAGGCCCACGACGACGAGCGCGACGGTGCCGAGCAGGCCGACGAACAGCGGCTGGTGCGTCGGGAGCGTCCCGGCCGACGCGGGGACGGCCTTCTGGCTCGCGAGCCGGCCGGCGAGGGCGAGGACGAGCGCGATGGGCACGAAGCGGCCGACGAGCATCGCGAGGCCGAGCAGCGTGTTGTAGTACGGGGTGCCGGTGGTCAGCCCGCCGAACGCGGACCCGTTGTTGTTCCCCGCGGACGCGAACGCGTAGAGGATCTCGGTGAGGCCGTGCGGACCGGTCTCCTGCTGGCCGGCGAGGCCGGCGGGCAGCGTGACGGACAGCGCGGTGCCGACGAGGACGACGGCGGGCGTCGTGAGGATGTACAGCGCGACGAGCGTGATCTCGGGGCGGCCGATCTTCTTGCCGAGGTACTCGGGCGTGCGACCGACCATGAGCCCGGCGACGAACACGGCGACGATCGCGAGGACAAGCATCCCGTAAAGGCCGGCGCCCACACCGCCCGGCGCGATCTCGCCGAGGAGCATGTTGAACAGGACCACTCCCCCGCCCGGTGCGGTGAGCGAGTCGTGCATGGCGTTGACCGCACCGGTCGACGTGCCGGTCGTGGCGGTGGCGAACAAGGCGCTCGCCGCGAGCCCGAACCGGGTCTCCTTGCCTTCCATGGCGGCTCCCGCGGCCTGGGGCGCGGCGCCCGGGCCGGCGAGCTCGGACCAGGTCACGAGGGTGAGCGCGACCGTGAACAGTGCGCCCATCGCGCCCAGGATCGCCCAGCCCTGGCGACGGTCGCCGACCAGGAGCCCGAACGTGCGGGGCAGCGTGAACGGGATGACGAGCAGCAGGAAGATCTCGAGGAGGTTGGTGAACGGGTGGGGGTTCTCGAACGGGTGGGCCGAGTTGGCGTTGAAGAACCCGCCGCCGTTGGTGCCGAGCTCCTTGATCGCCTCCTGGGACGCGACCGGTCCGCCGAGGACGTGCTGGGACCCGCCCGCGAGCGTCTCGACGGCGGTGTGCGGGTTCAGGTTCTGGATCACGCCGTTGGCGACGAGGACCACGGCCGCGACGAACGCGATCGGCAGGAGGATCCGGACGACGGAGCGGGTGAGGTCGGTCCAGAAGTTGCCGATCCGCGCGTCGGTGCCGGAGCGTGCGAACCCGCGGACGAGCGCGATCGCCACCGACATCCCGACCGCGGCGGAGACGAAGTTCTGCACGGCGAAGCCGGCCATCTGCAGCAGGTGACCGGCCGCGGCCTCGCCGGAGTACCACTGCCAGTTCGTGTTCGTCACGAACGAGACGGCGGAGTTCCAGGCGCCGGCCGGGTCGAGCCCGGTGAACCCGAGGTCGAGCGGGAGATGCTCCTGCAGGCGCCCGAGCCCGTAGAGCACGAGCACGGAGACGAGGGCGAAGCCGAGCAGGGAGAAGAGGTAGGTGCTCCACGTCTGCTCGGCGTCGGGGTCGACGCGCGCGGCGCGGTAGCCGACGCGTTCGACGGCGAGGTGGCGCGTCGACGTGTAGACGCGGGCCATGTACGCGCCGAGAGGGGCGTGCACGGCGGCGAGCGCGACGACGAGCAGGGTGACCTGCCCGACGGCGGCCCACACGACCGCGGGGTCCGTGCCGGTGGTCACAGCGGTGGTCGCAGCGGTGATCACGGCGCGCTCACCGGGCCCGGTCGCTGCGCAGCAGCGCGACGAAGAGGTAGCCGAGGGTGCCGACGATCGCGGCGAGCGCGATCCAGTCGAGGATCATCACCGGGTGCCTCCCGACGATCCGTGCCGGCGCGCGACGAGCGCGACCGCGGCGAAGAACGCGACGGTGAGGAGGAGGTAGGCCAGGTCGGCCATGAGCGGGACGCCTTCGCGACGACGGGCGGCCGGTCGCGCTGGGCGCGGCGGCCGGAGCGCGACGTCCGCGCTCCCTGCCGTTCTACGTCCGCCGGCACCCGCGCCGGGTGCGTCCTGACGGAACCCTGACGCCCGGCCTCCGGTCCCTGACGGCATCCTGACCGGCGGCGTCCGGCCCGCGCTGCCGGACGCTTCGTGGGGAGAACGTGACGACCGCGTGACCGCTCGCGGAAGCGCGGGGTGCGGACCGTCGTCGGGCACCTAGGATGTGCCGCATGATCTTCAAGGCCGTCGGAGACGGGCGCCCCTACCCGGACCACGGCAAGGTGAGCGTCAAGGACTGGACGGACGTACCGCCCCGCCAGGTGCGTCTCGACGAGCTCGTGACGACCAAGCGCACCCTCGATCTCGACGCCCTGCTCGCCGAGGACTCGACCTTCTACGGCGACCTCTTCGCGCACGTGGTGGAGTACGACGGCGTCCTCTACCTCGAGGACGGGTTGCACCGCGCCGTCCGTGCGGCGCTCCAGCAGCGCGCGATCCTGCACGCTCGCGTCCTGACGCTCCGATGAGCGCGCCGTCGGGTAGGTTTCTGGCGTGACCACCGAGCCCGACCGCGCCCGCTCCGTGCGCCGCCGGCGCATCCACGAGCGCCAGGCCGTCGTGTTCGGGCTGCTCATCGCCGCCCTGGCCGTCACCGGGCTGGGTGCTCTCGCGGTGTACACGGGGGCGATCGACACGCCGTTCTCGCGGCCGTTCTCCACGCCGGAGGTGGTCGACGCCCTCGCGGACGTCGAGGTGCCGTGCCTGCCCGAGGGCGCCCTCCCGGCGGCATCGGGTGACGTGCACGTGACGATCGTCAACGCGTCGGGCCGGGACGAGCCGCTCGCGGGCATCAACCAGGACGTCCTCACGGAGCGCGGGTTCACCATCGACGGCGTCGCGAACGCCGAGGACCTGGACGGCGACGGCGAGCCCGACGCCCTCGCGCGCACGCAGATCCACTTCGGGGCGGGAGGCATCGCCCCCGCCTACACGCTCGGGGCGCACTACCCCGAGCCCGGGCTCGTCCTCGACACCCGCCAGGACACCACCGTGACGCTGTACGTCGGCGCGGACTTCGAGGACCTCGTGGACCTCGAGCTGATCGGGATCACCCCCGACGTCCCGCTGGAGAACCCGGAGGGCTGCGTGCCGGTGGACCAGATCACGCCGCGCCCGCTGCCCGTCCCGCCCGCCGAGGGCTGACGGACCGCCACGGCGGCGGTACCTCCTGCGACACCCGAACGGCTGCACCGACAACCCCTGCGACACCCGAACGGCTGCCCCTGATGAATCCCCTGCCCCTGCGTCCTGCGCGCGTCGACGACCCCGCGGAGGTCGTCCGCCTCTACGACGTCTGCCTGCGCACCGGCGCGTCGGGCACCGACGCGAGCGGCCTCTACGCCGACCCGCGCCTGCTGGGCGAGGTCTACCTCGGGGCGTACCTCGCGCTGGAGCCGGGGCTCGCGTTCGTGCTGGACGACGGCGGGGGTGCCGTGGGCTACGTCGTCGGCGCGCGGGACACCGTGGCGTTCGACGCCGCGTGCGAGCGCGACTGGTGGCCCCCGTTGCGCGCGCGCTACCCGCTGGGCTCCTTCCCCGACGGCTCGGCGGACGAGGCGCTCGTGCGGCAGATCCACGCGCCGCACCGCCCGGAGCCCGACGTGGTCGGCGCGTTCCCCGCGCACCTGCACGTCGACCTCCTCCCCGCTGCGCAGGGCGGGGGCAATGGTCGCCGGCTGCTCGAGACCCTGTTCGACGCGCTGCGCGCCGACGGCGTCCCGGGCGTCCACCTGGGCGTGGCGCACGCGAACGTCGGCGCCGTCGGGTTCTACCGGCACCTCGGTTTCACCGAGCTGTCCGGCGACGACGGCGGCATGACCCTGGGCCTGCGGCTCTGACGTCCGCTCGCGAACCCGGGGTTGCGGGCCACGGGCGACGCCGAAACCCGGGTTACCGGCCACCCCCTCGGCCGAACCCCGGGTTGCGTCGCCATCGCGGACCTGATCGCGGCACAACCCGGGGTTCGGCGTCGGTCGGTGCCGAACCCCGGTTTACGTCGTCATCAGGCGGTTGATCGCGGGCCAACCCGGGGTTCGGCGCCCGTGGGTCGGGGTGCATTATTCGGGCCCGACGGCGGGAGGCCGGTCCTGGGCGTCCACAGTCCCGGATTCGACGTTCCCTTCCACAGCCGCGCTCGTCGAGACGCTCTCGGCGTCGCCCGGACGGCTGGAATGCGTCCATGCCCACGCCGCTTCGCGCCGTCCCTGACGATCTCCTGGTCGTCGCCGCCCGTCAGGAACGCCTCGTCAGCACGGCTCAGTGCCGCGACGCCGGCCTCGGCCCAGCGGTCGTCGATCGCCTGCTCCGCGCGGGGACGTGGTCACGCATCACCCGCGGCGTGTACGACACCGACACGACTGCTGTCGTCCAGCGGCCGCACGACCATCGACGCCGACGCGCCGCCTGGGCGGCGCTCCTCGCCTTCGGCCCGGACGCCGTTGCCGTCGGACCGTGCGCGCTGGCACTGCTCGGCGTGACCGGCCTACCGACCCGCGTGACCCCGCAGGCGGCTCTGCCCGGGGGTCGTGCGCTGGAGTCGCGAGACGGCGTCGTCCTGCGCATGTTCGACGACGGGATGTCGGTCGCGCGGGTCGGCGACCGGTACGTCGCCAGCCCGGAGTGGGCGCTCGCGCAGGCGGTGCCGGAGCTGGACCGCGGACCGGCCGTGTCCGTGATGGACTCGGCTCTCCACCTCGGGCTCGTCGATCCGGCCGGCCTGGACCGGGCGCACGACCACGCGCGCGGACGACGCGGCGTCGCCCGCACGCACGCGTGGTGGGAGCTCGCGGACGGACGCTCCGAGTCGCCGCTCGAGACGTGGGCCCGCCTCGACTGCCACGACGGCGGCGTCCCACCCGACGTGCTGCAGGTGCCCTTGGTGGGCGCGAGCGGCGCGGCCCGCCGCGGCGACCTCGGCTGGCGGCTCGACGACGGACGGTGGCTCCTCGCCGAGGTCGACGGCGCCGAGGTCCACGACACGCTCGTCGCCGCGTTCGCGGACCGGGAACGCCACAACGACCTCGTCACCGGAGACGTCGCCGCGGTGCTCCGCTTCACGTGGCACGACGTCACGGTTCCAGGCCGCACGCACGGCACGGTGCGCCGCGCGCTGGGGTCGGCTGCGCGTCGTCGGGCCGCCTGAGCGGGAGACGACGTTCCCGTCGTGGGCCGAACCCGGGGTTGTCACTCCCTCACGCCCCTGAGCGCGGTACAGGCCGGGGTTCGGCGTGCTCGTGGCCGAACCCCGGGTTACCTCGCCCCTACCCGGCTGAGCGGGGCGCAACCCGGGGTTCGGCAGGGTCAGCGCGCGTCGTGGACCGCGGGCTCGTCACCGCCCGGGGCCGACGCCGGGCTGGCGGGCTCCTGGCTCGTGCCGCGCCACCGGGCGATGTTGCGCATGAGGTGGTAGATCACGAGCGCTGCGGCGGTGCCCAGCGCGATGCCCTCGAACGACAGGTCGCCGACGACCCAGGAGAAGTTCGCGATGCCGATGACGAGCGGCACGGCGGCGGTCGTGAGGTTCACGGGGTCGGAGAAGTCGACGCGGTTCTGCACCCAGATCCGCGCTCCGAGGATGCCGATCATGCCGTAGAGCATCGTTGTCGCGCCGCCGAGCACCCCGGCGGGGATCGTCGCGATGAGCGCGCCGAACTTCGGCGACAGCGACAGCACCAGCGCGGTCGCGGCGGCGACCCAGTACGCGGCGGTCGAGTAGACGCGCGTCGCGGCCATGACGCCGATGTTCTCGGCGTACGTCGTGGTGCCCGACCCGCCGCCGATGCCAGCGAACGTCGTCGCGAGCCCGTCCGCGAACAGCGCGCGGCCCGTGAGATCGTCGAGGTTCCGCCCCGTCATCGCGGCGACGGACTTCACGTGACCGACGTTCTCCGCGATCAGCACGAGCACGACGGGCACGAACAGGCCGAGCACCGCGACGTCGAACGTCGGCGTGACGAACTCGGGCAGGCCGAACCAGCCGGCCTCGCGCACGGTCGTGAAGTCGACCTCGCCCTGGATCATGGCGGCCACGTAGCCGATCACGACACCGACGAGGATCGACAGCCGCCCGAGGATGCCCTTGAACAGCACGGTCACGAGGATGATCGACGCAAGGGTGATCGTCGCCGTGACGGGCGCGAGCTGGTAGTTGTTCCAGGCGGCGGGCGCGAGGTTGAGGCCGATGAGCGCGACGATCGTGCCCGTGACGATCGGCGGCATGACGACGTCGATCCAGCGGGCGCCCGCGAGATGCACCACCAGACCGATCACGGCGAGCACGACGCCCGTGACGAGGATCCCGCCCACCGCGACCGACTGCCCCTGCGACGCGGTCGCGGCACCGATCGGCGCGATGAACGCGAAGCTCGACCCGAGGTAGCTGGGCAGCCGGTTCCGCGTGATGAGCAGGAACCCGACGGTCCCGATCGCGGAGAAGAACAGCGTCGTCGCCGGGGAGAACCCGGTGATGAGCGGCACGAGGAACGTCGCGCCGAACATCGCCACGACGTGCTGCATGCCGATGCCGATGGTCCGCGGCCAGGACAGCCGCTCGTCAGGATCGACGACGTCCCCCGGAGCTACCGTCTTGCCGTTCCCGTGCACCCGCCACCCGATGGCGCTCATGACTTCTCCTGTCCGTGAAGTTCGTGTGAAGACCCCCGGAGCAGGGTAGTGCCCGCGCGTCACGGCTTCGTTCCCGAGCCTGCGCGGCACCTCGCCAGCAGCACGCCGAACCCCTGGTTGCGCTCCGATCAGGCCGACGATCGCCGCGCAACCCGGGGTTCGGCAGGGACACTCAGCCCGCGGCGTGCGTCAGGAGGAACGCGAGGAGGTAGGAGCGGGTGCTGCCGTCGTCGATCCGTTCCTCCGGGAGCGAGCGTGCCACCTCCAGAGCCGACGCCGCGTCGTCGGGCCCGGCGAGCGACGCGTACATGAGGAGCTGGTCGCCGAACATCACGTCCCAGGACGCCGCGTCGTCGCGGGGGCCCGCGAGCTCATTGTCGAGGTTCGCCCGGATGCGCTCGGGGTCGCCCGCGAGGTAGTCCGCCACCGGCTGCGACGGCAGCACGAGGATGCCGAGCATGGCGCCCGGCTCGGCGCTGAACCACGTCGCGTAGTCCCGCTTGCCGCCCCACACGAGCGACGTCACGCTCGGCGTGAACCCGGCGATCGCGGGGTCGTCGCGGTCGAAGTCGGTCCAGTAGGCCCTGGCCGACGCCGCCTCGGCGGACAGGAGCCAGCGCGCCTGCGCCTCGAGCTCTGAGTCCTCGGGGGTGTCCCCCGACGCGGCCGCCCACAGTGCGAGCCCGTTCCACGCGGACACCGCCTCCGACGCCGACTCCTGGTTGTTCCCGTCGGCGAACGGCGAGTAGCCGGAGGCCCACGAGTGGCCGGCATAGGCGTCGAACACGCGCAGCGCCGGGAAGTCCTCACTCCCGGCTCCCGCCGCGACGTCCGCCGCGAGGAGGTCGAGGACGGGCGCGAGGTCGGCCGCGAGCGCCGGGTCGTCCGCCGCCACGACGCCCGCCGCGTAGAGGAAGTAGCCGTAGTGGAAGTGGTGGTCGTTGAACTCCTCCGAGCCGAACGACGGGGTCTTCCCGACCACGCCGCGCACGGCGGGGTCGTAGACGAAGCACCGCGCGTCGCGCGCCGAGCACCCGTCCGGTTCCGCCCACTCGCGCAGCGCCGCGGTCAGCTCCTCGCGGAGCGGCCCGGACACCTCGTCGGCGCCGAGCTGCTCGGCGAGCGAGAGCAGGTTCGCGTCGCGCGCGAGCGACTTGCCGCCGAAGTAGGTGTCCGACGGCAGCGGCTCGCGCGCCGCCCAGTCGGCGCGCACCTGGTCCGCGATCTCGGCCTGGGCATCCGCGTCGAGGACCGAGAGGTCGAGCGTCCCGGCGGGTTCGACGGCGGGGCTCGCCCACGCGAGGGTGGTCGCCGTGCACACGTCGACGGTCCCGCGCACGGTCGCGTACGTCCCGAGGTCGCACGTCACGGTGTCGACGCTGCCGCTCTCGCGCTGGTGCGGCATGCGCACGACGACGGTCCCCGGCCCGTCGGCACCGGCGTCCGTCGCGTACGTGATCGCCGTGGTCACGGCGTCGTCGGTCACGCCGTAGGCGAGCGTCGTCCCCGTGACGGGGGCGGTGGCCGCCTCGGCGAGCGTCGTCAGCGCGTCGTCGGCGGGGTCGTCGGACGATCCGTCGGGCAGGTCGTCCGGGACGGGGAGGAAGGCGACCGACTCCCCCGCGGCGAAGTCGAGCGAGCGACCGTCGTCGCCGAGCACGGACTCGTCCGACGGGCCGTCCGGTCCGACGAGCAGCCAGTCGTGCCCGTCGACGTCGGCCGTCACGAGCCCGTCCGACGCCGCGAACGCCTGCGTGAGGCCCGCCGTCTGGTCCGTCGCCGCGGTGTACCGCAGCACGGGTGATCCCTCGACGAGCAGCACGCTGCCCAGCGCCGCGCCCGAGACGTCCTGCAGCTCGAGCGTCACCGACGCCGTGTCGTACGCCGTCACGCGCGACGTCGTGGCCCCGACGTCGACCCCGACCTGGGGTACGAACGGGCCGAGGATCGACGTCTCGGTCACCTGGACCTCCGGCAGACCGACGCCGAACCCGCCGTCGGTGACCCCGAACGCGAGCGGCACCGGGAAGACCGGGAGCGGCTCCTCGCCGAACACCAGCCCCGAGAACCAGCGGTTCGTCGGGGGAACGAGCCCGTCTGCGAGGCGCATCGCCGGTGCAGGCCCGACGGACTCCTGCGGCAGGATCGCGGGGTCCACGTCGGGCGCCGTCCCCGTCCGGTCCGCCGTCGGGAGCCCGACGGCGTCGCTCGCCCCCGGCGTGCCCGTCGCGCCAGGAGTGGCGTCCGACGTGAACAGTGCACAGCCACCGAGCGCCAGCACACCGGCCAGGGCGGCGGCCCCCGCGGCGCGAGCGAGCAACGGCCGCCGCCCGCGAGATCGACCCGAGCGCGCGAGATCGACCCTCAGAAGGTCGACGTCACGACGCACAGGTCGGTCTCGCGACGCACCGCGGCGGGCCGTCACAGCCCGACCTTCCGCAGGAACTGCCCGAAGCTCTCGTTGACGCCGGCGAGCACGCCGTCGTCGTGCAGCTCGATGCTCGCCGTCACGGGGGTCCCGGGCACGAGGAGACCGGTCTGCCCGCCGCCGTCTTGACCGCCGTCGGCCTGCCCGGCGTCGACGAGCGCGTCGCTCGTGATCTCGACGGTCGCCTCGGCGGTGTCGTCCGCGTTCGTCACGGACACCGACGCGACCTCCCCGGGGATCTCGCTCTGGTCGGGAAGGACGATGGTCACGGGGGCGCCCTGCCGCACGCGCGCGTAGTCGCTCGGGTCGAGCGACACCTCCGCGTCGACGAACAACGACCCCGCGCGGTCGAGCGTCGCGATCGTCGAGCCGGCCTCGACGAACGCGCCCTCGCGAGCGGACACGTCGGTCACGACGGCGTCGTAGGGCGCGACGAGCGTGATCGTCCCGTCCTCGCCCACCTGATACGCCTTCGTGTCGGCGCTCACGAGGCCGATCGACAGGTCGTGCTGCAGCGTCAGGCTGCTCACCGTGAACAGCGGGTCGCCCTCGGCGACCTCGTCGCCCTCGTCGACCAGCGACTGGGTCACCGTCCCGGCGTAGTCGGTACCGATCCCGAGGGACTCGGCCCGGATCGTGGCCGTCTCGCTCGTGGCCTGGCTGAGCCGCCGGTTCATGACGAGCGTCAGCGCAGCGCACACGAGCACGACGGCGAGCAGCCCCGCGACGAGGCGCAATCGGTTGGACCAGGTCATGCGACACCTCCGGCAGGACGAACGGCGGTCGGCGCGGGCGCGCCGTCGGGCACGGATGACTCACGGCGACGAGCCGCGCGCGAGTCCGGCGAGGCAAGGGCTTCCGGACCCTCGTCAGGGCGAGCCGACCGCAACGCGGCGGGGAGGGACGACGACGCCGGGTCGTGGTGGGTCTGGCGGGAGCCCGCGAGGGACGAGGGGGTGGGGAGGGGCGGCCGTGCCGGGTCGTGGCGGGTCTGGCGGGAGGCGCCGAGGGACGAGGCGCCGGATGGTAGACCCGGCACGGCCGCCCCTCCCCGCCCCCGGGGCCCACGACCGCGACGACCACCACGGGCAGCCCGCTTCGCCGCCGACGACTCGCGGAACGCCGTGACGACGAACGCGCCGAGGATGAACGTGTTGGTGACGTTCCACGCGAGCGCCAGGCTCGGCATCGGGTCGCCCCACTCCTTCCACACCGCCACCCCCGACGTGATGAGCAGGAACGCGAAGAACAGCACCTGCGGCATCATGAAGTTGAAAGGGGACGCCCTTCCTGTGCCCTTCGACGTCCCCCCGGTGACGTGCCACGCCTGCTCCTTGCCCGTCATCGCGTTCCACAGGGCCTTCGTGTAGATGGGGAAGGACACCGACGCGAGCATGAGCACCTCCCACCGGAACGACCCGAGCGTGAAGAACGCGATGGCGATCTGCAGCACGTAGAACCCGGCGTAGTACAGGAGCCACGTACCCCACGAGATGGTGAGGTTCATCGGGGTGAGGTCCAGGTAGATCTGCAGCGGCGGCACGAGGAGCAGCACGAGCGGCGCGATGCCGGCGAGGTAGTGCGTGGCCGTCACGGTGTACTGGAGGCGCTGGTCGAGCGTGAGGTGGCGGCGCGGGCTCAGCGGGTTGTGCTGGAGCATGATCTCGAACCCGCCGGTCGCCCACCGCAGCTGCTGCTTGGTGTAGGCCTCGACGGTCTCGGGAGTGTCACCGACGGCGAGCGTCGTGGGGATGTAGACCGTCCGCCACCCGCGCTCGTGGAGCATGAGCGAGGTCCACACGTCCTCGGACTTGGAGTCGGTGTGCATGCCGCCGATGTCGTCGATCGCGGCGCGGCGGAAGATGACGTTGGTGCCGACGCAGAACGCGGCGTTGAACCGGTTCCGGCCGGGCTGGACGAACCGGTAGAACACGGCCTGCATGTACCCGGCGCCGCGGGAGATGAGGTTGTGGAGGTTGCCGTAGGTCTGGGGCGTCTGGACGAACGCGACGTCGTCCTTGACGAAGAACGGCACGGTCTCGACGAGGAACTCCGGCTTCGCGACGAAGTCGGCGTCGAGGATGACGAACAGGTCGCCCTTCGCGATGGCGAGCGCGTGGTTGACGTTGCCGGCCTTCGCGCCGTTGCTCGACAGGCGCCGCACGTAGCGGGCGCCGAGCTGCGCGGCGAGGTCGCGCACGTCGTCGGACCGGCCGTCGTCGAGCACCCACGTGCGGTGGGTGCCCCGGATCGCGAGCGCGGCGCGCACGGTGCGTGCGATGGTGTCGAGGTCCTCGCCGTACGTCGTGATGAAGACGTCGACCGTGACGGGCTGGTCGTGCAGGTACAGGTTCCAGCGGGTCGGGTCGTCCTCGGCGCCGTCGCGGATGATCTCCGGCACGTCGAACAGCCGGTCCTTCGCGTGGTGGAACGAGAAGCCGCGCGGGTCGTGCCCGCTCGACAGGACGGTCCACATCGCGAGGAGCGCCTGCGCGACGAGCACCGTCTCGGCGGTGATGACCATGGCGTACGGCAGCGCGTCGCCGCGGTTGGCGGGGTTGAGGAGGAAGACCGCGTACGCGACGACTCCCAGCGTCGCGAGCAGCATGATCATGACGAGCGACGGCGAGCGCGCCGCGGAGTTCTCGTCGCGGGGCGGTCCGGTGGGGCGCTCGGGCTCGGTGCGCGGACCGAAGGGCTCAGGCCGCACGTACTGCGTGCGGCGGGGGGTGACGACCAGACGGTCGAACTCGGAGACGGCCATCGCATGTCCTCGGGTCTCGGTGGGCTCGAGCGACGGGTGCCGAAGATCGGCGGGGGGCGCGAGCCCGCGCCGGGGCCTTCTGCGCCCGGGGTGCGGCGACGTCGTCGGCGTCGTGAGATCTGCGGTGCGGTCTCGGCACGGCCTGGTGGCGTGGCGGGTCCCGAGACGGGTCGAGGTGGCCCGCTCGGGAGCGGGCCACCTCGTCGTCTGCGGCGAACGTAACCCCGGTCCGGGGTGGTGTCACGGGTGAAGGAGCGGACCGTCGGTCCGTGTCCTGGTACGCACGTGCCGGTCGTGGGAGGCCTCCGGCGCGCCACGCTGAGGGAGCCGCCGGGGCACGGCCGTTGGGAACGCTCGCGTCGTGGGGTGGTGCCCGACGACGCGTGGCCGCCGCGGGGACGTCGCGGCACCACGGACCGGAAACAGCCCGTTCACCGGGCGAAACCCAGAATTCACCGGGGCGCCGGCGTCGCGCGTCCGCCCCTCGGACGCGCGACGCGGCACGATGGTCGTACGGCCGGCTCGGCCCGCCGTCGCTCAGCCGAGCTGAGGGCGCACCTCGTCGGCGACGAGCTGCAGGTGGTCGAGGTCGTGCAGGTCGAGCACCTGGAGGTAGAAGCGCGTCGCGCCCTGCTCGGCTGCGGCGGCGAGCTTGTCCGCCGCCTCGGAGACCGTCCCGGCGATCCCGTTGCGGCGCAGCTCCCCGGGCTCGCGACCGATCGCCGCGGCGCGGCGTGCGAACTCCGCCTCGTTCTTGCCGACGGCCACGACGAACGCTGCCGAGTAGGCGAGGGAGTCGGGGTCTCGGTCGGCGTCGAGGCACGCCGCGCGCACGTTCTCGAACCGCTCGGGCAGCACGCCCGGGTCGGGGAACGCGGCGTTGTACTCGCTCGCGTACCGCGCCGCGAGCGCCGGCGTGCGGCGCGGGCCGTGACCGCCGACGATCACGGGGATCCGCTCCTGCGCGGGCTTCGGCAGTGCCGGAGAGTCCTTGAGCGTGTAGTGCTCGCCGCTGAACGAGAAGGTCTCACCGACCGGCGTCTCCCACAGGCCCGTGATCACCGCGAGCTGCTCCTCGAGGATCCCGAACCGCTTCTCCGGGAACGGGATGCCGTACGCCTCGTGCTCGCGTGCGAACCAGCCGGCGCCGAGACCGAGCTCCACCCGACCGCCCGACATCTGGTCGACCTGTGCGACCTGGATCGCGAGCACGCCGGGGTGGCGGAACGTCGCCGAGGACACGAGCGTGCCGAGGCGGATGCGGCTCGTCTCGCGGGCCAGCCCGGCGAGCGTCGTCCAGGCGTCCGTCGGGCCGGGCAGGCCCTCGCCGTCGCCCATGACGAGGTAGTGGTCGGAGCGGAAGAACGCGTCGAAACCGAGGTCCTCGGTGGCCTTCGCCACGGCCAGGATGTCGTCGTACGAGGCGCCCTGCTGGGGCTCGGTGAAGATGCGCAGGTCGATCTGGGTCATGGCGTCAGTCTGCCCGACGGCGGCACCTGCGACGTCCGGGGCTCCCGCCCGAGGCGTCAGCCTGCGTCCAGCGGCACGAGGTCGAGCTCCTGGAACTCTGCGACCTCCGGGACCCAGCGGTCGGCGACGAACGCCCGGTGCGCGGGGTGGGCGTCGTACGCGGCGTACGCGGCGGCGTCGTCGAACACCATGGAGAACTGGAAGGCGAGCGGGCTCTTCGTGCTCACCTGGCGCGAGACGGTGAAGTCCTGGACGCCGGAGATCGCCGTGAGGGTGCGACGACCCGTCGCGAGGAACTCGGCCTCCTCGGGGCTGTCGACGGCGTGGACGAGGCGGAAGGCGACGGTGTGCTGGATCACACCCGCCACCCTAGGTCGCCGACCGTCCGACGGCGGCAACGGCGCGCAGGCGCCGGGACGGCCCACCCCCGTAGGGTCGTGCCATGCGCGTGAGCACCGTGATCCTGCCCGTGTACCCGTGGCGAGAAGGGCAGGAGGTGTGGCGCGAGGCCGACGGCCTCGGGTTCCACACCGCGTACACGTACGACCACCTGTCGTGGCGCACGTTCCGTGACGGGCCGTGGTTCGGCACCGTGCCGACGCTCGCCGCGGCTGCGGCCGTGACGGATCGCGTGCGCCTCGGGACGCTCGTGACCTCGCCGAACTTCCGCGAGCCGGTGACGTTCGCGAAGGACGTCATGACGCTCGACGACCTGTCGGACGGCCGGGTGACGGTCGGCCTCGGCGCGGGGACCACGGGGTTCGACGCGAGCGTGCTGGGTGGTGAGCCGTGGTCGGCGCGCGAGCGGGCCGACCGCCTGCGCGACTTCACGGTGCTGCTGGACCGGCTGCTCACCGAGCCCGCGGTGACGCACGACGAGGGCCACTACCGCGCGCACGAGGCCCGCACGATCCCCGGCTCGGTGCAGACGCCGCGCGTGCCGTTCGCGATCGCCGCGACGGGTCCGCGTGGGCTGCGGCTCACGGCCCGCTACGGTCAGGCCTGGGTGACGACGGGAGACGGCCGCCTCGGCGACGACGCGACGCCCACGCAGTCCCGGGCGGCGGTGCGCGCCCAGGTGGAGCGCCTCGAGGCCGCGTGCGACGACGCCGGACGAGACCCGTCCGACGTCGAGCGGATCCTGCTCACGGGGTTCATCCCCGACCGGCCGCTCGCCTCCGTCGACGCGTTCGTCGAGACCGCGGCCGGGTACGCCGAGGTCGGGATCACGGAGATCGTCGTGCACCGGCCCATCCCGGGCACGCAGTTCGAGGGCGAGCAGGCCGTGTTCGAGCGCATCGCGACGGAGGGCGCACCGCAGGTCGCCGCGCTCTGACGACGTCGCCGAGCGAACGCCGGTACGCCGGTGCGGCGACGTCGCCTCGCCGAACCCCGGGTTACGCGTCGATCGGGCTCCGCGGTGCCCCACAACCCGGGGTTCGGCACGTCATCCCGCCGCGCCACCGCTCAGCCGAGCCGGCCCACGGGACGGTAGACCAGGTGCGTGACGCGTGACGCGGCGCGCACCGACACGACCTCGAGGTGCTGGGGCGGGACGCCGTCGAACACGCGGTCGCCGTGCCCGAGCACCTGCGGCACGACGTGCAGCCGCACCTCGTCGACGAGCCCGGCCGCGAGGAACTGGTTGATGGTCGCGGCGCCGCCCGCGATCGAGACGTCCTTGTCGCCCGCCGCCTCGCGCGCCTGCCGCAGCGCCGACTCGATCCCGTCCGTGACGAACGTGAAGGTCGTACCGCCCTCCATCACGAGAGGCTCGCGCTCGTGGTGCGAGAGCACGAACACCGGCGCGTGGTACGGCGGCTCGGGGCCCCACCAGCCGGTCCAGCCGAGGTCGGGCTCACCCCGGTCCGGTCCGAACATGTTGCGCCCCATGATGTACGACCCGGCGGACAGGATGGCCGCGAGCTCCTCGGCGTTCTCGTCCGCCGTCTCGAACATCCACCCGTGCAGGTCCACCCCCTCGCCGAACGGGTGCTCGGCGGTCTGGTCCGGGCGGGACGAGAACCCGTCGACCGACACCGCCACGTCGAACGTCACACGACCCATGACACCCTCCCGCACTCCCCGGCCCGCACGGACCGCCGTCGTCCTGACGCTGCTCCGACCGGAACGGACCCGAGAACTCATCGCCGGCGACGTCCGGAGCGAGGACCGGGGCGCTACCTCGCGGGACCGGAGTGCTACCTCGCGCTCAGGCGGTGGCGGGGGCCTCCTGGGTCGCGATGCGCAGCGCGGCGACGAGCTCGCGGTAGAGCTCGTCGGTCGCGAGGAGCTCGGAGTGCGTGCCGCGCGCACGGACTCGACCCGCCTCCATGACGAGGATGAGGTCCGCGTCGATGACGGTCGAGAGCCGGTGCGCGATGGTCACGACGGCCCGGTCGCGCGCGAGGTCCTCGATCACGGCGTGCACCGCGGCCTCGGTGAGACCGTCCACCTGGGCGGTCGCCTCGTCGAGGAGCAGGACGTCGGGCGCGTGCAGGACGGCGCGCGCCAGGGCCACGCGCTGGCGCTCGCCCCCGGAGACGGTCGTCCCGACGAGCGACGTGTCGAGACCGTCGTCGAGAGAGCGGACCTTCGCGGCGAGACGCACCTTCTCGAGCGCCGCCCACATCGCGTCCTCGGTCGCGCCCGGGGTCGAGAGCTGCAGGTTCTCGCGGATCGTCCCCGGCACGACCGGCGTCTCCTGCTCGACGTACGCGAACCGGCGGCGCACGTCGTCGAACGTCAGCGCGTCGTACGGGACGCCGTCGAGGAGGATCTGCCCCGACTCCGGCTGGAGGAACCGCAGCAGGAGCGAGAACGTCGTCGTCTTGCCCGCGCCCGACGGCCCGACGATCGCGACCTGACCACGGCGGGGGACGTCGAGGTCGAGGTCGTGCACGACGGGCTCGCCTCCGGGCAGGTACCGCGCGGTGACGCCGCGCAGCGCGAGGCGCGGGACGTCGTCGGGCACCGCGACCGTGCCCGACGCCGCGGCCGCCTCGCGTACCTCGCCCGCCTCGGCGCCGGGGCGCGCGAGCGGTGACGTGGCCGCGCGGTGGGTGCCCGCGCTCGCCACGTCCTCCTCGACCTCGATCGCCTGCACGTCGCGGATGCGGCCTGCGGCGGCGATGCCCGCCTGGAGCTGGGTGACGTTCATCGTCAGCCCGGTGACGGGCTCGACGATCTGGAACGCGTAGAGCAGGAACGCGACGAGGCCCGAGACCGCGAGCAGACCCTGGTCGACGCGCCACGCCCCGAGCGCGAGCACGGCGATGATCGCGAGCTGGATGCCGCCGCCCGCGATGGTCCACGCGACGGCCTCGGTCCGCACGGCGCGGACGCTGTGCCGCGCGGACGCCTGCGCGTCGTCGAGCACGCGGTCGACCTGGCGGCCCTCGGCGCGGCTCGCCTTGATGGTCCGCACGGCGCGCAGCCCGCCCTCGAGCGTCCCGCCCAGGCTGCCGAGCGACTCCTGCGCCTTCTCCTGGGCCTTGGCGATGCGGGGCATGAGGGCACCGACGAGCACGCCGATGACGACGATCGCGGCGAGGGTCGTGCCGAGCAGGGCCATGTCGAGGACGCCCATGAGCACGATCGTCCCGACGAGGGACACCGCGAGGTTCACGAGGTTCACGAGGCTCGACGACGCGGCCTCGCGCAGGAGCACCGTGTCCGAGGTGACGCGCGTGACGAGCTCACCGGTCGGCCGACCGGTGAGCGCGCCGATCTTCGCGGCGAAGTACCGGCGCACCATGGAGGACCGGGCGTCGAGGACGACGCGCTCCGCGAGCGTCCCGAGCAGCACCCACTGCCAGAGCCCGAGGACGAGACCCACGACGAGGAGCCCCACGAGGGTCAGGACGGCCGGCGTCAGCGACGCGCCGGTGCCGAGGGTGTCGAGCACCCACTTCGTCACCATCGGCGTGGCAAGGGTCGCCGCGGTGGTCCCGAGGCCGAGCACGAGGCCCAGCGCGAGGGTCCGGCGGTGCGGACGGACGAACTCCCAGAGCACCTTGAGCCGCGGGAGGAACGGTCCCTTCGGCTCGGTCTCGGGAGTGGCGCGTTCGGGGCTCGTGAGCGTGCCGGCGGTGTCGGGGGTAGCCATACCGTCAACCATGGTTGACATCCGATCTGCTGTCAACTGTGGTTGACGGCATCGAGAGGGCGTGCGGGTGAGGAGTGATCCCTAGTGGAACACGGCTGTTCCATTCTCGGCAAGGTGTGTGCCACTCGCGCGGTCGCTAGGGTGAGGCTCGTGACGGCACGGACGAGCGGCGGGACACGGGACCGCAGCACACAGGAAGCGGACGCCGCGGTCCCGGAGACCACGGAGACGGCCGCCCGCGCGCGCACACGCCGCGCGATCCTCGAGGCGGCGACGTCCGTCCTCAGCGCGGACAAGTCGGCGTCGCTCGCCGACGTCGCCCAGGCGGCGCACGTGGGTCGCACGACGCTGCACCGCTACTTCCCCGAGCGCGCGGACCTCGTCGAGGCCATCGGCGCGGAGGCCGTGGAGCGAACGCGCGCGGCGATCACGGCCGCGCGGCTCGACGACGGCGACCCCGCGGCGGCGCTGCGGCGGCTCGCGTTCGAGTACTTCGACCTCGGCCCCTGGTACATGGTGATGTTCAACGAGATGTCGGACGGCGAGCCGGCGTTCTGGGCCGAGGCCGAGGACGCCGAGGAGCCCGTCCGCGAGCTCCTTCGACGAGGGCAGGCGGACGGCGTGGTCGACGACCAGCTCAGCGTCTCGTGGCTCGTGCGCACGCTGTGGTGGATGCTGTTCAACGCCTGGTCGATGGCCGCCGAGGGCGAGATCTCCCGGGCCGACGCGCTGCGGATGGCACTGCGCAGCATCGAGGGCGTGGCCCTCGCCCGGCCCGCGGGGAGCTCGTCATGACGGCGGCCGGCGGTCACGCTCCCGGGGGCGGGCAGCACCGCGGCCTCGGCGAGCGCGTGCGCCGCTGGTGGCAGCGCGCCGACGAGGTCCGTACCAGGACGCGGTGGTCGAGCGTCGCGACGGTGCTCGGCGGCGTCGTCGTCGCCGTGCTGTGCCTGGTGCTCGTGCTGCGGGGACGGGTGTGGGCGTGGATCCCGTGCGTCCTGGCCGCCGCGGTCGCGCTGCGCGAGGTCCGCTACCTCCAGCGCGTCGCCCGGGGCGGACGACGAGGTCCGCGGTACCAGGAGAACGCGCCGCGCTGACCGTGCGACCGGGAGGTCATCCGCAGGTCGCACAGCCGCGTCGGGCAGGATCCACCGAACGGGCGACGCGCGGAGGGCGCCCGACCACGAAGACTGGGGTACGGCGTCGGGCAGCGGCGCCGAGAATCCCGGAGGCACCCGTGACGAGCCAGACCCCCGCCCGCGCGACGACCCCGCCCACGACGACCCCACCCACGCGCGCCGCGGCGCGCGGCCTGCGGTTCACCGCGCGCCGCGCCCGCCGTACGCCCGCTCCGGCCCGGCCGGCCGTCCCACCCGTCGAACGGGCCAACGGATGGGTCGTCGCCCTGGCGGTCGCCGCGGGGGCGGTGCTGTTCTCGGTCCTCGCGATGAACGCGTTCCTCGGCGGCTGAGGCTCCGTCCTCTCCGCCTCGCTCAGACCGGCTCGGCCGGCGCCACGACGGGAGCGGTCGCCGCCGGGCGACGCGCCGGCGCGAGCCCACGCGCCACGCCTGCCCGCTCGAGATGGCGCGCGAGCAGCAGGCCCGCCCACGTCCCCACGAGCGAGCTCGCGATCATGAGCACGACGATGAGCACCTGCACGACCGGCGCCATCGACGCCGCGTCGAAGGCGACGAACGCCGACCACGTGTACAGCGCGGCGAACACGAACGTCGCCGCGTAGAAGAACCACGGCGCCCACACGCGGTAGAGCGTCACGAGGAACGCGACCTCGAGCGCCGCGCCGACCATGAGGCACGTGAGGATCGACGACGCCCCGAGCGGCGACGCCGAGCTGATCACCCCGGCGACGAGCATCGTCAGCACCGCCGCGCCCGGGCGCCGCACGAGCGCGAGGGCGAGCACCGGCCCGACGATCCACAGGCCGAGCATCGCGGAGTACAGCACGGGGACGGTCGCCGACAGCGCCGCCGCGACGAAGTTCGCCGGGACGAGCAGCACGCCCGACGCGGCGCCGATCGCGGCACAGGTCATGAGGTACCGCGTGGTCAGGGACTGTCGGCGAGGTGCGGAGGGCATCGTGGCTCCGGGGGTCGTGGGGTCGGGGGGTCGTGGGGTGAGGGAGGGGCGGCCGAGGGTCAGCCGGAGAGCGCAGGGACGACGACGAGCGCGATCCCCGCCGCGAGGCCCCACGTCGCGACGAGGAACACGACGTCGCGCACGCGGAACGGCACGACGACGCGCTCGGTGCGGGTCGCGTGGGCCCCGAAGGCGCGCGCCTCCATCGCGAGCGACACGCGCTCGCCGTGCCGGATCCCGCCCGCGAGCAGCGGCACCGCGTAGCCGAGCTGTCGTCGTGCACCGGCGAACGGGCCGCGGCCGTGGTCGACGCCGCGCACCCGGTGGGCGGCGCGGATCACCTCGAGCTCGTGACCGAACCGCGGGACGAACCGCAGCGCCGCGAGCGCCGCGTAGCCGACGCGGTAGGGCACGCGCAGCTGCTGGACCATCGCGCGCACGACGTCCTGGCCGGTGGTCGAGAGCCCCCCGATCAGCACGAGGAGGAGCAGCGCGCACGTGCGCAGGCTCGTCGCGAGCCCGACGGCGAGCGCACCGGACCACAGCTCGAACGGCCCGACCGTCAGGAGCAGCGTGGTGTCGTCGACGCCGAGCGGGTCGGTGAGCACGCCGAACGACACCGTCATGACGGCGGCGAGCGCGGGCAGCCCGAGCAGCAGCGCCGCCAGGACACGGCCGGGCGGTCGGACCATCACGAGGATCACGGCGAGCGCCGCGAGCCCGATGAGCGCCGGGGTGAGCACGTCGCGCGTCGTGAAGACGTAGACCACGACGGGCAGCGGTCCGAGGGCGGTGACGAGCGGGTCATAGGTACGCAGGTCCCACGCCGGCCCGGCGAAGGGACCGAGCCGCGCGGGCTCGGCCGGGCGCGTCACGGCGGCGGCGGTCATGCCGTGGCCCCCACGGGTGCCGGGGACGCGAGGGATGCCGGGGGGCCGGCGGGCGTCGGGGCCGTGACGGGCAGGTCCGCGAGGCGCGTGACGGTCCGCCACGCGGGGTGCGCGAGGTGCCGCGTCGCGCGCGCGAGCGGCGGCGGCCGCAGCCCGGCCGCGCGCAGCACGGCGTCGTCCGCGAGGACGTCGGCCGGCGCGCCGTCGGCGAGCACGGCACCGTCCGCCAGCGCGACCACGCGGGTCGCGTGCTCCGCGACGAGCTGCATGTCGTGGCTCACGACGACGACCGCGGTCCCCTCGCGGTGCAGCGCGGTGAGCAGGTCGAGCAGCTCGGCCGCCCGTTCGCGATCCTGCCCGTAGGTCGGCTCGTCGAGCACGAGGACGTCGGGGCGGCACACGATCGCCGTCCCGACCGAGAGCCGCCGCTTCTGGCCGCCGGACAGGAGGAAGGGGTGGCGGTCGCGCAGGTCGGCGAGGCCGAAGCGTCGCAGCACGTCGTCGACGCGTTCCGCGACCTCGTCCTCCGCCATGCCGCGCACGCGCAGGCCGAGGGCGAGCTCGTCGTCGACGCGCGACGTGACGATCTGGTGCTCCGGGTTCTGGAACACGAAGCCGACGCGCTGCGCGAGCTCGCGCGGGTCGGCGGTCGTCGGGTCGAGACCGGCCACGGCGACGCTCCCGTCGAGGGCGCCGCGCCGGGGGCGGAGCACTCCCGCGGCGAGCTGCGCGAGCGTCGTCTTGCCCGCGCCGTTCGCCCCGACGACGGCGACGAGCTCGCCCGGCGCGACGGCGAGAGACACGTCGCGCAGCACGGTCGTGGTCGCCCGCCCGCGGCCGCGGCGGAACGTCAGGCGGTCGACGACCAGCACGGGAGCCGTGGCACCGGTGCCGTCCGGAGGCGGATCGGCGGGGCGCGGGTCGGGCAGGACGGGGACGGCGTCCAGCGCCGTCGCGAGCTCTTCCGGGGTGAGCGGAGCCGGGTCGAGGTGGACCCCGGCCTCTCGCAGGCGCAGCGCGGCGAGCGTCGCCGTGGGCAGCCAGACGCCGAGCCGGGCGAGCTCCTCCGCGTGACCGGCGAGCACGTCGCGAGCCGGGCCGTCGAGCACGAGGCGGCCCGCGGCGTCGAGCACCACGACCCGGTCGACGAGCGACACGGCGGCGTCGAGGTCGTGCTCCACGAGCAGGACCGCTCGGTCGCCGCGCGCCACGACGTCGCGCAGCACCGCGTAGACCTCCTCGGTGCCGACGGGGTCGAGGTTCGCCGTCGGCTCGTCGAGCACGAGCAACGGTGAACCGAGCGCGAGCGCGCACGCGACGGCGAGGCGCTGCCGACCGCCGCCGGAGAGCGTCGCGGGGTCGTGGGCGCGACGGTCCCAGAGGCCCACCGTGCGCAGCGCCGCCTCGGCGCGTGCGAGGACCTCGTCGACGTCCAGCAGCAGGTTCTCGGGGCCGAAGCACACCTCGTCGAGCACCGTGCCCGTCACGACCTGCGCGTCGGGGTCCTGGAAGACCATCGCGACGTCGCGCGACAGCTCGGGCGGGGTGTGCTCCGCGGTCGACCGCCCGCGCACGTGGACGGAACCCTCCAGGTCGGCGCCGACCACGTGCGGCACCAGACCGTTCGTCGCGAGCGCGAGCGTCGACTTGCCGCAGCCCGACGGCCCGAGCAGGAGCACCGCCTCGCCCGCGCGGACCTCGAACGTCACGCCGCTCGGGGTCGGCGCCGGGCGGCGCGGCGCGGCGTCCGGGGAACCCAACGCGTCCGTCGCGTCCGTCGCGACGTCGTCGTGGTGGACGTGGTGCCGGATGCTCACGCCGCGCACGGCGAGCGTCGGCGCGTCCGTGGACGCGCCGGTCGGCGTCACGTCCCGGGGCACGCAGCACAGGATAGGCGAACCTAAGCCGCTTGACGAGACCCGTTCACGAGCGGGGTCAGAGCCGCGGGTCGACGGGCTCCGACTCGAGCGCGAGGACCGCGAACACCGCCTCGTGGACCCGCCACAGCGGTTCGCCCCGCGCCACCCGGTCGAGCGCCTCGAGCCCGAGCGCGTACTCGCGCAGCGCGAGCGACCGCTTGCGGCCGAGCGACCGGTCGCGCAGGCGCTCGAGGTTGCGCTCCTGCGTGTACTCGGGCCCGTAGATGATGCGCAGGTACTCCCGACCGCGGACCTTGAGACCGGGCTGCACGAGCCCGCCGCCACCCTTGCCGCCCGCGCGGCGCACGAGGTTGTCGAGCGGCTTGACGACCATGCCCTCTCCCCCGGCCGCGGTGAGCTCCTCCCACCAGGCGGTGCCCGCGGCGCGCGACGCGTCGTCGGCGAGGTCGACGACGACGCGGCGGGTGGTGCGGAACAGCACCGGGTCCGCCGCGACGAGCGCGTCGGCGACGTCGAGGTGCCACAGGTGGTCGCGGTCGTCGTAGGTCGCCCCGGCGGCCTCGGGCGTCCCGGGACGTCCGGCCGTCCCGCTCGCGAGCACCTGGAACGGCGCGACCTGGACGCCGCGCAGCGGGTCGCCACCCGAGCCACCGGTGTCCCAGCGGTACCGCCGGTAGGCCTCGACGAACAGCTCGGCGTCGGCGGCCCGCTCCGCCGTCCGACGCCGCAGCGCGCTGATCGCCGCACCGTCCACGCCCCGGGCCTTCGCCGCCGCGAGCGCACCGAGGGCAGCGGGCATGACGGCGCGCGCGGCGGCGCCGACGCTCGCGTACCGGTCGCGCAGGAGCTGGTCGGCCTTGAGCGACCACGGGACGATCTCGGCGTCGAGCAGCACCCAGTCCGCGCCGAGCACGTCCCACGTCCCGGCCGCCTCGAGCGCCGCGGCGGCACGGCCGAGCAGCAGGGCCGTCGTCGGCTCGTCGAGGAACGACCGGCCCGTGCGGGTGTGCACGACGCCGGGGGCGTCGATGCCGAACCTCTCCGCGACGACCCGAGACGCGCCTGACCCTGCGGGTGCGCCCGAGTCCCGCGCGACGAGCAGGACGGCGCGCGAGCCCATGTGCTTCTCCTCGCACACGACCCGCCCGACGCCGTCTCGCGCGTAGGCCGCGAACGCGCCGTCGGGGTGCTCGAGCAGTCCGGGCCGGGTCGACGTCGCGACGGGGCTCATGGTCGGCGGCAGGTACGTGAGGAGACGCGGGTCGACGGCGAAGCGGCTCATGACCTCGAGCGCTCCCGCCGCGTTCTCCCCACCGATCGTCACGCGACCGTGGTGCGCGGTCTCGACCACGCGGCGGCCGAGGACGTCGGCGACGTCGAGCAGGTCGGGCTCGCGGGCCACCGTGCCGCGCACCCCGGGCGAGCCGGGAGACCCGGCCCCGCGTGCGCCGTCGGGCGCGGTGCCGGGCACGGTCTCCGGGAGGAACGGCCGCGCCGGCTCGTAGTACACCCGTGCGGCCGGGACCTGGACGACCTCTCGCTCGGGGTAGCGCAGCGCCGACAGCTTCCCGCCGAACACGCACCCCGTGTCGAGGCACATCGTGCCGTTGACCCACTCGGCCTCCGGCGTGGGCGTGTGCCCGTAGAGGACCATGGCGCGGCCGCGGTAGTCCCGCGCCCACGGGTAGCGCACGGGCAGGCCGAACTCGTCGGTCTCGCCCGTCGTGTCGCCGTACAGCGCGAAGCTCCGGACGCGCCCCGACGCGCGACCCTGGTACGACTCCTTGAGGCCGGCGTGCGCGACCACGAGCGCGCCGCCGTCGAGCATGAGGTGGGAGACGAGGTCCCGGCAGAACGTCTCGACGTCGCGGCGGAACTCCTCCGGCTCGGCGGCGAGCTGCGCGAGCGTCGTCTCGAGGCCGTGAGAGACCTGCACGTCGCGGCCGGCGAGCGCGCGCACGAGCTTGTGCTCGTGGTTGCCCGGGACCGCGAGCGCGTGCCCCGCGCGGACCATCCCCATCGCGAGGCGCAGGACGCCGGGCGAGTCGGGGCCGCGGTCGACGAGGTCGCCGAGGAAGATCGCGCGGCGCCCCTCCGGGTGCGCGGCGTCGACGGGGCGGCCGGCGTCGTCACGGGTGACGTCGTACCCGAGCCGGCCCAGGAGCGCGACCAGCTCGTCGAGGCAACCGTGGACGTCGCCGATCGCGTCGAACGGGCCGGTCTCGTCGCGCCGGTCGGTGAGCAGCGGCGTACGGACGATGCGCGCGGCGTCGATCTCGTCCGTGCCGCGCAGCACGTGCACCGTGCGGAAGCCCTCGCGCGACAGGCTCTTGAGCGACGACCGCAGCGCCGCGCGCTGACGCTTCACCACGTGCGCGCCGAAGCCGCGGTCCGCACGCGCGGCGTTGCGCTCGACCGCGACCTGCTCGGGGACGTCGAGCACGATCGCGACGGGCAGGACGTCGTGGGCCCGCGCGAGCGCGACGAGGCCCTTGCGTGCCTCGCGCTGCACGTTCGTCGCGTCGACGACCGTGAGGAGGTTCGCCTGCAGCCGCTTCGCGACGATCGTCTCGAGCACCTCGAACGCGGCCGTCGTGACGCTCTGGTCGTTCTCGTCGTTGGACACGAGCCCGCGGCACACGTCGGACGACACCGTCTCGTAGGGGCCGAAGCGCTCCCGCGCGAACGTCGACTTGCCGGACCCCGAGACACCGACGAGCACGACGAGGCTCGACGCCGGCACCCTCAGCACGCGCCGCTCCTGCGGCTCCAGGACGGATTGCTCGGTCATGCCGCACCCCGGTCGTGCGTGTCAGGGCGAGGAGACGCCCCGGTGGCCTGTGACCCTGACACGAGGGTGAAGACCGCCATCTGGGTCGACGGCCCGGCGCCCGGGTGGTCCGGCGTCCCGGTGTCCACCGGCCCGACGTCGCGGTACGCCACCGTGTACCCGAACCGCTCCGCCGCCGCCTCCGCCCACGCGCGCAGCTCCGCGCGGGTCCACTCGAAGCGGTGGTCGGGGTGCCGCATCCCGCTCCTCAGGACGCCTGCCGGGCCGTCCGGGCCGGGCAGCAGGTTCGGGTAGTGCACGTTGTACTCCGCGTTCGGCGTGGTCACGACGACCGTCCGAGGCCGCGCGCGCCCGAGCACGGCCCGCTCGAGCGCGTCGAGCCGCGAGGGGTCGACGTGCTCGACGACCTCCATGAGCACCGCCGCGGCGAAGCCGGCCACGCGGTCGTCGGCGTAGGTGAGCGACGACTGCACGAGCTGCACGCGCTCGCGCTCGGCGTCGCTCGCGTCGTGCAGGCGCAGTCGCGACGCGGCCCGCTCGAGCTCTCGCGCCGACACGTCGGTGCCGAGGATCCGCGTGAACGACCTGTCGGCCGCGAGCCGGCGCAGCAGCACGCCCTCGCCGCACCCGAGGTCGACGACCGTCCGGGCGCCGGCGTCGTGCAGCGCGGCCAGCACCGCGTCCGCGCGCTGCCGGGCGAGCGGCGGGGGCGTGTCGCCCACCGGCACGTCGCCGAACCCCGGGTTGTGCGCCGATCCAGGCGCTGATCGACGCACAACCCGGGGTTCGGCAGCCTCTCCGGGCACCGCCCGCCTGTCGTCGAGCGCCCGCGAGGCGTCGTCGAGGAGCGGGGCCGAGGCGTCGTCGAGGGCGCCCGAGGCGTCGTCGAGAGCGCTGAGCCGCGCGACGGCGTCGTCCACGTAGCGCCGCTGGTGCGCGAGGTACCGGCGGGCGATCTGCTCGCGCTCGGGGTGGTCGGCGAGCCACCCGCCGCCCGCGCGCACGAGCTTGTCGACCTCGTCGGTCGACACCCAGTAGTGCTTCGCGTCGTCGAGCACCGGGAGGAGGACGTAGAGCTGGGTCAGCGCGTCGGCGATCCGCACCGTCCCGCTCAGACGGAGGTCGACGACGTCCGCGTCCCCCCACGCGGGAACCGTCGGGTCGAGCGGCTCGGCCGTCGCCTCGACCACCCAGCCGAGCGGCTCGAAGAAGCGGCGCGCGAGACCGGCGCCGCCGCGGCACGGGAGCGACGGGACGTGGATCTCGAGCGGGATCGCGGTCGCTGCGAGGTCCGGGCGCGCGTCGCACCGGCCCGACGCCGCTGTGGAGAAGACCTTGCCGAGCGCGACGGCGACCAGGGACGACGCCGCGTACGGCCGGTCGTTGACGTACTGCGCGAGGGCGAACCCGCCTCCCGAGCCTCCGAAGCGCTTGTCCCGCACGATCCCCACCGGGTCGACCTCGAGCAGCAGCGCCGCCGTGCAGCGCTCGGGCGTCGCCTCGGGGTAGAAGACGTGCGCGCGACCCACCGCGAGATCGAACGACTGCGCTCGACCGGGGTGCTTGTGCAGCAGGAAGCCGAGGTCGGTCGCGTCGTCGAGGCCGAGGTCGTGCGCCGCCGTCGCGGTGAGGGTCACGAGCATGGCCGCCATGCTGTCACCCCGTCGGCCGACCGGGCACCAGGATTCGCCGCAGGATCGGCGGGCACGGGGAACCGGCGGCGGCGCGCACTACCGGTCGAGCACCGAGAGCCGAGCGAGATTCAGCCGCGCGAACCGTCGACGCGGGACGTCCTACAGGTCTACCGTCGGGGGACGGGCGGCGCCGCTCACGGCACGCCCGGCCACCGTGGACGGGACCGTCGTGACGACCGAGGAACGGACGAGCGCGCAGCCGCGCGACCCTGGCGAGGGACCGCACGACGCGGCGCCCGTCGACGCCTTCGCGGAGCGCCTGTTCACCGCGACGCTCGGCGCGATCGACGTGCTCGCGGTGCACGTCGGGGACCGGCTCGGCTGGTACCGCGCGCTCGCCACGACCGGGCCGTTGACCTCGACCGCCCTCGCCGAGGCGACCGGCACGGACGAGCGCTACGCGCGCGAGTGGCTCGAGCAGCAGGCGGCGACCGGCATCCTCGTCGCCGAGGACCCCGGCGCAGCACCGGCGCTCGTCGCGGACCCGCAGGACGTCGCCCGCGAGCGCCGCTACGCCCTGCCCGCCGCGCACGCCGAGGTCCTCACGGACACGACGTCGCTCGCGTACTCCGCGCCGCTCGCGCGGTTCGTCGGGGCGATCGGGCCGCAGCTCCCCCACCTGCTCGACGCCTACCGGACCGGCGGCGGGGTGTCGTGGGACCAGCTCGGCGACGATGCGCGCGAGGCGCAGGCCGACGTGAACCGGCCGTGGTTCGAGCGCGAGCTGGGGCCCGCGCTCACGCGCCTGCCCGAGGTCGACGACGTGCTGTCACGGCCGGGTGCACGCGTCGTCGACGTCGGGTGCGGGTTCGGCTGGTCGACGCTCGCGATCGCGCGCGCGTACCCGGGCGCCGTCGTGCACGGGATCGACGTGGACCGGCCGTCGGTCGAGGCAGCACGGACGGCCGCGGACGCGGCCGGGCTGGCGGACCGCGTCACGTTCCATCTCGCCGACGCCGCCGAGCTCACGCTCGCGGAACCGTTCGACGCCGCCTTCGCCTTCGAGTGCGTGCACGACCTGCCCCGCCCCGTCGCGGTGCTCGACGCGGTGCGCCGCGCCGTGCGGCCCGACGGCGTCGTGGTCATCATGGACGAGGCCGTCGCCGACGAGTTCACCGCCCCGGCCGACGACGTCGACCGGATCATGTACGGCTACAGCCTCTTCGTGTGCCTGCCCGACGGTTTGTCGACGCAGCCGTCGGTGGCCACGGGGACCGTCATGCGGCCCGCGACGCTGCGCCGCTACGCGCTCGAGGCGGGGTACTCGGGCGTCCAGGTGCTGCCCGTCGACGACTTCTCGTTCTTCCGGTTCTACCGGCTCCTGCTCTGACCGCCCCGGCGGGGGTGCGGAGCGGTACCGGTGTACCGTCCCGACCATGACCGACGTCCGCAGCCGAACTCACGCCCAGGCCGTCGACGCAGCGATCGAGCTCTTCACCCGCAAGGGCTACGAGCAGACCACCGTCGAGGAGATCGCCGACGCCGCCCAGGTCAGCCGCGCCACCTTCTTCCGCCGCTTCCGCTCCAAGGAGGACGTGGTCTTCGCGGACCACGAGCTCCTCCTCGACGAGGTGGTCGTCATGCTCGCGGCCACCCGGCCGGAGCCCGACGCCGCGGGGAACGTCGTCCCGGACCCGTCCGTCGACCCGTACCTCGAGGTGTGCCGCGCGGCGCGCCTCGTGTTCGACCACCACGTCGGCCAACGCGAGACGTCGCTCGCGCGCCACCGCCTGCTCCAGCAGGTGCCCGCGCTCCGGGACCGCGAGCTCGTGACGACGCACCGCTACGAGCGCGCGTTCACCGCCTACCTGCGCGACGCCCTGCCGCCCGACGCGCGGCGCTCCACCGCGTCCATCGCGTTCGCCGCGTCCGTGGTCGCCGTGCACAACGCGCTCCTGCGCCGCTGGTTGCGCGATCCCGCGCAGGACCTGCGCCCGCAGCTCGAGGAGGCCTTCGCCGAGCTGCGCCGAGCCGCGACCGGGCGCTTCGGCGCCGACGGCCCCGCCGGCGCCCCGGCCCGCGGCACCGGCCGGACCGACGGCCGCCGCGTCGTCGTGACGGTCGTCGACACGGGCGCGAACGTCGCCGACGTCGCGGACGACGTCGCCCGCGCCGTGCGCGACGCCCTGGGCTGAGCCGGGTCAGACGCGCAGCACGTCGCCCGTCGTGCGCACGCTTCGGCAGTCCGCGTCCCCGTTCGGCAGGTCGAGCTGCCGAAGCGCGCTCCGAGCGCCGAACCGCGCACGCGGTGCCGAACGGTCGCGCCGAGCCGCGGGAATGTGCGGGTAGCATCCACCGTTGCAGAACGCAGTACGCACGAACGTGCTCCGGGGTCGGTGCAATTCCGAGCCGGCGGTGACAGTCCGCGACCCGCGCCCTACGCGCGGTTGACCTGGTGGAACTCCAGGACCGACGGTGAAAGTCCGGATGGGAGGAAGCACGTGCGGCGCGGCCGTGCCCGACGAGGGACCGGTCGTGCCGTCCTCACGCCACCCGGAGCCGACGTGCCCGGGAACGACGAGGACGAGCGATGGACCTGATGGCGCTGTTCGACGCGCAGCTCACGATCGGCGACCAGCACCTGTTGTGGCGCGAGATCGTCGGCAACGGGTTCGGCCTGGCATCGGCGCTGGGCGGCATGCGGCGCAAGGTGTGGGCGTGGCCGGTCGGCATCGTCGGCAACCTGCTGCTGCTCACGGTGTTCCTCGGCGCGGTGTTCGCGACGCCCAACCCCGTCAACCTGCTCGGGCAGGCCGGCCGTCAGGTCATGTTCGTCATCGTGTCCGTCTACGGGTGGGTGCAGTGGCGCCGCACGCAGCAGCGGCTGGGTGATGCGGACGCCGACAGCCACGGCGTGAGCGTCGTCCCGCAGTGGGCGACGGCGCGCCAGCGGATCGCTCTCGTGGTCGCCCTCCTCGTCGGCACGGCGGTGCTCACGCCCGTGTTCCGCGCGCTCGGCTCGTTCGAGCCGGTGTGGGCCGACGCGTGGATCTTCATGGGCTCGCTCCTCGCCACCTACGGCATGGCGAAGGGCTGGGTCGAGTTCTGGCTGATCTGGGTCGCGGTCGACATCGTCGGCGTGCCGCTCCTGGTCTCCGCCGGGTACTACGCGTCCGCGTTCATGTACGTGTTCTACGGCGCGTTCACGCTCGTCGGGTTCTTCGTGTGGTGGCGCATCAACCGTCGCGCGACGGCCGACGCGCTGGCCGCAGGCGCGCGCGCCTGAACGGAGGGACGCGGCCCCGGGTGGACCGGTTCTCCTGCGAGGAGAACGCCGTTCCCTGCAGGCCGACCGCCCCCTAGCCTCGGTGCCATGCGGCCCGACCTCCAGCCTCTTGCCCCGACGCTCTTCCGGCTGCGGATCGACGGCGGCCCGGCACACCTGCTCAACAGCTACGTCGTGCTCGACGACGACGGCGTGACGCTCGTCGACACGGGATGGGTCGACAGCTCGCCTGCTGTCGAGGCGGCGCTGCACGCGCTCGGGCACCGGCGCACTGACGTCCGGCGCGTCGTGCTGACCCACTTCCACGAGGACCATGCCGGTGCGGCCGCCGAGATCGCGTCCTGGGGCGACGTGCAGGTGATCGCCGGGGCGCCCGAGGCGGACGTCGTGCGCGGGACGGTCGCCGGACCGCTCCCCCGGCTCACGACGGCGGAGCGGGCCATCCACCCGGAGTCGACGGAGCCGCCCGCCGGGCCGCCGTGCCGGGTGGACCTGGAGGTGTCCGACGGCGACCGCCTCCCCGTCGGCGGCGGCGCCCGGGTCCTCGTGCTCCCCGGTCACACCCCCGGCAGCCTCGCGCTGCACCTTCCCCACCTCGACGCCGTCCTGACCGGGGACACCGTGGCGGAGCTCGACGGGGAGGTGATCCTCGGGGTGTTCGACGTCGACCGCGACGAGACACGGCGCTCGGCGCTGCGCATCGCCGGCACGGGTGCGGGCATCGCCGGCTTCGGCCACGGCGAGGCGGTGCTGCACGACGCCGCACGGCGCATCCGCGAGGCGAGCGACCCCCTCGCGGACCCGCAGCCCTGAGGCCCCGCAGCGAGCGGGTGACGCCTCGGTCGTCCTCGGATCGCGCCTCAGTCGTCCTCGAACAGCATCTCGTCCGACGGCGCGACCCGGTACGCGCCCAGCGTCGCCTCCGTGCACACCGCCTCGACGAGCGCCTCGCTCCCGCCGACGTACGTCGCCGACGCGTCGATCTCCGACCCGACGAACCAGGACCGATCCTCGGGCCACCACAGGTTCGGCGAGTGGTCGTGGTGCCGGAACGCCGCGACGTCGGACAGCGGGCCCGTCCACAGGTGGTACTCGCGGTGCGGGAGCAGGAGCATCGGTGCCCTGGGTCTCTCGACGAGCGTCGGGGCGAGCTGGTCCCACGCCTCGGCCTGCGCGGCGGTGATCTCCTCGTCGCTCGGGCGCGGATCGTCCTCGTCCCAGCCGACGAGCACCCCGATGCCCGAGCTGTCGCGCGGGTCCGTGCCGTGGTCGTAGAGGAACGAGAACCCCGTCCACAGCCCTGCGTGCACCGCCTGGTCGCCCGTGGACGACGCGAGGACCGCGGTCAGGACGTCGAGCGCGGAGGGTGCGCCGTCGTCGGTGGTGCGCACGAGGGAGCCGTAGCCGTCGGGGTGCGGGAGGCACGCGTACGCCGCGTAGCCCCGCGGCACCGTGCCGTCCACGCGCGGGCCGAACGGCCCGAGGCGCTCCGCGATCCACTCGCCCGCGGACGCGTCGTCGTCCCAGCTCACCATGCGTCCACCCTAGGCAGTGCCATCGCGCTTGTGATACCCCATCTCACTTGACTGATACCGGGTATCGGCGCACGATGGGAGGACGACCGACCGCACGCAAGCAGCTGGAGCACCGATGCCCGCCACGCCGATCATGCCCGGTGTCACCGAACCCGCCTACGACCTCACGACGCCCCTCGACGTCGACTACTCCGGGGCGTTCGCGGACGCCACCGACGCCGACCGCGCGCACCAGCAGCGCGTGCGCACGTTCGTCCAGGACGAGGTGCTGCCCGTCATCGACGAGTACTGGGAGCGCGCCGAGGTCCCGCTCGACCTCGTGAAGCGCCTCGGCGAGCTGGACCTCCTGCGCGACGGCGTCGACGTCGAGGGGCGCGAGCACGTCAGCCTCATGGGCGCCGGCCTCGCCGCGATGGAGATGTCGCGCGGCGACGGCTCGGTCGCGACGATCTGCGGCGTGCAGGGCGGGCTCGCGCTCCGCTCGATCCAGATGCTCGGCTCCGACGAGCAGCGCGCCCGGTACGCCGAGCCCATGGCGCGCGGCGAGATCATCGGTGCGTTCGCGCTCACCGAGCCGACGCACGGCTCCGACTCCGTCTCGCTCGAGACGACGGCCCGCCGCGAGACCCGCGACGGGGTCGAGGGCTACGTGCTGAACGGCGAGAAGAAGTGGATCGGCAACGGGTCGTCCGGGCACATCACCGTCGTGTGGGCGCGCCTCGTCGACGGCGAGGGCGGGGAGGGCGACAACCAGGTCCACGGCTTCGTCGTCCCGCAGGACTCCCCCGGCTACACGGGCACGACGATCACCGGCAAGGTGTCGCTGCGGGCGATCTGGCAGGCGCACGTCCTGCTTGACGACGTGTTCGTCCCCGCCGAGAACGCCCTCCCGGGCGCGCGGTCGTTCAAGGACACCTCGCGCGTGCTGTTCGCGACGCGCCTCGGGGTGGCGTGGGCCGCCGTCGGGCACGCGGTCGCGTGCTACGAGACCGCGGTCGCGTACGCGACGCAGCGCGTGCAGTTCGGCCGCCCGCTCGCGGCGAACCAGATGATCCAGGAACGCCTCACGCGGATGCTGTCGACGCTCACGCAGATGCAGCTCCTCGTCGCCCAGATGACGCGGCGCGACGAGGCAGGCGAGCTCACCGGTCCGCAGGCGTCGCTCGCGAAGTACACGTGCACGCGCGGCGCCCGCGAGATCGCGGCGAGCGCGCGCGACCTGCTCGGCGGCAACGGGATCCTGCTGCGCAACCGCGTCGCGCGGCACTTCGCCGACGTCGAGGCCCTGCACACGTACGAGGGCACCGAGTCCGTGCAGGCGCTCATCGTCGGGCGCGACATCACGGGTGTCTCGGCCTTCGCCTGACCGGCCGCGCGCGTCGCGCGCTCCTCACGCTCCCCGGCGCCGCTGCGCCCCTCCTCGCGGCGCCGGGGCCCCTCCTCCTCACCTCTCCACCGCACTCCGGACGGATCACCATGAGCAACGACGCCAGCACCCTGCCCGACGGCGCAGCCGTCACCCCCGAGGACGAGGTCACCCCGGTCCTCCTGCACGGCGCCCGCACGCCGTTCGCGCGCTTCCGCGGCGCGCTCGCGTCGTTGTCCGCCGCGGAGCTGGGAGCCCACGCGATCCGCGGGGCGCTCGACGCGGCCGGGGTCGCGCCGGACCAGGTGGACACGGTGATCGTCGGTCAGGTCGTCCAGGCGGGCGCCAAGCAGGGGCCTGCACGCCAGGCCGCGATCAACGCCGGCATCGGCTGGGACGTGCCGACCGTGACGGTCAACAAGCTGTGCCTGTCCGGGCTCACCGCGATCATCGACGCAGCGCGGCTGATCCGCACCGGTGAGGCGACGGTCGTCGTCGCGGGCGGCCAGGAGTCCATGACGAACGCGCCGCACCTCGTGCTCGGTTCGCGCGCGGGCTTCGCGTTCGGCGACGTGACGATGGCCGACTCGCTCACGCACGACGGCCTGAACGACCCGTTCAGCGGCGAGGTCATGGGCGAGCTCACCGACCGCGGGTGCGCCACGCGCGGCATCGGTCGTCCCGAGCAGGACGCCTACGCGCTGCGCTCGCACCAGCGGGCCGCCGCCGCGCGCGACGCCGGGCACCTCGCCGAGGAGATCGCGCCGGTCGCCGTGCCGCAGCGCCGGGGCGAGCCGGTCGTCGTCGAGCACGACGAGGGCGTCCGGGCGGACACGACGCTCGAGGCGCTCGAGCGCCTGCGCCCCGCGTTCGTCGCGGACGGCACGATCACCGCGGGCTCGAGCTCGCCGCTGTCCGACGGCGCGGCGGCGGTCGTCGTCGCGAGCCGCGCCTTCGCGAAGCGCAACGGGCTGTCGTGGCTCGCCGAGATCGGCGCGGCGGGCCAGGTCGCCGGGCCGGACAGCTCGCTGCACTCCCAGCCCTCGCGCGCGATCGAGGCGGCGCTGAAGCGCGAAGGGCTTGCGGCGTCGGACCTCGACCTCGTCGAGATCAACGAGGCGTTCGCAGCCGTGGCGCTGCAGTCGGTCGCGGACCTCGGGATCGACGCGGACGTCGTCAACACCGACGGCGGGGCGATCGCGCTCGGCCACCCCGTCGGGGCGTCGGGGGCGCGCCTCGCGCTGCACCTCGCGCTCGCGCTGCGACGTCGGGGCGGCGGGGTCGGTGCCGCCGCGCTGTGCGGCGGAGGCGGCCAGGGCGACGCCCTGATCCTGCGCGCCGGCTGACCCTGGCGCGGTTGCGCGGGCGTGGGCGCGGTTCCGCGCGCGTGCCGAACGACCCTGGTGCACGATGATGAACCAGGGTCGACGCGCTTCGACACGGCTGGTGTGACGTGGATCGCGTCAACTCGTCGCTGAAACCGCGTCATGGATCGCGCCACGCGCGGTCTCTCCTCCTGGAACACCGTCCACGACGAGAGGACCGTCATGACCGCCATGACCGAGGCCCTGGGCCACACCGCGCGCCGCGCGACCGCACGGGCACGTCGATCGCACCTGTCCGCCGTCGCGGTCGTCGCCGTCGGCCTCCTGGCCGGCTTCGTCGCCGCCCCCTACCTGCTGGCCTGACCGAGGCGCTCCCTGAGCCGACCGGGTTCCTCCCGGCAGGCTCGAGCCGACCGGGTCATTCCGGGCAGGTCCGGACCGCACGAGCGGGCCCCGGGACCCGTCGGTCCCGGGGCCTCGTGCTGCCCGGGATCACTGCGCCTCTGACGATCACTCCCGCTCCGCGAGCGCCGCGTCGAGCCGGTCCAGCAGCTCGACCTGCCCGCTGACCACGAGGCCCCGCGCCGTCGCGAGCGGGAACCATCCGGCGCGGTCGAGCTCGGGGAACTCCTGCATCCGCCCGGACCGCGGCGGCCACTCGATCGCGAAGGCGTTGCTCACGATCGCCGACACGTCGAGGTCGCCCTCGCGCGCCCACGCCGTGACGAGCTTGCCCGCGCGCTGCCGCACCGTCCCGAGGTCGACGTCGGGCTCGTCGCTCGTCGGCGCCGGTACGCCGAGCTCCTCGGCGAACTCGCGCAGCGCCGCGGCGTGCGGCTCCTCGTCCGGGTCGATCTCGCCCTTGGGGATCGTCCACGCGCCGGCGTCCTTGCGCGCCCACAGCGGACCGCCCATGTGCCCGAGCAGCACCTCGACGACGCCGTCGCGCACGCGGTAGAGCACGAGCCCTGCTGACTGCTTCACGTGTCCATTCCTACACAGCCGCGGCCGACCCAGCCCGCTGAGTGCTGGTTATTTGTCGTTCACGAAACCCATGGACGACAAATACCCAGCACTCAGCGGTGTGGGGGGTGGCCCGTACCGTCGATGGTGACCGACCGTCCACAGATCGACCAGCCAGGAGGACCAGGATGAGCTCGCCGACCGTCACGCACGTCAACCCGCCCGGGCTGCACACGAACCCGGCGTTCTCGCAGGGCACGATCGTCGAGACCGGCCGAACGCTCTACGTCGGCGGCCAGGACGGGACCGGCCCCGACGGCGAGATCGTCGAGGGCGGAATCGCCGAGCAGACCGCCCAGGCCCTGCGCAACGTCCTCGCCGTGCTCGACGCCGCGGGTGCGGGTCCGGAGCACGTCGCCCGGCTCGCGATCTACCTGGCGCCCGAGGCCGACCTCATGGAGGGCTTCGCCGTCGTCGGCGAGGTGTGGGGGCCCCATCCCGCCGCGGTGACCGTGCTCCGCGTCGGGATCGGCCGGCCGGGCGCACTCGTCGAGATCGAGGCGGTGGCCGCGCTCCCCGCCTGACCTCGCGGACCTGACGCACCTGGCAGCCCTGGTCAACCCGGCAGATTTCGCGCGAGAGCCGTTCTCTGCCGCTACTGTCCGGGGGTGCCTGCCGACAAGCTGCGACGACGCGCGCTCTCACGCGCCGCGCTCTACGGCGTCGTGGCGTCCGTCCCGGTCCTCGCGCTGGCATGGCTCGTGCGGGCCGAGTCGGGCCTCGTGGTCGACGCCGACCGGGCCGCCGTCGCGGCGGCGACCCGGTTCACCGCGGAGCGGCCGGTGCTCGAGCGCGGACTGCTCGTGGGCCAGGAGGTCCTCGCGGCACGGTGGCTCAACATCGGCGCGATGGGCGTGTGCGTCTGGGCGTGGCGACGGCACGGTCTCGCCACGCGCGCGGCGTGGGCCGCCGGGACCATCTGGGGAGCGTGGGCCATCGGGCTCGGTGCGAAGGAGCTCGTCGACCGCGCCCGTCCCGTCGTGGACGAGGTCGTCACGACGGTCCCTGGCAGCAGCTTCCCCTCCGGTCACGCGATGAACGCCGCGGCCGTCGGGGTCGCGCTCACGGTCCTCGTCTGGCCGCTGCTCGGCCGGCGCGGCCGCGTCGCGGCGGTCGCCGGTGCGACGACGCTCGGGCTCGTCACCGCCGCCGACCGCGTGCTCCTCGGCGCGCACTTCCCGTCCGACGTGGTCGCCGGGCTCCTGCTCGGCGGCGCCGTGGCCGGCGCGTCCGCCGTCGGCTACCACGGGTGGACGACCACCCTCACCCCCGGCACCCCCGGTGCCGCTCCCCGGAACGAGGCCTGATGCACTCCTTCGTGCACCGCTACGAGACCGACACGACCCGGCCGACGGCGAAGGAGGTGCTGCGCGACGTCGGGCTCCGCGCTTTCCTGCCCGGCGCGCTGCTCTGGGTCCTCATCGTCGCGACGGGCTTCCTCATCACCGGTCCGCTCGGCGACCTCCCGGGAGAGGTGGCGGTCAACCGGTGGCTCGAGGAGCGTCGCACCCCCACGTGGGACGCGATCACCGACGTGCTGTCGCTGATCGGCACGACCGAGTTCATCATCGGCGGCACGCTGCTGACGGTGCTGCTCGTCTGGTGGCGGACGCGGCAGTGGTGGTTCGCGATCGTGCCGGCGCTCGCCGTCGCGCTGCAGGCGCTGATCTTCCTCACGTCCTCGATCGTCGTGGGCCGTGAGCGGCCCGACGTCGAGCGTCTCGACGAGTCGCCGCCGACGTCGAGCTTCCCGTCCGGGCACACCGGTGCGGCGGCCGCGTTCTACCTGACCCTGGCCCTGCTCGCGCAGCGGATCACGCACCCCGTGCTCCGCGTGGTCGTGACCGTGCTGTGCTGCCTCGTCCCGCTCGCGATCGGGTTCTCGCGCCTGTACCGCGGCGCGCACGGGCCGGCGGACGTGGTCGTCGGGCTGGTCAACGGCATCGTCTGCTGCGCCCTGGCCTGGAACTACCTGCGCCGCGACGCGCGCGCGGGCTGAACGTCCCTGCGGCACGACGGCGGGCCCGGTCGTCTGACCGGGCCCGCCGTCGTCGTCTGGCCGGGTGGTCACCCGGCCGTCGTCAGCTCACGCGCAGAGACCGACCGGGTCCCACGCGCCCCACGTCACGGAGCCGGGCAGCTCGCCCCGCGTCCACCACTGGGCCACGTAGGTGACGCCCGCGCGGGAGACCTTCTGCCCACCGGTGTAGACGGTCTCCCGCGACCACTCCGCCGAGCAGTCGGCGACCTCGACCTCGGGCGCCGTGCCGCAGGGGCCGATGTTCTTCCACGCGGTGCTCGCGCCCGGCTCCTGGTTGCGGGTCCACCACTGGGCCTTGTACTCCGAGCCCTCGTGCGAGACGACCTCGCCACCCGTGTACACGCCGGTGCCGTACCAGGGGACCGCACACTCGTCCGCCACGCCGGGGCCGGGAGTCGCCGCGCGCAGCGTCGAACCGAGTGCGTCGCCGAGCTCGTTGCGGTAGTCGCCCGAGAGGTCCCACCACATCGCGCCGCCGTAGCCCTGTGTCGCGACGAACTCGGCCTTGGCGGTGACCGACGTCGGGTCGTCGTAGCTCCACCACTGGTCGCCGTCATAGCGCCAGCTCGCGCCGATCTCGGGGTCGAAGAAGGCCTCCCCGAACGACCGCAGCTCGGCGTAGGTCTTCGTGCCCACGTACCCCGCGGCCGGCTGCCAGGCCTGCGAGCCGTCCTCGACGCCGTACCAGCCGTGCCCGTACGCCGCGAGACCCGCGTTGATCTGCGACGGGTCCGCCCCGGCGTTCACGTACATGCCGAGCGCGCCGTCGAGCCCGAGGCCCCAGTTCTGCGTGCCGTCGGGGTGCAGGTTGCCCTGGTGGCCGGTCTGGTTCGGCACCCAGCCGCCGTGGAAGTCGTAGCCCTGGACGTTGAGGAAGTCCACGACGGCGAACAGGCGCGGGTCGAGCCAGCCGCCCTGCCCGGCGTTCCAGCCGCCCGCCGGGGCGAACGCGGTGAGCAGGTAGTCCTCGCCGTCCTCCGCGCCGCGCGCGTCGAGCTCGGCCCGGAACTCCTCCATGAGGAGCAGGAAGTTCTCCTTGTCCTCGGGGCGGGCGTTGGCCGTCTCACCGCCGGTGACGGGCCACTCCCAGTCGATGTCGATGCCGTCGAAGATGCCGGCCGCCGCGCCCGGGCCGCCCTTGCCGTCGATCTCCGGCAGGTCGCCGTCGATGTAGAGGTCGAGGCACGAGTCGACGAGCGCGGTGCGCCCCTCGGGCGTCGAGGCCGCCTCGGAGAAGTTGTCGGACCAGGTCCAGCCGCCCAGGGAGATGAGGATCTTTGTCTCCGGGCTCACCGCCTTGAGCTTGCGGAGCTGGTTGAAGTTGCCCGCGAGCGCCTGGCCGGGCTTGTCGGCCTTGCCGTCGACGGAGTCCTTGGCGGCGACCTCCGCGACGAAGTCGTTGATCGGGTCGCCCTCGCCGGGGACGTCGGCGATGTCGCACACGAGGTCGGTCGTGACGTTGCCGAAGGCGTAGTTGATGTGGGTGAGGTCCTCGATCGCGCCGGTGCGGACGAGGTCGGCCACCTGGAAGTCGCGGGTGACGCGCGAGTCGGACATGACGTAGCCGACGCTGCGGTAGCCGTTGATGTCGGCCGGGCCGTCGACCGACGCGCCGGGCTTCGCGCTGGGCAGGGGCGCTGCGGCAGCGGGTGCGGCGAGCGCCCCCGCGGCGAGGGCGGTGGCGGCGGCGAGCGCCACCCCCGCTGTACGGGATCGGGACCGGCTGGGTGCAGTGTTCACGGGATCACGCCTCGAAGGTCGGGGTGCTGGGGATGATCGATACGACATGAAGGCCTCGTTGCTCTTCGTGCGCCGGACTGGGATCCGGGATTTGTTCGGTCTCCTGCACACTATCGGTCGGGGTGCGGTTAGGCCAGAGTCCGAACGAAACCATCTGGTCACGAGTGGAGGACGAACACATGTCGCGACCACCGGGACCGCATCGCAACGGCCTCAGCGGTCTCCAAGGACGTCGCAGCGGTCGACGGCGGGGCGTCGGCCTTGTGTAGTCTCTGGCCACACACGGTCAGAACGGGGGTGCGTTCATGCGAGGAAGCAAGGCGGCCGGGGTTTCAGCTCTGGTGCTGGTGGCGCTGATGGTGGCTGGCTGCGGTAGCGCAAGCAGCACGCAGACCGAGCCCACGGGAGAGGTGGCCCAGGTTGATGCTCCCGGGGACGACGTGGCGCAGGACGCTGCCGCGTGCGCGGCTGTCTCCGACGTGATGACGATCGTGGAGAACGCGGACGTCGCGCTGAGCGAGGGCCGCATGGCCGCCCAGGAGCAGCAGGGCTGGTACGCCGTCGCGGCACGCTCACTCGACCGCATCCCCTCGAGCGGGGACAGTGCTGTCAGCCACGGGGTCGCCAACCTGCAGGATGCCGTCGGGATCAGGTCGGACGCCTGGAACGACGCGCTCGCCGCGCTCGACGAGCCGTGCCTGGCGGTGGATGTTGAGCTGTTCATCTCCATGTTCACCGGCGGCTGAGCCTGCATTCTCCTCTCGGATTCATCGCGGGCGGCCAGTTCGTCTCACGCACGTCGGTGCACCCGGACGGACTCGGCACCGACCTGCTCTCGGGCCCTCAAGGATGCGGAGCGCGCGGGGCCCGCCTGGGAGCCGACTCGCACGGTGGAGTGAACGGCGATTGCGGCGCGCGGAGCACGCGCTGGGTTCAGGCGTCGTCGCCGCGCTGGCGAAAGTACCGAAGGGCGAATACGCCCCGCCCAAGAGGTACCCACCGATCATGCAGCGCCCCCAGAGAGTGGGCGCATCCCAGACCGTGTTGCCGAGCACCAGTCCGAGGACGCCCAACGACGTACCCAGCGTGACTAACAGAACTCTCCAGCGGGGTCCGAGGTCTTGGGCGGCCATACACATCATGGTCGCAGCGGCTGCGGTGGGGGGCTTCTCGTGGTGCTCGCGTCGACGTCGTCGCCTCGGGGGCCTGGTCGTCACGCCTGCTCGGCGCTCGCGGCCCCGGGGCGGAGGACGGGAGTGGTGGCCGGCTCTGGGCTCGGTGCGACGGTATGTCCAGCCCGACCCCCGGACCGGATCACGGCGGTCACCACCGGAACCGGCCGGCTTCATCGAATCCCGCCGGGCGCACGGCGGTAACGAATCGCGGCTCGATCGGACCGTAGATGTGCGGGTACAGCTCGCCCCTCCCGCCGTCCTCGTCGACGACGCGGGTCCCTGCTGCCTGGATCGCGTCCATGTCCAGGACGAGGACGCACAGGTCGGCCTCGTCGCCCGCGTGCACGAACTCGGCCACCGCGGCGAGCTGGTGAGGGTAGGACGCGTGGATGAAGCCCACCTCATCCAGGCTCGCCCCGCGCGTCGAGACCTGATAGGCGCCGCTGCGGAGGGCCGCCTCCCAGTCCTCCCGATGGGCCACGTGCAGGATCTCCACCGTCGACACCTTGCCAGAACAGGCGTCCGACGTCGTCCGCTCGTCCAGTCCGCGGAGCACAACGGCGTGAAGACGGAGGGTCGGGTACGACGAAGGGCCCCACCATCGCAGGATTCTGCGGGTGGGGCCCTTCGGGTGGCGGTAGCGGTGAGATTCGAACTCACGGTGGACTTTCACCCACACACGCTTTCGAGGCGTGCTCCTTAGGCCGCTCGGACACGCTACCTTCGCCGGGGACACCGGCCCAGGAAGGATACCTGGTCCCGGCCCCGGACACCGAATCGGCGTCCTGGCTGTCCAGTCAGCCGACCGATCAACGACCCGGTCAGCTGCCCGCGAGCGCCTCGGCGAACAGCGGCACGACGTTGTCGATCGCGTAGATCATCGCCGTCGGCGTGCCGAGCGAGAACGCGCTGGACAGGTCCGGGTCGTCGAACACGACGTAGCGCCCGTCGACCACGGACGGGACGGTCTGGAACGCGGACTGCGCCTCGACCTCGGCCGCGGTGAAGCCGATGGGCTGGATGACGGTGAGGTCGGCGTCGAGCAGCTCGACGTTCTCCGTGCCGAGGTTCGCGGAGAACTCCTCGCCCGCGGCCTCGTCGATCTCGGGCTTGGTGACGAACCCGAGCTTCTGCATGAACTCACCGCGGCTCGACGACGACACGTACGCGCCGAAGCCCTCGGCCCAGTAGGACCCGATGACGGCGGTCTTGCCCTCGAAGTCGGGGTTCTCCTCGCGCGCGGCGGCGAACGCGTCGTCGACCTCGGCGAGCAGGTCGTCGCCCGCGTCGCTGCGACCGAGCGCTGCGGCGATCATGTCGACCTGGTCCTCCAGGGACGCCAGGTACGACTCGCCGCCCTCCGGGATGCCGACGGTCGGCGCGATCTCCGACAGGCGCTCGTACCGCTCGGGGTCGCCCGACGACTTCACGTCGAGGATGACGTCGGGGTCCAGCAGGGCGATCTGCTCGTAGGAGGGCTCGAGCGTGCCGATGATCTCGGGCGACTCGGTGTAGGCGTCCTCGAGCCACGGCCCGACGCCGTCGCCGCCGAACGCGAGCCAGTCGCTCGCCCCGACGGGCTCGACGCCCAGGGCGAGCGCCGTCTCGGCGTCGCCCCACCCGAGCGCGACGACGCGCGTCGGCTCCTCGGGGATCTCGACCTCGCCGAAGGCGGTGTCGACCGTCACGGGGAACTGCTCGCCCGCTGCGGTCTCCGTGCCCGACGTCGCGGCGTCGCCGTCCGCGGTGTCGTCACCGGAGTCGGCGGAGCAGGCCGCGAGGGCCAGCAGCGCGAGGGCCGAGACGCCCGCGAGGGCGGCACGGCGGGTCGCGGCGGTGCCGCGGTGGGTCAGTGCGTTCATGGTCTCTCTCAGTCCTCGAAGATCTGGCCGATGGGCTCGCGCTTCTCGGCCTGGAACCGGTCCTCGGCGCGTCCGTACGCCCAGTAGCCGGACAGTGAAAGGTCCGCGCGCGGCACCCCGCGCTCGGCGAAGACACGGCGGAGCGCCTTCATCGCCTCGCGCTCGCCGTGCGCGAAGACGTGCACGCGGCCGTCGAGCCACGGTGCCGCGCGCACCGCGTCGGGGAGGAGCGTCGTCGTCCCGGCGGCGCCGTCGCGGCGGTAGAGCCACGTGACCTCGACGCCCGAGGGCGCGCCGACCGCCTGGACGTCGGCCTCCGTGCCGACCTCGACGAGCGCGAGCCCGACGGCGTCGCGGGGCAGCGCCTCGAGCGCGGCCGAGATCGCGGGGATCGCGGAGTCGTCCCCGACGAGGAGGTGCCAGTCGGCGCCCGGGTCCGGGGCGTAGAGCCCACCGGGGCCGGAGAGCACGATCCGGTCCCCCGGCCGAGCGTTCGCGGCCCACGGCCCCGCGATGCCCTCGTCGCCGTGGACGACGAAGTCGATCGCGAGGCGCTGCGCCGCGTCGTCGACCCAGCGGACGGTGTACGTGCGGGTGACGGGAAGGTCCTCGGGGGCGAGCGTCTCACGGAGCGCCGCGACGTCGTACGGCGGCTCGAGGCCGAGCTCGGGCTTCGCGAACAGCACCTTGACGTACTTGTCGGTGTACTCGTTGCTCTGGAAGCCCGCGAAACCGGGCCCGCCGGCGACGACGCGCACCATGTGCGGGGCGATCCACGTCGTCTCGAGGACGTCGAGGACGGTCTGCGGGCGCGCGCGCCGAGGAGCCTGCGTGGGAGTGGTCGACATGCCTGCCTCTCGTCGATGGCCGTCGATGCTTAGGTAAGGCTAACATCACCGGCACGCCCGTCGTGACCGCCGCTCAGGCGGGCGGCGGCACGGGACCACCCTCGCCCAGGCCGCCGTCGTCGTACCGTGGATGCGTGCCCGACCCGACGCCTCCCGGCCCCAGCACCTCCCCCGCGCACGTCGCGACCTCCGCCGCCGACGTGCCGCCGTCGCCCGTCCCGACCGTCTCGTCGAGGCTCGCGTGGCGGCCGAGCCAGCCGCCGCCGTCGGGCACGGGACCGGCCCCGCGCACGGGGACCGTCGCGGACGCCGCGGAGCTGCTGCGGGGCCTGCGGGTCACGGCGCTCACGGGCGCGGGTGTGTCGACGGACTCCGGCATCCCGGACTATCGCGGGCCCGACTCGCCCCCGCGCAACCCCATGACGTACCAGCAGTTCGTGCAGGACGAGGCGTTCCGCCGCCACTACTGGGCGCGCAACCACGTCGGCTGGCAGCACGTGCACCGCACGAGCCCGAACGCTGGGCACCGCGCGCTCGTCCGCCTCGAGGATGCGGGCGTGCTCGTCGGGCTCATCACGCAGAACGTGGACCTGCTGCACGAGGACGCGGGGAGCCGCAACGTCATCGACCTGCACGGCCGGTACGACCGCGTGATCTGCCTGCAGTGCGGACGGGTGGTCTCGCGCGAGCACCTCGCGGAGCGGCTCTCGGCCCTCAACCCGGGCTTCCTCGAGTCGATCGGCGACGTGGGCGACGTCGAGATCGCGCCCGACGCCGACGCGGTCATCGAGCGCACGTCGCACTTCCGCCCCGCCCCGTGCGAGTTCTGCGGCGGCGTCCTCAAGCCGGAGATCGTCTACTTCGGTGAGAACGTGCCGCGCGAGCGCGTGCAGCGCGCGTACGCGATGGTCGACGCGGGGGACGCGCTGCTCGTCGCCGGGTCGTCGCTCACGGTGATGAGCGGGCTGCGGTTCGTGCGCCACGCGGCGAAGGCGGGCAAGCCCGTCGTCATCGTCAACCGCGGCGCCACCCGCGGCGACCCGCTGGCGACCCTCAAGGTCGAGGCCGGCGTCTCCGAGACCCTCACGGCGCTGACGGACGCCCTGACCTGACGCCGACCCGGCGGCGGCGTCCCGGACGGCCGCACCCCGGACCACAGGGACCCGCTGATCAACGCTGCGTCGAGAAGAAGTCCCGCAGGAGCTGCCCGCACTCGTCCGCCCGCACGCCCGGCACGACCTCGACCTCGTGGTTCGCGGACTGGTCGCGCACGAGGTCCCACACCGAGCCGGTCGCGCCGGCCTTGGGGTCCCACGCGCCGAGCACGAGCCGCTCGACCCGCGCCAGAACCAGCGCCCCGGCGCACATGACGCACGGCTCGAGCGTCACGACGAGCGTGCACCCCTCGAGCCGCCACGTCCCGAGCGTCACCGCGGCCTGCCGCAGCGCGAGGACCTCGGCGTGCGCGGTGGGGTCGCCGGTCTCCTCGCGGCGGTTGCGGCCGATGCCCAGCAGGCGCCCGTCCGGCCCGACGACGAGCGCCCCCACGGGCACGTCGTCGCTCGCGAGGGCGTGGGTCGCCTCGTGCAGCGCGAGCCCCATGAGCGCGTCCCACACCTGGCGGCGCGCGGAGAGCGCGACGGGCGGGAACTCCCCTTCGGGCCACGGGAGGGCGAGGCCGGGGCGCGACGTGTCGCCGAGGTGCGGGACGTCGTCGGGCACGGGACCTCCGGAGCTGTCAGCGGAACACCGCCCCATGGAGCGGCAGCGTGCTGACAGGCCGGAGCCCTCCCGAACGTGTCAGCCGCCCTCCAGGCTATAGACCGCCGTGACGCTGACAACCCGCGCCGGCCGTCCAGTACCGTGGAGCCCATGCGCCTGCACGTCGCCGACCACCCGCTGGTGGCCCACAAGCTCACCGTCCTGAGGAACAAGGACACGGCGTCGCCGACGTTCCGGCTCCTCGTCGACGAGCTCGTCACGCTCCTCGCGTACGAGGCGACGCGCGACGTGCGCGTCGAGCCGCACGAGATCGAGACCCCGGTCACGACGACCGTCGGCGTGCGGCTCGCCGAGCCGCGCCCGCTCGTGGTCCCGATCCTGCGCGCGGGTCTCGGGATGCTCGAGGGCATGACGCGTCTCCTGCCGACCGCGGAGGTCGGCTTCCTCGGGATGCAGCGCGACGAGGAGACCCTCGAGGCGATCACGTACGCCAACCGCCTGCCGGACGACCTCACGGGCCGGCACGTGTTCCTCCTCGACCCGATGCTCGCGACGGGCGGGACGCTCGTCGCCGCGATCGACTACGTCTTCGCGCGCGGGGCGCGCGACGTCACGGCCGTGTGCCTGCTCGCCGCTCCCGAGGGCCTGCAGGTGCTGCAGGCCGCCGTCGGCGACCGCGTGGACGTGCACGTGGTCGTGGCGTCGGTCGACGAGCGCCTCAACGAGAAGGCGTACATCGTCCCGGGTCTCGGCGACGCGGGCGACCGGCTGTACGGCGTCGTCTGACGCGTCAGTGCGAGCCGGCGGCTCGCTGAGCGAGACGGATCCGTCTCGCACCGTGAGACTTTCCACGCTACCTCTTGGCGCGCCCGCTCGCGCCCTGCCATGCTGCCTCTCGTGAGCACCTCGACCCGTCCCGCCAGCACGCCGTCCGGCGTGCTCCCGGGCGCGGTCATGTGCGTCTGTTGTCAGGCCTGAACGCCTCTCCCGCCCGTTCAGACCCTGACCCTGCCGACCCCGCCGGACCTCCGGTGCCGCCGTCGGCCCGACGCACCCGGAGCCACCATGACCACCCTCACCGCACCCCGCCCCACGCACCGCCGTCCTCGCACGGCCACCGTCCCGACGCCGCACGGCACCTCGCCCCGCACGGCACCGGTCGCGCAGGCCGCGGTCGTCAGCCCGACCACTCCCCGTCGCAACCCCGGCTTCGTGCTGTACGTCGGTGTCGACGCCGCGCCGGGCGAGACACCGGCCGCCGAGCTCGTCGAGCTGGCGGAGGCCCTCGGGGAGCTCGCCCGCGACTGGCTGCCGAGCGCCGAGACGTACACCGCTCTCGCGCTCGCCGAGCCGAGCCAGGACCCCGTCGCCGGGCAGCGTTCGCCGGTCCAGGACATCGCCGCGTTCCGCGAGCGGCTCGCCACCCTGTCGCCGGTGCCGCGCGTGGTCGTCGACCCCGTCGACCGCTCGGTGACGGTCGAGGGACGCCGCACGCGCCTCACGCACCGCGAGCTCGAGCTGCTCTCCTACCTCGCGCGCTCGTCCCACCGCGTCGTCACGCGCGCGGAGCTGCTCGACACCGTGTGGGGCGACCACGCCGTCGCGGCGGGCAGCCGCACCATCGACGTCCACGTCCGCCGTCTGCGGGAGAAGCTCGGCCTGGAGCACGTCATCACGACCGTGCGCGGCCTGGGCTACCGGTTCGACCCGCAGACCCCCGTCGTCCTCGGCAGCTCGGGGGACGCCGCCTGAGGACCCTGCGCTGCCGGGCCGCGGGACGACGTGGGGGTACGTGGGGACCCGCCGGCCCGGCAGCGTCTCCCTGTCGGGCCCTCCCGTCACAGGCCCCCGACGACGCTGCTCGACGGGCAGGTGCCGCTCGACGGCGCTACGTTCGGCCCATGCGCACAGTCATCGCGGGAGGTCACGGCCAGGTCGGCCGTCGCCTGGCCCGGACCCTGGTGGAGCGCGGCGACGACGTGGTGGCCTTCGTCCGCTCCGCCTCGCAGATCACGGACCTCACGGAGATCGGGGCGCACGTGGCCCTCGTCGACCTCGAGGAGGACGACGCCGTCGCCGTCTCGTTCGAGCTGGAGGGTGCGGACGCCGTCGTGTTCGCCGCCGGCGCCGGCCCGGGCAGCGGCGCCGAGCGCAAGGACACCGTCGACCGTGCCGGCGCGGTCCTGCTCGCCGACGCCGCCGAGCGTGCGGGGGTCGAGCGCTACGTCCTCGTCTCGTCGCGCGGCACGGAGGCGGCGCGGTCGGACGAGCGACCCGACGAGATCGACGACACCTTCTGGGCCTACCTCCAGGCCAAGGCCGCCGCGGAGGACGACCTGCGCGCGCGCGACGGCCTGCGGTGGACCGTGGTGCGCCCCGGTCGCCTCACCGACGAGCCCGGCGTGGGCCTCGTCGCGCTCGCACCGGTCGACGAGGACGGCGGCCGTCCCCGGGGCAAGCGGCGCAAGGCCGGTGCCGGTCGCGAGCGCGAGGAGGTCACGCGCGACGACGTCGCCCTCGTGATCGCGGCCGTGCTCCACGAGCCGCGCACGGCCGGCCTGGTGATCGACCTCGTCGGCGGCGATCGCCCCGTGGACGAGGCGATCGACGGCATCCTCGGGTAGCGGGCGGTCACCGGCCGCGAGATAGAACCGCACGTCGCGAGGTAGAAGCCGCCGGGTTCTACGTCGCGACCTGCGGTTCTACCTCGCGGTAGGCGGCTCAGCCCGCGCCGCAGCGGGTGCTTCGCTCCCAGAACAGCCAGCCGGTCCACCGGTCGTCCGGGGCGACGGCGATGCTCCCGTTCCGCGCGTCGTAGTTCCAGCCCTTGTACGAGACCGTCGCGTCGTGCCGGTACCAGGTCGACCAGACCCACGCCGGGGCGCACTGCGGCGCGGCGGTGAAGGCCTCGACCGTGAACGTCTGCGCCCACGAGCCGGCCTGCACGGCGTACGATGCACCCGTCCACGGGGCCTCGCCCAGCGGCACGGTCCGCTGCTCGCCGGCCGCGAGCTCCCAGGCGCCCGAGGCGGCACCGCTGACGGTGAACGCCACGGGGACGTTCGACCCGGAGTTGTCGAGGAGCAGGGAGACCGCCCGGAACGAGTGGTCGCGGGCGTCGTCATAGGTCGGGTCTGCGAGCACGAGGCTCGCCGCCGGTGCGACGACCGCGCAGTCAACCGCGCCGAACGTCGCAGCCACGGTGTGGGTGAACGTCCGGCCGAGGACCGTGCGCGCCAGGTCGAACGCGACCTCGCCGCCGTCGAGGGTCAGGGCGCCGGTCGGGATCTCGACGGAAGCGACCTCGCCGGGCGCCACCTCGCCGAGGTCGTGCGCACCCACCGGTGTCCGCGCGACGACGTGCATGGGCTCGTCCGAGTCGTTGCGCAGGCTCGCGGTCAGCACCGCGGCGTCGGCGACGCACTGCGCCGTCGCGGTGGCGGTCGCGTCCCAGTCCGGCACGTAGGCCGTACCGGAGAACCGGGCGGTCAGCGCCGTGTCCGCGAACCCCTTGCCGTGCACCCAGCGGTACTGCCAGAACGAGACGGTTCCGGGCTTCACCTCGAGCGAGCGCGTGTCGATCGTGAAGGTCGCGGTCTGCCCGGGAGCGATCTTCTGCACGGGCGCCGAGTCCCCGAACCGGCCGCCGAGCATGCGCGCGTCGATCGTCTCGGGCGAGTCGTTGGTCAGCGTGCCGACGATCTTCACCGAGCCGTCCTGCCAGCGTGTCTCGACCGTCGCGGTCGTGGCCCAGGCCGGCACGTACGAGAACGCGTCGTACGACCGCACGAGGTCGTGCGAGCCGCCCGTCGCGTCGGTCCGCTGCGCGCGGAACGTCACCGACCCGGCCGGGAGGTCGCGCAGGCGCGTCCCGAGCGTGAGCGTCGCGCTCGTGCCGGGCGCGACGTCGACGGGCTCGGTGCTACCGAGTGCGCCCGCGTCCAGCACGACCCGCAGCGTCGCGGCCCGGTGGTCGTTGCGGAACGTGCCCGTGAGCACGGCCGAGCCGGTCCCGGCGTCGACGACCCAGCCGGAGGACACCGCGCCGTCGACGGACCAGCGGAAGCAGTCCACGGCGGGGATCGCGTGCGTCGCGATCGCGGCGCCGTCGGCGAGCACCACGGCGGTCGCACCCTGCTGGCCCACGCCGCCCGGCACCTGGACGTCGCGCACCGCACCACCCGGGACGGAGACCGTGACGTCGTCGCGACCCTCGACCGCGAACACGACCGGCACCGTCGACGCCGCGTTGTCGAACCGCAGCGACACCGGCGCGGACGACGTGTCCGTCGCCGGGTCGAACACGCACTCGCCCACGCTCGGCGCGGCAGCCGCCGACGGGGCGTACCGCACCGCCGCGAACCTCGCCGGCACCTCGCGCGACCCCTCGGACCCGTCCAGCCGGATCACCCGGAACGTCACCGCACCGGCCGCGACGTCGCGCGAACCCGTGTCGACCGTGAACGACGCCTCCGCACCCGGCGCGACCTCCACCGGCTCCGTGACACCCAGCTCGCCCGCGTCCATCACCACGCGCAGCGGCGCCGCCGCGTGCCCGTTGCGGAACACCCCGTCCACGACCACGGACCCCGACTCTGCCGACCACCGCGACGAGGCCTCGCCCGCGACCGACCACACGAAGCAGTCCACGGCCGGGACCGCGCGGTCGACGGGCCGTGCGCCGTCGGTGCGCAGCGTGTACGAGACCGGGGCGGCGCCGGCGCGCGGCAGGTCGACGTCGAGAGACGTCCCGGCCGGGACGGTGCGCGTCAGGTCCGCGTGCCCAGCGACGGTGAACAGGACGGGCAGCGTCGACGCCAAGTTGTCGTAGCGCAGCGTGACGGGCGCGGACGACGTGTCCGTCGCCGGGTCGAACACGCACTGCCCGACGCTCGGCTCGGCCACGGCCGGCGCGATCCGCTGCGCGTCCAGGAGGATCGGCAGGAGCCTCTGGTACCCCTTCGCGTCGCCGTCCGCGTCCGCGTGCCAGCGGTACTGGCGCAGGACCGCGTTCCCGCGCGGGATCTCGCGCAGACCGGTCTCCAGGACCATGGCGCCGGTCCCGCCCTCGGCGGTGAGCCGGGCAGCGTCCGAGTCCGCGACCGCGTCCCACGTGCCGCCCGTCGGGGCGAGCAGACGCACGTCCATCGCGACGTCGGTGTCGTTCGTGACGTCGGCCGTGTACCGGACGGTGCCGTCCACGTTCTCTGCCGTGACGCCGACGTCGGCCGTGGTGAGCCACGTCGGGTCCCAGCAGTCCAGGGCCTCGAAGGGTCCAGCGTCGAGCCGGTGCTCGAACGTCTCGTCCGCGATCGTCGTCGCGAGCACGACGGCGGCGGACCCGGCGGGGAACCGCACGCCGTCGTCGACGCGCAGCTCGCGGGTCTCCCCGCGGGCCACGACCGACGTCGCGACCGACCCCGCCGCCTCCGCCGTCATCGTGAGGTCGTCGTAGGCCGTCGTGTTGGTGTACCCGGCCCGGATCGACGCGGCCTCGGGGTCGCCCGGGACGCCGCACTGCGGCACGACCGGCTGCGTCAGCCCGTCCTCGGCGCCGGCCCACGCCTCGGCGACGTCCAGCACGACGGTCGTCGCGCCGTCGTGCGCGTCCACCGCGTCGCCGCTGACCGTCACCGTGTGGCGCGCACCGTCGGCGTCAGCGGCGTCGGCGAGCAGGTCCACCGCGAAGCTCGCACGCTGTCTCGGCGCGAGCTCGATCTCGCTGGTGCACGAGACCTCCGAGCGGTCGCCGGCCTCGCAGGTCCAGCCGTCCGCGCGCTGTGTGCCGTCGTCGTCGGTCACGAGGACCACACCGTCCGGGAGCGCGAACTCGACCGAGGGCCGGCTCGCGACCTTGTCGCCCGCGTTGCGCACCTCGAGCGCCATGTCCACGGTCCCGGGGTTCGTCAGCGCGAACGCCCGCCCCTCGGGGTACACGGGCGCGACGCGCACCTCGGCGCCGTAGTAGCGGACGGACGTCGGCCGGAACGCCTTGCGGACGGGCTCGATGCCCTTGGCCCGCGCGACGCCGTGGAAGAAGTACTCGCCGCCGGACTGCGCCGTCACCTGGACCACGAGGTCCTGGCTCGCGCCGGGCGAGAGCACGCCGACGGAGCACGTGACGAGGCTCGTCCCGTCCTCCTGAGCCACTGCGGAGCCGCACGGCAGCGCCGCCGTCCGGAGCGCGGGCGCGACGGACGCGCCGCCCGGGACGAGCGAGGAGGTGCCCGCCGCGACCCCCTCGGGCAGGGTCACCTCGACGAGGACCTCCTCGGCGGCGCGGCCACCGGTGTTGGCCGCGATGACGGTGAGGTCGGCAGGCTCGCGCGCGGCGAGCGTGACCGTCCCGAGCGAGAGCTCGAGCGCGGGCGGCGCCGGCGGCGCGGGCGGCGGCTCGGTCGGGCCAGGCGTGGGCTCCACCGGACCCGGCGTCGGCCCGACGGGCAGCGGAACAGGATCGACCGGGGTCGCGCCCGGGTCGACGGGAGAGGCGCCCGGGACGTCGGCGAGCGGCGCGGGGTCGTCGACCAGGTCCTCCTCGGTGGAGGTCGTGGGAGCCGTGGTCGGGATGTTCGCCGGCGACGTGGGGTCCGACGACGGGTCGTCGGGCGTCGTGGCCGGTTCGGTCGTCGCGGAGCCGGAGGGCTCCGGCGAGGCGCTGGGCGACGGGCTCGTCGCAGCCGTGGGTTCGGGTGTCGGGGTGGAGCTGGGCGTGAAGACGCCCAGCGCACCCGCGACACCGAGCCCTGCCACGGCGAGCACCCCGACACCGACGGCCGCCGCAGCGAGGGGCGCGGACGCGACGAGCGCGGCGAGGCCACCAGCCGCTGCGGCTGCCCCCGCACCGCCGGCCGCCGCGGTGGCTCCCGCTGCCGTGGCACCCGCCGCTGCGGCACCGCTGCCGGCCGCACCACCGCCCACGACCACGCTTCCCGCGGCCCCTGTCCCTGCTGCCGCCCCGCTACCGCCGACCGCGCCCGCCCCGCCGGTCGCGACGCCACCGGTGCCTGCCGCCCCGCCTGCGCCCGCCGCCCCGCCTGACGCCGCCCCACCGGTGCTCGCGGCACCGCCGGTGCCCGCGGCACCGCCAGTACCCGTGGCCCCGCCGGACGCCGTGCCTCCCGATCCGGCCGCACCCCCGGAACCTGCCCCGCCTGACCCTGCCCCGCCCGAACCGGCAGCGCCGCCGGAGGCGCTCTGCCCTGCTCCGGCACCGGCCAGGGCCGCCGCCGCGCCGCCTGCGACCGCGGCCCCGCCGGACACCGGGAGCACCGTCCCGACGAGCCCCAGCGCACCGATCCCGAGGACCAGGGGCGCGATGACCGCCCGCATGCCGTGCGAGACGTCGCCGAGCTCGAGCGCGAGCCCACGGCACTCGCCGCAGCCGTCGAGGTGGCTCTCGACGCGCGCCGTCTCGCGCTTCGCGAGGCCGCCGCGCACGTAGGAGCCCAGCAGGGGGTTGACGCCCTGGCACTCCTCGGCGGGCACTGACGTCAGGTGCTGCTGGAGATAGGCCTGGCGCAGGCCCTCGCGCGCCCGGTAGGAGAGGGCGGAGACACCGTTCGCGGTGAGACCGAGGATCGGGGCGATCTCCGCGGGAGCGAGGTTCTCGACCTCCGTGTACCAGAGGACGGCGCGCCAGCGCTCGGGGAGCTCGGCGAAGGCCTTCGCGACGATCGAGCGCTCGAACCCCTCGAGCGTCGGGTCCTCCGTCGAGGCCATCGGCCCGAACGCTGACTCGAAGGTCCGCTCGTCGTCCGTGGGCTGGGTGCGCCGGGCACCGTTGACGAGGTCGTAGGACAGGCGCCGGACGACGGTGAAGAGGTACGCGCGGAACGTGACGTCCGGTCCGCCGCCGTTCTGCAGGACCGAGAGGGTGCGGGCGAAGGCGTCGGAGACGACGTCGTCGGCGTCCACCGCCGACCGCACGTACTGCCGTGCCACGGAGTGCGCCGCAGCGGCGTGCCGCTCGTACAGGGCACCGTAGGCGCTCGGGTCTCCACCACGCACAGCAGTGATGAGCTCGGCGTCGCTCAACGCCTCGCCCGACACCTGTGTTCGCGCCTCAGTCATGCCACCGCCCTGGACATCGTCCTGCAGCAGCAAGACGTACGACGGTGCTCATGGTAGACGCCTGTCCAGGTTCCGGGGAGGGGTTCCACGACATCGGTCTCGGACGGGGGTGAACCGTCCCGCTTCGTCCTGTCTTTACCCGCTACCGACAGTTCTTTTCACCCGCTGCAGCACCTCGGCGAAGTTTCTCGCCGAACCCGCGTCATGACCGAGGTCCTCGCCCGTCTCATGGACATGGAACACATCCATGGGTACGCCGCGCCTGCCCCCGAGCGCCTGCGCGAGGCCTGGCGCGAGAGGAGCGTCGAGAGCGTCTGGCTGCGCCCCGGCGACTGGTACCACCCCGCCGTGGACGCGCTCGCCGAGGCGGTGATCGACCGCCAGGACGTCACCCCCGCCGCGGAGCGGCTCGGGCAGGCACGCGGCGAGGCCGGCGTCGGCATCGGCGAGGCGATCGACGACGTGGCGTGCCTGTACCGCTCGCACGAGCGCGAGCCCGATCTCGAGCTCCTGCGCGCCGTCGCGGTGGGCTGGGCCGAGGGCTACGCCGCGACCCCGGTCTCCCCCGAGGTCCTCGACCCGGAGTCCGGGCTCGCGACGCCGCAGTACCTGACGCACCGCCTCCGCGAGACGTACGGCGCAGCGCAACGCTCGGGCGTCCCGGTCGGCGACACCCACGGGCTGCTCGTCGTGGACGTGGCCGTCGACGACCTGACGGGGTGGCAACGTTTCGCCCGGTCGGCGGCGATGGGCCGCGCGCTGACCCAGACCTTCGGCGACGGGCACCCCATGGCGTCGCTCGGCAACGGGCTGTTCGTCGTCCTCGGTGAGCGCCTGGTCGACGGCGAGGCGGTCCGGGCGGAACTGCGCCGTCGTATCGAGCGCACCGGGCTCTCGCTCGGCGTCTCGGCGATCCTGCGCCGTCCGCCGCGCCTGTGGACCGAGCCGCTGCCCGGGACCCACGCGGCCGCCGTCGCGCTGCTCGACACGCTGCAACGCTGAGCGGTCCGGGCGCGAGGCCGGGCGCGACGACGCCCCGGCCCGAGCGGGCGATCGCTCGTTCCGGGGCGTCAGGGGTGCGGGGCGTCCTCGCGGTCTGATGGGTGGCCAGCCCGCCTCCGAGCCGGCCGCGCGTCAGCGCGGCGTGAAGGTGAGGCAGTCCGCGCTGATCTCGCTCGACGGGCCCGCGCCGACGCGGATCGACGGCGCCGAGCACTCGAGCGACTCGTTGTGGACGCACTCCGTGCGCTGGCAGGCGCCGACGTGAGCGAGGACCTTCTCGAGCCCGCCCTTGGTGCCGAGCGGGATGAAGGTCGCGCACTCCGCGTCGCCGACGTGGCCGGCGATGGTCACGGCGCCCGCGTGGCACCCGTGGTCGTGGTTGTACCCGCACCCGTCGATGGAACACTCGACGACCTGGGGCATCTCCATGAGGCTGCTCATCGTTGTCTCCTCGCTCCGAGGACCCGGGGGGCCGGGCTTCCGTTCTCCACGGTATTCCCGGAATTCCCTCGTGTATAGCAAGCAAGGCCTGACTAACAATTGCAGCGTGTGCATTTATTTAGCGCACATCATTCTTTCGAAATGAGTCTTGCGGGGGCGCGGCCGCGGGTCCGCTGCCCCTCGGGCGCGTTCAGCCGTCGGCGTCCGGCCGGGCGGACGGCCGCCAGATGACGAGCGCGCGCGCCTCGGCGTGCTCGGCGAACGTCTCGCGCAGGGCGTCGTCGACGCCGCGGCGCACGCTGCGGCCCCGCGGCACCACGACGACGTCACCGCTCGCCGCCGCGGCGAACACGCGCCCGCCGGGCTCGACGCGCGCCGACAGGGCCTCGAGCCGGCGCTCGAGCCGCTCGACCTGCGACTCGAGGGCCAGGATGCGCTGGATCCCGGCGAGGTTGATGCCCTCGTCGTGGCTGAGGCGCTGCACCTCGAGCAGCTTCGCGACGTCGCGCAGCGAGTAGCGGCGACCGCGCCCGGCGGCGCGGCGGGGTACGACGAGCCCGAGGCGGTCGTACTGGCGCAGCGTCTGCGGGTGCATGCCCGCGAGCGCCGCCGCCTGGGAGATGACGAGGACGGGCGCGTCCTCGGGGACCTCCTGGCTCACGACCCCACCCCCGTCACTCCGCCGCCTGGCGCGCGAGATCGGCCCGCACGTCCTGCCCGTCGGTCTCGGCGGCGAACGCCTCGACAGCCTCGCGCGCGGCCTTCGACAGCTTCTGCGGGACGGCGACCTGGACCGTGACCAGCAGGTCCCCCGCACCCTTCGCCGTCTGGACGCCGCGACCCTTGACGCGCAGCGTCCGGCCCGACGGCGTGCCCGCGGGCACCTTGACCTTTACCGTGGACCCGTCCAGGGTCGGCACGGAGATCGTCGCGCCGAGCGCGGCCTCCGCGAACGTCACGGGGACGCTCGCGCGCAGGTTGGTCCCGTCGAGCGCGAACACGGGGTGCGGCGTGACGCGCACGGTGACGACGAGGTCGCCGGCCGGTCCGCCGGCGCTTCCTGGGCGGCCCTTGCCGCGCAGGCGGATCTTCTGTCCGTCCCGCACGCCGGGCGGGATGCGCGTGGTCACCTGGCGGCCGTCGACGGTGAACGTGACGGTCGAACCCTCGACCGCCTGCCGGAAGGGGAGCGTCGTCGCGGCGGCGACGTCGGCCCCCGCCTGCGGTCCGCCGAAACCCGGGCCCGCGAACCGCTGACCCGCGGCTCCGCCGCCGAACATCGAGCCGAGGATGTCCTCGAACCCGGCGCCGCCCTGACCACCGGTCGAGTAGCGCACGCGCCCTCCGCCCGGGGCGCCGCCGAACATGCCGCCGAACAGGTCCTCGAAGCCCGCGCCACCGGCGCCGCCGGGCCCCGCGGAGAACCGGGCACCGCCGCCCGCCATCGCCCGGATCGCGTCGTACTGCTCGCGCTCCTTCGGGTCGGACAGCACGGCGTACGCCTCGCCGATCTCCTTGAACTTCGCCTCGGCCGCGTCGTCACCCGGGTTGTGGTCGGGGTGGTGCTGCCGCGCGAGCTTGCGGTACGCCTTCTTGATCGCGGCGTCGTCGGCGTCCTTGGGGACGCCGAGCGCGGCGTAGAAGTCCTTCTCCATCCAGTCCTGACCGGTCACGGCGCCTCCCTCCGGGTCGTGTCTCGTGTGCTCGTGGGTCTGTCCTCGCGGTGCTCGACCGGGGCGCTGCGGCGCTCCCGGTGGTGATCGTCCCGTGCCCGACGGCGGGGCGCACCTTCGCGCGGAAGGTGCGCCCGCGCCGTCGGGCACGGGGGTGGTGCTACTCCGGGCCGACGACGGAGACGCGCGCGGCGCGCACGACGCGCTCGCCGATGCGGTAGCCCGGCTCGATGACGAGGTTCACCGTGGCGGTGGTGGCCTCGGGGTCCGTCTGGTGCATGAGCGCCTCGTGGACGTTCGGGTCGAACTCCTCGCCGACGGTCCCGTACCGCTGCACCCCGAACCGCTCGAGGCTCGCGTCGAGCTTGTCCGCGATCGCGGCGAACGGGCCCGTGAGCTCGCCGTGCTGGCGGGCGCGGTCCACGTCGTCGAGCACGGGCAGCAGCGCGGTCAGCACGTCCTCCACGCCCTTGGCGCGCGCGGCCTCCTGGTCGCGCAGCGCCCGGTTGCGGTAGTTCGTGAAGCTCGCGCGCTCGCGCTGGAGCGAGTCGAGGTGCTGCGCCGCCTCGGCCTTCGCGGCCAGCACGGCCGCGTCGACCTCGGCCTCGCCCGAGGGCTCGAAGTCGAGCCCTTCGAGCGGGTCGGTCCCTGCCTCGTCGCCGGCGCCGGGCGGCGTGCCGGCCCCGGGATCAGCCGAGGGGCCGGCCCCGGCCGCGCTCTCGCGCGGCCGGGCGGTCTCCGGGTCGACCTTGCGCTTGTCGGTGAACTGGAAGGGCTTGTCCTCGGGACCCTGACCGGTCTCGCCGGCCTGCTCCTCGGGGCCCCGGGCCTCGTCCGACGTCACTTCTTGTCGTCCTCGTCGTCCACGATCTCGGCATCGACGACGTCCTCGTCCGGGGTGGACGAGTCGGCCGCGGGCGCGTCCTGCGAGGTGCCGAAGTCAGGGGCGGCCTGCTCCTGCTCGGCCGACGCGTAGAGCGCCTGGCCGATCTTCTGCGACGACGTGACGAGCTTCTCGTGCGCCGTCTTCACCGCGGCGGCGTCCTCGCCCTCGAGCGCGGACTTCACCGACGCGATGTCGGCCTCGACCTCGGTCACGACGTCGGCCGGGAGCTTCTCCTTGTTCTCGGAGACGAGCTTCTCGGTCGAGTACACGAACGCCTCGGCCTGGTTGCGGGTCTCCGCCTCCTCGCGACGCTTCTTGTCCTCGGCCGCGTGCTCCTCGGCCTCCTTGACCATGCGGTCGATGTCCTCCTTGGGCAGCGCCGAGCCGCCCGTGATGGTCATCTTCTGCTCCTTGCCGGTGCCGCGGTCCTTGGCGCCGACGTGGACGATGCCGTTCGCGTCGATGTCGAAGGTGACCTCGATCTGCGGCACGCCGCGCGGGGCCGGCGCGATGCCGGTGAGCTCGAACGTGCCGAGCGGCTTGTTGTCGCGCGCGAACTCGCGCTCGCCCTGGAAGACCTGGATGAGCACCGACGGCTGGTTGTCCTCGGCCGTCGAGAAGATCTCGCTGCGCTTGGTCGGGATGGCCGTGTTGCGCTCGATGAGCTTGGTCATCACGCCGCCCTTGGTCTCGATGCCGAGGGACAGCGGGGTCACGTCGATGAGCAGGACGTCCTTGCGGTCGCCCGTGATGACGCCCGCCTGCAGCGCGGCGCCGACGGCCACGACCTCGTCCGGGTTGACGCCCTTGTTGGGCTCCTTGCCACCCGTGAGCTCCTTGACGACGTCCGTCACGGCCGGCATGCGGGTGGAGCCACCCACGAGCACGACGTGGTCGATGTCGGAGACGGAGACGCCCGCGTCGGAGATGACCTTGTGGAACGGGGCCTTGGTCCGGTCGAGAAGGTCCTGCGTCATCTGCTGGAACTGCGCGCGCGTGAGCTTCTCGTCCAGGTGGATCGGGCCGTTCTCGCTCATCGAGAGGTACTGCATCGAGACGTTGGTGCTCGTCGCGGACGACAGCTCCTTCTTCGCCTGCTCCGATGCCTCACGCAGACGCTGGAGCGCGATCTTGTCCTTCGACAGGTCGACGCCCGAGCTGTTCTTCACCTGCTTGATGAGGTGCTCGACGATGCGCTGGTCCCAGTCGTCGCCGCCGAGGCGGTTGTCGCCCGACGTCGCGCGGACCTGGATCGTGGAGAAGTCGTCCTCGTCCTTGCCGACCTCGAGGAGCGAGACGTCGAACGTGCCGCCGCCCAGGTCGAAGACGAGGATGAGCTCGTCCTCCTTGCCCTTCTCCAGGCCGTACGCGAGCGCGGCCGCGGTGGGCTCGTTGACGATGCGGGTCACGTTGAGGCCCGCGATCTGGCCGGCGTCCTTGGTCGCCTGGCGCTCGGCGTCGTTGAAGTACGCGGGGACCGTGACGACCGCGTCGGTCACGGGCTCGCCCAGGTACTCCTCGGCGTCGCGCTTGAGCTTGCCGAGGATGCGCGCGGAGATCTCCTGCGCGGTGTACTTCTTGTCGTCGATCTCGACGTCCCAGTCGGTGCCCATGTGGCGCTTGACCGAGCTGATGGTGCGGTCGACGTTCGTGACGGCCTGACGCTTGGCGACCTCGCCGACGAGGACCTCGCCGGTCTTCGAGAACGCGACGACCGACGGCGTGGTGCGCGACCCCTCGGCGTTCGCGATGACGGTGGGCTCGCCGCCCTCCAGGACGGCGACGACCGAGTTGGTGGTTCCGAGGTCGATCCCGACTGCTCGTGCCATGTGTGCTGCCTCCGTTGTGCTGTGGTCGCACCGGTCCCCGTGGCGCACGACGGCGCACGGTCCCCGGGCGAACCGGGTTGAGTCTGCTTCACTCAAGGTAGGCACCGAGTCGTTGCTCGCGCAAGTTCACCGAGCCGTACTTGAGTCCATCTGACTCAACCTTGGTCGTAAGGCGCTCATGCCCGGCATGGCGAGTCGGAAGGAGCACGCTAGGCGCGAGTGCGGGTTCGCATCAGACCTGTCACTTTCGCGCGAACCTGTCGGCACTGTGCCGCAAGTCGCGCGCGGTTGTCGCACCGCAGGTCAGAGCGCCACCGAGCGAAGCTTGGGGGAGCTACGCCGCGATCAGTGCCACTAGCGCCATCGCCGGTCAGGCGCACGCTACAGACCGGCTCGCCGGGCTTCGGAGGCGAGCCGCACGGATCGCAGCATGACCGACTGGGAGTGCCGCCCGAGCGCTCAGCCCTGAGAGTCCCGCCGGCGGTGGAGCACTCAGATCAGCACGATGTTGGAGGTCTGGACAACTTCGTGAGACGCGAGCCGTCTCACCTTCCTTGTCCACATGCAGGTCAGCGCGCCGCGATCCGGACAGCTTCGATGAGTTCCGGCAGCCGGCTGCCAAGCCCTCCGTCGGCACCTTTACGCAATCAACCAGTTGCTATACATTAGTAGCAACGTGACGGTTGCTACTGCATGGAGGGCGCGATGGGATTCCCTGATCGGATCGAGCGGACCGTAGAGATCGCCCACCCGCCAGCCAAGGTGTGGGGGGCACTCACGACGGCCGACGGTCTGCGAGCGTGGTTCGGCGACGAGGCGACGCTCGACCTGCGACCCGGGGGGCCGGGGCGGATGACCTGGACGAGCGGCGAGAGCACTGACTTTCGAGTCGAACGCGTCGAGGAGCCGTACGTCTTCGGTTTCACCTGGCAGGTCTTTGGGCTGCCGGGCGACGACCCGCGACGCACCTATGTCGAGTTCACCCTTGTAGCGAACGGAACGGGCACGCGGCTGACGGTGGTCGAGTCCGGCTTCGCCCAGCTACCGGATGGGCCCTACCGGAGGGCGTACGAGGGAAACGTCAAGGGCTGGGCGCTTGAACTAGGCGAACTGATCGAGTTCCTCGATGCCGCCTGACCAGGAGTCGGTGGCCGAGCAGGTCTTCGTCGCACTCGCCGACCCGACCCGGCGCGGCATCTTGGCGACGTTGGCCGCTGCGGGTCCTGCCACGGCCACGGACCTGGCCGATCGCCTCCCGATCACGCGTCAGGCGATTGCCAAGCACCTCGCTCTGCTGGCAGAGGCCGGTCTGGTGACGGCCGAGCCGGGCGAGCGGCGCAGGGTGCGGTATCGGCTACTGACCGCGCCGATGCAGGTGGCACAACAGTTCCTGGCCGCGCTCGCCAGTGATTGGGACGGCCGGCTCGAAGCATTGATGAACCACCTCGAAAGCGACAAGGAGTCGTGACATGCGGAAGCTGATCGGCGGAATGAAGCTGTCTCTCGATGGAAAGGTGGCGGGACCGGAAGGGGTTGCTGATTGGGTAGAAGGCTGGTCGGAGGACTTCGGCCTCACACCACAGGTGGACGCGTGCCTGCTGGGAGGGGGCATGTATCCGACGTACGAGCAGTACTGGACCGAGATCCAGAACGAGCCGACCACCCGCCACCCGTTCAGCGGGGAGGTGCCGACCCAGGGCGAGGTCGAGTGGGCGCGCTTCGCTGCCCAGACGCCTCACTACGTGCTGTCTGGCAGCTTGGCCTCGGCGCAATGGACACAGACGAGTTTCGTGAAGACGCTCGACGGGATCGACTCCCTCAAACGGCAGTCGGGGAAGGACATCTACCTCGTCGGCGGAGCTCGAACCACGGCGAGCCTGATCGATGCCGGGCTTGTCGACGAGCTCAGACTCCTTGTCTATCCGCTGATCGCAGGTGAAGGGACTGCCCTCTTCGTGACGCCCGTTCGTCGTGGACTCGAACTGCGAAAGGTCGAACAGCTTGCCGACGGCCGTCTCAGCCTGAGCTACGAGCTTGGCTGAGTCTGGAAGAGCTCGCATGGACGACGAGTACAACGCCGCGATCATCGAGGAGTTTCGCGCGAGCAACGGTCGCGTCGGCGGGTCGTGGGCCGGCTACGTCGTGATCCTGATCCATCAGGTCGGTGCCAGGTCCGGGGTGGAGCGGACCACACCGCTGAGCTGCTTTCCCGTAGACGACGACCGATGGGCGATCGTCGCCTCCAACGGGGGATCGGAAAGACACCCGGATTGGTACTACAACCTCAAGGCCAATCCTGTGATCACCGTCGAGCTCGGGGCCGAGACGTTGACGGTCCTGGCTGAGGAGCTGCGCGGCACCGCACGCGCGGCGCTGTGGCCGACACTCGTCGCGCACGTCCCTAGGCTAAGCGACCTGCAGGCAGGGATCGCGCGACAGATCCCGGTGTTCATCCTGACGCGCCAACCGGAGCAGCTCTCGCCGACGCGTCCGGCTCCGCCCACAGCACCTGAAACCTGAGATGGAGTGGCGCGGAGGCGGCGAGGACCTTTCCGGAGACGCCAGGGAGGCGAGGATGTGGACCAGTAGTGAGCCGGAACGCGTCTGACGTACTTGTCCAGCCGCAGGCCAAACGGTCGCCCTGCGGACAGCTCCGGTGCGTTCCTACAGGAACCCTCCGTGCAGATCCCGTTGCTGAGCTTGTCCGATTCGCAGCGGCCAACCGGCTATGCGCGGCCGTGCGCCAGGGATCTCGCGAGGAACCGGCCCGCGCGGTCGAGCGCTCGGTCCGCCTCGTCGAGCCGGCCCGCGAAGTGCTGGAACACGTGGGGCGCGCGGGCGTAGACCTCGAGCGTCACGTCCACGTGCGCCGCCGCCGCGCGGGCCGCGAGCCGGGTGGCGTCGTCGAGGAGCACCTCGTTGGTCCCGACCTGCACGAGCAACGGGGGCAGGCCGCTGAGGTCGGCCAGGAGCGGACTGACGCGAGGATCAGCCGGATCGCGGTCTCCGACGTATCGGGACGCGTACTCGGCGATGTCTGCCGCGTCGAAGATGGCGTCGACCGCCTCCTTAGCGTGCAAGCTCTCCCCCGACAAGGTCAGGTCTACCCACGGCGACATCACGACGGCCGCGGCCGGCAGCGGCAGGCCCTCGTCTCGCGCAGACACGAGCAGCGCGAGCGCGAGGCCGCCGCCTGCGGAGTCACCGGCGACCCCCAGCCGCTGCGGCTCGTGTCCGGTGTCGAGCAGTGCGCGGTACGCAGCGAGGGCGTCCTGCAGAGCGGCAGGGAACGGGTGCTCGGGCGCCAGCCGGTAGTCGAGGGACCGGGCGGCCGCGTGCGTCCGGCGGGCCAGCTCGGCCGCCAACCCGGCTCCCGACCGAGCGGATCCGATGACGTACCCGCCGCCATGCAGGTAGAGCAGCTCCGCGTCGGCAGCCCCTGAGGGCTCGAGCCGCAGGGTCGGCACCCCACCGAGCAGGATGCGCGTGACCGCGAAGTCCCGCTCCACCGGCCGGTCGGCGAACTGCTCGAAGCCGTCGCGCTGCTCCGCCAGGGACCGCGGCTCGCGGGACCCGCTTCGCAGCACGGCGTCGATGGCGGTGAGCTGGTCATGTGACATGGCGGCCTCCTGGTAGCGTCGAGATAGTTTCCTGGGAAACCATCCCGCGAGCAGATACATTCCCGGGAAGGTACTTTCGTCGAGAGGACCTGGATGGCCGTCGAGCCCTGGTCGGTGCTGATCGACCTCGTTCGCGTCGAGACTCGGCTGTACAACGCCGTTGACGCGCGCCTGAAAGACGCCGGCGGCCTCAGCCTGCCGCAGCTCGAGGTGCTGCGCGTGATCCGCGACGTTCCTCGATGCCGCGTGCTGGACATCGCCCGAACCATCGCGATCACGGTCGGCGCCGCGAGCAAGGCCGTCGACCGGCTGGAAGGTCAGGGCTGGTGCCGACGCTCGGTGGACCCGGCCGATCGCCGCTCGTCGACGCTGTCACTCACCGCCTCCGGCTCGACGGCCGTCGACCGCGCCACCCCGGTGTTCGAGGCCGCCTCCCGGGACACGTTCGGCACACTGCTCTCCGAGCCGGACCTGGAACGTCTCGCGCAGATCCTCGGCGCGCTGCGCGGCGCACGCCAGCCACCGCCGGCGGCTCGGGCAGACACGTCGGCGACATAGCCCTGTCGCTGATGACACGGCGGCGAGCGGGGTCCGGCCGCTGGTCAGTACTTCGCACTCCGGACAGGTTTGATGAGTTCCTCCACGCGCGAGCCTCCACGGCCCGAGTAAGAGAGCAACGGTGCGGTCTACGCCGTCGGCGCGAGGTTCTCGCCGATCCACTCCCCGGACAGGTCGGCGACACGTGGCACCGAGATGGTCATCACGGCGGTCAGCGATTCTCCGGACAGAAATACGTGGGCGGCGACCGTGCGTCCGACCGTCTCCGCGCGATCCACCAACGCGAGCAAGTCAGCCGAGGGTGCCGGGCCCAGCGTTCCGGCGGGCTCGAACACGCGCGCACGTCCGTTGACGAGCATGCCCGCGTCCTTCCACTCGACCCGCACAACGTCGGATAGCGGGATCGTGACAGTTTGGCTGCCCTGGATCGTCGCGGCCACCTTGCCCGCGTGGATCACCAGTGCATCATCGGTCGGCTCGAGGTCGGCACCGTACCCAGTCGCCCGCATGGTCCGATGCTTCCACCGACCATCAGATCTGGTCGGTTCGGCAGAACGAACGCATTCTCCTAGGGACTGTCCTCCTCGGCGCGCTCCGACTCCCGCGGCTCGAGGCCCGGGTCGTCTCCGAAGAGCTCCCAGTGCCCTTCGGAGACGACCCGGGCCACGCCGTCGACGACAGATATCGCCGTCTGGTCGTCGATCGCGTACGCCGGCCCGGGGATGTTCGTCGCCCATCGGCGCGCGCTGTCGGTCGTGTTGCTCGACCAGCCCGGGTAGTCCAGGTGCGGGAAGACCGAGAAGTCGACGACTCCCAGCGTCTCGTCCGTGCCGTCCGGTTCCCAGTCGAGGAACTCACGACCGGTACGAGGCGTCATCACCATGCTGCCGGCGCTCACTCCGACCCACACGGTGCTGCGCAACGACGGGAACAGATCGGCCAGCCCGGACTCCCGCATCCAGTGCGCGAGGTAGATCGCCTCGCCACCGTCGACCAGGAGGGCGTCAGCGTCGCGGACCCAGGAGACCCAGCGGTCCTCGGCGATGCTCGGCAGCGCGGTGAGCTCGAGGACGCCGACCGACTTCCACCCCAGCCCGCTGAGGCTCGGCCCGCCGGCGGTCGACCTCCACACCGACGTGGGCGTGCACGCGGGCTGGCCCCACTGCGCCGTCGGGACGAACAGGGCGGTGGAGTCGTCGATCGGCTTGCCCAGCAGGTCGACCAGCGCCTCGCGGATGCTCCTGTTCGTGACTCCACCGGAGGTGAGCAGCAGCTTCATGACGAGCCTCCTCGATCACACCAGCTCGACGGCGTCGGCCTGCGGTCCCCGGTCGCTCTGACGAATCTTGTAGCGGACCCGGTCGCCCGCCTCCAGGACCTCGGCGCCCCGCACGACCGACACGTGCACGAACAGGTCCTCGCCCCCGGCGTCGGGCGTGATGAAGCCGAAACCCCGCTCCTCGTCGTAGCGCGCGACGGTGCCCTCGCCTCCGCGCACGGGCCCGCCGGATGCCGTGGGTCGGCTCGACCGACCGCGGTCCGCGCCCCCGCGCGCACCGGAGCCGCGCACGAGCTGCACGTTGCGGGCGTTCGGTCCCTTGTCGCCGGCGACGACGTCGTACGTGACGCGAGCACCCTCGACGAGCTCGGTCAGCCCCCCGCCGAGCGAGCTGACGTGGACGAAGACGTCGTCGCCACCCCCGTCGGGAGCGACGAAACCGAAGCCCTTGGTGTCGTCGTACCACCGCACGGTGCCGTCCGCGCCGTCAGAGGGCACGGCCTGCCCCGCGGCCTGGGCCCCGAGCGGCAGCAGGTGGTCCGCCTGCGGCCCCTTCTCCCCCTCGACGACGAGGAACGCCACCCGCTGCCCCTCCGAGATCACGCCGCCCCCGACGATGGCCGAGCTGTGGACGAAGATCTCGCCGCGACCGTCGTCGGGCGTGACGAAGCCGTATCCCTTCGCCGGCTCGTACCAGGCGACGGTGCCGAGCACGCCGGCTGGCGCGTCGGCGGGCCGGTCACCCGTGACTCGGACGCGGCGCGCCTGCGGACCACGGTCACCCTCGCCGACCTCGAACTCGACGACCTGCCCCTCGCGGAGCTGCTTCGGTCCGTCGTCGCCGAGGATCTCGGACGCGTGCACGAAGAGGTCCTCGGCCTCGTTCCCGAGGTCGATGAAGCCGAACCCTCGGTCGGCGTCGAACCATCGGACTGTTCCCTGGGGCACTGCGGACTCCTTGTTTCGGCAGATGGTGCTGTCACCAGTGTCCCCGACGAACAGCAGACGGATCAGCCTTCCCGGTCACCGTCGACCGGACGAGCGACCTCGACGACCTCGACCAGGCCCTCCAGGCCCGCGAAGTCGTCGGGGTTCGTCGTGTAGAGCGGGAGGCCGTTGACCACCGCGACGGCGGCGATCATCAGGTCGGCCACGCGACGACGGGGCGTCCTGCCCGTACCGCGGACGGCTGCGCAGATCCGGCCGAAGGCGCGGGCGGCCTCGGCGTCGAACGGGATCGGGTCGAACTCGTGCTCCGCCCGCTGCAGGACGTCGGTGCGCCGCGCCCGCTCGTCCCTCGCGGCGGTGTCGTCCCCGCTCACCAGGTGGACCCCGGCCGCGAGCTCGGCGAGCGTCACAGCGCAGATCGCGACCTCGTCAGGCAGACGCTCGCGTCGATGGCCCGTCGGCGGACCAGGATGTTCGTGTCGAGCAGCCCGCGCCGCACCTCAGCGGGCATACGGGTCGTCCAGGCCTGTCCCCGCCAGCGACTCCTGGTCGGCACGGAACGCGTCGAGGTCCATCGCCGGAGCCGTGCGGGAGAGCGCCGCGAACTCCGCCCGCGGGACGAACCGACGGCTACGTCGGAGCGGGACGAGCTCTCCGATTCTGCGGCCGTCCCGGGTCACCGTGAAGGCCTGACCGTGCTCGACGGCGTCCATGATCTCCTTCGAGCGCATGCGCAGGTCTCGCTGGCTGACCTCGGGCTGACGGGGCATGGCATGATTCTGGCGCTCCTGTGCTGGGGCGTGCCACCGAGTAGCGCCGCGGCGCGCGGGGCCCACGCCGTCCACGGCGCAGGACCATACGGTGCCGACGCACCGCCGCCGTCGCCTCAGGCGGCGCGCAGCACCAGCAGGAACTGACCGCCGCCCGGCTCGACCTGCGTCGTGACGGCGAGGTCCGGAGCCAGGCGGGACAACCGGTCCACGAGCCACGCGGCGGCCTGGTCGGCGTCCGCGCGGCTCGGGCAGCGCGCCACGACCTCGCGCCCGCCCTTGCGCCCGAGGCGCTCCACGGTCGGCACAATGGGAGCGGGGTCGACGACGAAGAGGTCCGGCGACCACGGCACCACCGGCGCCACCGCTCCCTTGCGCGTGTTGCACGCGCGGTGGGCGAGCCGCTCGGTGCCGGCTGCGGGCTTCTTCGCCTTCTTCGACGCCGTGGCGCCGAGGTCGACGCTGGGCCCGAGGTCGGAGTTCACCGAGGCGTCAGGATCCACCGGCTCGTCGCACAGCCAGCAGCGCCACGCGTCCCGGTCGCCGACCGTGCTGAGGTTGCTCATGCGCGCACCCTAGCCTCCCCGCCGAGCCGGTCGGCGCGGAGGCCGACCGGCTCGTGCGCGGTGGCGGCTGCCCCCAAAGCTTCAGCGACGGCCGTAGTCGTCGTCGGACACGTGCTCCAGCCACGTGACGACCTGGCCCTGGCCGTCGGCCTCCTGGACCGCGACGTGAGCCATGAACCGGTCGGGCGTGGCGCCGTGCCAGTGCTCCTCGCCCGGCTCGATGTAGACGACGTCGCCGGGCCGGATCTCCTGGACCCCGCCGTCGCGGGTCGCGACGTACCCGATCCCGTCGGTCACGTACAGCGTCTGCCCCCGGGGGTGGCGGTGCCAGGCCGTGCGGGCGCCCGGGGCGAACCGCACGTGGGCGCAGCCGACGGCGGACTGGTCGTCGGGGTCGCGGATGCCGTCGATGTACACGGTGCCGGTGAACCAGTCCCCGGGTCCTGGGGCGGTCCGGCCGCCGCTGCGCGTCAGCTTCATGATGGTCGTCCTCTCGTTGCGGGTCACGACTCGTCGGTCAGCACACCGATCAGCGCGCAGGTCAGAGGGTCAGGAGCACCTTCGTGGCGCGCCGCTCGTCCATGGCCCGGTATCCCTCGGCGGCCTGCTCGAGCGGGAGGGTGAGGTCGAAGACCTTGCCCGGGTCGATCGTCCGGTCCCAGATGAGCTGGATCAGCTCGGGCAGGAAGCGGCGGACAGGTGCCGGGCCGCCGAGGATCTGCACCTGGGAGAAGAACAGCAGCTCGCCGGGGAGCTCGACGTCGTGGGTGACGCCGACGAAGCCGACGTTCCCGCCCGGGCGGGTCGCGCCGATTGCCTGGACCATCGACTCCTGCGTGCCGACCGCCTCGATCACCGAGTGGGCGCCGAGGCCGCCCGTGAGCTCCTTGATGCGAGCGACGCCCGCCTCGCCGCGCTCCTCCACGATGTCGGTCGCGCCGAAGTGGCGTGCGAGGCCCTGGCGGTCGGTGTGCCGGGACATCGCGATGATGCGCTCCGCGCCGAGCTGCTTGGCGGCGAGGACGCCCATGAGGCCCACGGCGCCGTCGCCGACCACCGCGACCGTCTTCCCGGGACCGGCCTGCGCGGCGACGGCCGCGAACCAGCCGGTCCCCAGGACGTCGGACGCGGCGAGCAGGTGGGGGACGAGGTCGGCGTCGGGCTGGCCCGGGGTGGCGACGAGGGTGCCGTCGGCGAAGGGGATGCGGGCCTTCTCGGCCTGGGTGCCGATCGCGCCGTCGACGAAGATGCGGTGCACGCAGCTCGACGGGAAGCCGGCACGGCAGATCTCGCACGTGCCGTCGGAGATGACGAACGAGCCGACGACGAAGTCGCCGGGCTTGACGGTCGTGACCTCGGCACCGACCTCCTCGACCACGCCGACGTACTCGTGGCCCATCGTCGCGTGGTCCACCTGGTCCGCGCCGCGGTAGGGCCACAGGTCGGACCCGCAGATGCAGGTCGCGGCCAGGCGGATGATCGCGTCGGTGGGGTCGACGATCGTCGGGTCCTCGCGGTCCTCGACCCGGACGTCGCCGGGGCCGTGCATGATGACGCCACGCATAGGGTTTCTCCTTCTGTTCGGTGGACACCAGCGTGCGACGGATCGAGTCCCCGTGGGAGTGCCTGTGGTGGGGTGTACCAGCAGTGCACCCCATGACAGGGACTCCCGCACGGGCACCCCCACCGGCCTACCCTCGAAACCATGGACAACAGGGCGGACGTGCGGGAGTTCCTCATGTCGCGGCGCGCGAAGGTGTCCCCCGAGGCGGCAGGGGTCGTCGGCGGGGCCAACCGGCGCGTCCCGGGCCTGCGGCGCAGCGAGGTCGCGACCCTCGCCGGGGTGAGCGTGGAGTACTACGCCAAGCTCGAGCGCGGCGCCGTCGGCGGTGCCTCGGCCTCCGTGCTCGACGCCGTGGCTCGTGCTCTGCAGCTCGACGACACCGAGCGCGCGCACCTGTTCGACCTCGCGCGCGCGGCCGACGGCATCCCGTCGTCGGGACGTGCCCGACGGCGCGCTACCCGGTCGTCGGCGCCCCGCCCGAGCCTGCAGTGGGCGCTGTCCGCGATCACCGACGGCGTCGCGTTCGTGCGCGACCAGCGCCAGGACCTGCTCGCGACCAACGCGCTCGGCCGCGCCTTCTACTCCCCCGTCATCGGCGACGGCGGCCGCACGCCGAACCTCGCCCGGTTCCAGTTCCTCGACCCCGCGGCACGCGACTTCTACCCCGACTGGGACCTGTTCGCCGAGATGTGCGTCGCGATCATGCGCGCCGAGGCGGGGCGGGACCCGCACGACAAGGGCCTGCAGGACCTCGTCGGCGAGCTGTCGACGCGCAGCGAGACGTTCCGTCGCCTGTGGGGCGCGCACGACGTGCGCACGCACGGGTCCGGGACCAAACGGTTCCACCACCCGGTGGTCGGCGACCTCACGCTGGCGTACGAGGAGCTCGCGATCACCGCCGAGCCGGGCCAGATCCTGATGGTCTACACGGCCGAGCCGGGATCGCCGTCGGCCGAGCGCCTGCGCCTGCTGGCGTCCTGGGCGGCCGACCCCGCCGCCACCGCCGACCCCGTCGGCTCCGCCACGCCGCCGCCCCGATGAGCGACCGATGAGCGACGCACGACGGCACGGCCCGACCCCTGACGACAGGACCACACGATGCAGCTGCAGGACTTCCTCGACCACGTCGGGCGAGGAGACGTCATCGAGGGCGGCTCCGTGCAGCACGCGTTCCTCCACGAGACCGCGCAGGAGTCGCTGCGGATCACCGCGGAGCTGAACGCCGGGTACGGCACACCGGAGGAGGTGCGCGGCCTGATGTCCCGGCTGACCGGGCGGACCCTCGACGACTCGGTGACCGTCTTCCCGCCGTTCCACTGCGAGTTCGGCAAGAACCTCGTCCTCGGGCGCGACGTGTTCCTCAACATGGGCTGCCGCTTCCAGGACGCGGGCGGCATCACGATCGGGGACGGGACGCTCGTCGGCCACGGCACGACCGTGGTCACGCTGAACCACGCGGTCGACCCGGCCCGGCGCGCCGACATGATCCCGGCGCCCGTCGTGATCGGCCGCAAGGTCTGGATCGGCGCGTCCGTGACGATCGTCCCCGGCGTCACGATCGGCGACGGCGCGATCGTCGGCGCCGGTGCGGTCGTCACCCGAGACGTGCCCGCCGACACGATCGTCGCGGGCGTCCCGGCCCGGCCGATCCGCCCGACCGGCTTCGAGACCTCCACCGACTGAGCGCTTCGGCGGGCGGGTAGCGAGCGCGGCGGGCCGGCCCCGACCGGGCCGGTCTGGTCGACGGTGCCAGGATGGAGGCATGGCTCGCCCGGTCGAGGTTCCTGAGTGGGGCTTTCGGCGCGCGGACGGACTGATGCCCGGAGTGGTCGCCTCGGTGGTCGGGTACGACGCCCAGGGGATCGCCCGCTCGATCCACCGCGGGCTCCCGTCACCCCACCTGACCTTCGTCGTCACCTTCGACGAGCCCGTGGTCACCGGCTGGTCCGTCGAGGAGACGTCCGGGCCGTCGGCCACGCGCGTCGACGTCGTCGCGGCCGGGCTGCACACGCAGCCGGCGTACGTGTGGCAGCCGCCGACGCAGTCCGGGATCCAGCTGGCGGTGCACCCGACCGCGGCACGTGCCGTCTTCGGCGTCCCGGCCGCGGAGCTGAGCCACCGGACGGTCGAGGGCAGCGACGTGGCAGGTCCGGTGATCAGCCGGCTCCGCGGTCGCCTGATCGAGACCCCCGACTGGCCCGGTCGCTTCGCCCTGGTGCGGGGGTTCCTCCAGGACCGGGTGGAGCGCGCCGCCGACCGCCCACCGGTGCGGGCGGAGGTCGCAGAAGCCTGGCGCTGGCTCCTGCGGTACCGCGGGACAGGGCGGATCTCGGCCCTCGCGGACCACGTGCTGCTCAGCCCTCGCCAGCTGCACGCCGTCTTCACCGCGGAGCTCGGCGTCGGGCCGAAGCGGTTCAACCGCCTCCTGCGCCTCCAGCAGGCGAAGCAGATCATCGGCGGACGCGTCGCCCAGGGCAGGGACGTCGGCCTCGCCGACGTCGCCGCGCGGTGCGGGTATGCCGACCAGGCCCACCTGACGCGCGACTTCGGCTCTCTCGTGGGGACCAGCCCGGCGCGCTGGCTGGCCGAGGAGCTCGGCACCCTCTCCGCCGACGGGTACCACGAGGCACCCCGGGCAGGATGAGCTCCGCCGAAACGTTCAAGCCCTCCGGTGCCCGGCAGGACAGGGTGGTCGCATGAGCACAACGGACAGCACAACGGACAGCACAGCAGGCAGCACAGCAGGCAGGGCCCCGGACCCGAGCGTCTGGCCGACGCTCCGCGCCCGGGACGCGCACGCCCTGATCGACTTCCTGACGACGGTGCTCGGCTTCACCGCGACGGCGGTGCACGCCGACGGGGACGTCGTCGAGCACGCCCAGCTGGCGTGGCCCGAGGGCGGCGGGATCATGCTCGGGAGCGACCGGCCCGGCACCCCGTGGACGCAGCAGCCCGGCACGGGCGGCGCCTACGTGGTGACCGACCGGGTGGACGAGGTCCACGACCGCGTCGCTGCCGCCGGAGCGCGGATCGTCCAGCCGCTGGAGAACCCCGACTACGGCGGCCGGACCTTCGCGTGCGCCGACCCGGAGGGCAACCTGTGGTCCTTCGGCAGCTATCGCGGCGAGCCCACCCGGCCGTAGCCGCTCACCCTGCGCACCCCTGCGCTCTCGCGGTCCGTCGGCTCACGGAGCCCCTGCGGCCGGGGCCGGTTGCCGCTCCTCCTCGTCCTCCACCGGCGCGGACGTTGCGTCCGGCTCGCCGTCGCGAGCGACGACCGCGGCCGACGCCGCAGCACGTCGCCGCCGCACGGCGCGCACCGTGAGGACCGCACCGCCCAGCACCGCGGCCCCGAGCAGGACGACGGCGACGCCCACCCAGGTGGCGAGGCCCGAGAGCGTGGTCGTCCGGTCGGCGAGCCCGGCGGCAGCGTCGAGGTCGCCCTCCTCGAGAACGGTCCGGGCCTGGGAGGCCGAGCCGTCGACACCGAGGACGAGCTCGCCGAGCCCCGAGACCGGGTCGCGGTCCGTCGCCGCGGCCTCCGACGCCTGCCCGACAGTCAGGATCGCCTCGGCGGCCTGCGGCAGCAGCGTGGCGACGGCGGCGTAGTCCTCCGCGTCCGCGGCTGACTCGTACGCCTCCCGGATCGTGACCGGGACGGCCAGCCCGGTCTCTTCGGCGGCGTCCTGCACGGAGCCGGCGTCGACAGGCGCGCCGCCCAGTCCGGCGACAGCGTCGTCGAGCTGCGCATACCGCCAGTGCGTCATCGCGGACCGCGCACCGAACGGCGCCTGCCACGCGCCGTCGGCCTCGTCGAGCGCCGTGAACGTGGCGAGCGCGTCGGCGCGACCGTCCAGCAGGTCGGCGTCCGCGCCGTCGACCACCCAGGTCCGGAACACGTCGGCGGCGCCGGTGACGCCGCCCCGGACCTCGACGAGGTCGAGGAACCGACGCCAGTCGGTGCGACCGCCGTTCTTCTCGGCCCCGCCCGCCTCCTCGAAGGCGCTCTCGCCCGCGTACGAGGCGGCCACGATCTCCGTGAACGTCTCGTCGTCGAGGTCTCCGAGCAGCTCCGAGACCGCGGTGTACGACGCCGCGTAGCCGTACTCGTCGACCTCGGCGGCGGCCTCGCCGACCGGCTCGGCCCACTGCGAGAGGGGCAGGGCGACGGCGGAGGCGCGGTCCGGGGCCTTCCACGGCTCGAACGATCCGTCCGTCCGCGCGACGACCTGCTCCGCGACGACCTCCGTGAGGCCCTCGTACAACCAGCGCTCGCGGACGTGCACCGGGTCGAGCCAGGCGTGCGTCAGCTCGTGGAACAGCAGGCTCTCGTCGAGGTCCTCCGGGACGACGATCTCGTTCGCGTCGGGATCGAACCACGCGTAGCCGAGGACCTGCGGCGACACGTCCTCGCGGATCACCTCCAAGCCGCCGGGCCAGGGGTGACCGATGACCTCCTCGAGCACCGGGAGGCCCTTCTCGACCTGCGTCTCGACGAAGTCCGCCCACTCGGCGTCACCCGGGAAGCTCTGCAGGGTCAGGCTCGCGTCGCCGACCTCCAGCACGCGCTCGTCGGCCGCCTCCGGGTCACGCGCCGAGACGACGGCCCAGATGCCGTACTCGTCGGTGCCCTCGCGCGCGGAGTACGTGACGGTCCCGCCGTCCTCCTTCGCCGTGAAGACGTCGGTCGTGGCGTCGAAGGTCATCGCCGCGGGGAGCACGACGTCGACGCCGACCTGTCCCGGCTCCCCGACCCCTTGGACCGGGAACGTCGCGTAGCCGTCGCCGACCCGCGTGAAACCGGCCGAACGGATCGGTTCCCCGGCGACGGCGTAGGTCCACTCGATGGTGCGCGACCGCCCGTAGTTGAGCGGGGAGAACGTCACGGTCGCCAGGGACGTCCCGGGGTCCTCGGTCGCCTCGAGCGAGACCGGCAGCTCCGCGCCGTCGCTCGTGGCCCGCACACCCGTCGCGCTCGCCGGCACGGGGAGCGCGTAGCTGTCGAAGAAATAGAAGTACGCACCGTCGTCGGGCCGCACGTTGCGGATCGTGACCGTCACCGACGCGGCGACGGCGTCGGCTCCCGCCTCGAGGACGAACCTGCTCTGCGACGTCTCGTCCAGCCCGTCGTCCGCCGCCGCACCGGGCGCGACCACGACGGACGCCGCCAGGATCCCCGCCACGAGCAGCCCCGACACCCCTGGTCGCCGGGCCAGACCCACCGACCCGTCCGCGCGCGACCCTCCGCGCACCACACGCTCCTGCACCACCGGCGTCTCCGTCGTCCGCGCTCCGTGGCCGCCCGGTCGAACCGCGTCTCGGCCGACGCCCTGGCGGGCGTCGGCGAACTGTACCGCGCGCGCGGTAGCACGGCGGACCGGTTCCGGATGCACGATGCGGAACGCGCTGCGATGCTCCGAACATGTCGACACCGAAGCCAGCATCCGACGCCATCGTCCAGCAGCAGCGCGCGCTGCTCGAGAGCCTGCCCTTCTCCGACACCCAGGACTTCGACGACGCGAGCCGTGGTTTCCTCGGCAAGCTCGAGCCCGGTGTCGTCACCCGGCCCGACGGCGGAGCGGTGTGGGACGGGGACGCGTACGCCTTCCTCGAGGGCGACGCGCCCGGCACCGTGAACCCGAGCCTGTGGCGCCAGTCCCGGCTGGTCGCCCAGCAGGGCCTCTACGAGGTGGTCGAGGGCATCTACCAGGTGCGCGGCCTGGACCTGTCGAACATCACGTTCGTCGAGGGCGCGACGGGCGTCATCGTCATCGACCCGCTGATCTCCACGGAGACGGCGTCGGCCGCGCTCGGCCTCTACCGCGAGCACCGCGGCGACCGTCCGGTCACGGGCGTCATCTACACGCACTCCCACGTCGACCACTTCGGCGGCGTCAAGGGCGTGACGTCGCAGGAGGACGTCGACGCGGGACGCGTACCGGTCCTCGCGCCCGCCGGCTTCGTGGAGCACGCCGTCTCCGAGAACGTCTACGCCGGCACCGCCATGGCACGCCGGGCCGGGTACATGTACGGCGCCGCGCTCGCGCGCGGGCCTCAGGGCGCCGTCGGCGCCGGGCTCGGACAGACCACGTCGACCGGCACCGTCACGCTGATCCCCCCTACGCACGAGATCACGACGACCGGTCACGAGGAGGTGGTCGACGGCGTCCGGATCGTCTTCCAGATGGCCCCCGACACCGAGGCCCCCTCGGAGATGCTGTTCTACTTCCCGGACCACAAGGCGCTGTGCGCCGCCGAGGACGCGACGCACAACCTGCACAACCTGCTGACGCTGCGCGGCGCCGTCGTGCGCGACCCGCACGTCTGGTCCCGCTACCTCACCGAGACGATCGACCTGTGGGGCGGTGACGTCGAGGTCGTGTTCGCGTCCCACCACTGGCCGACGTGGGGCAACGAGCGGATCGTCGACTTCCTCTCGATCCAGCGCGACCTGTACGGCTACCTGCACGACCAGACGCTGCGCCTGCTGAACAAGGGGCTGACGGGCCCGGAGATCGCCGAGGACATCACTCTCCCGCCGGCCCTCGAGAACGCGTGGAGCACGCGCGGCTACTACGGCACGGTGAGCCACAACGTCAAGGCGATCTACCAGCGCTACATGGGCTGGTTCAGCGGCAACCCGGCCACGCTGTGGGACCACACCCCGGTCGAGAAGGCCCGACGCTACGTGGACTACATGGGCGGCGCGGACGCCGTCGTCGACAGGGCGCGTTCGGCGTTCGACGCGGGTGACTTCCGCTGGGTCGCCGAGGTCGTGAACCACGTCGTGTTCGCCGAGCCCGGCCACGCGGCCGCGAAGGAGCTGCTCGCCGACACCTACGAGCAGCTCGGCTACGGCTCGGAGAACGGCACGTGGCGCAACTTCTACCTGTCCGGCGCCACGGAGCTGCGGGGCGGGTCGTTCGGCACCCCGACCGTGACGAGCTCGCCCGACATGGTCGCTCAGCTCTCGCCGGAGATGCTCTTCGACGCCCTCGCCGTCCAGGTCGACGGGCCCCGCGCGTGGGACGAGACGCTGTCGGTCGACGTCGTGCTCACCGACGCGGACGAGCGGTACCGGCTCCGGCTCGCGAACGGCGTGCTCACCTACTCCGCCGCCGCCCAGCACGGTGACGCCGACGCGACCATCACGACGACGCGCCGCGCGCTGCCGGCACTCGCGCTCGGCGGACTCACGCCGGACACGCTCTCCGACGCCGGCATCGAGGTGAGCGGCGACGCGTCGGCCCTGACGCGTCTCGGGGCCGTGCTCGACCCGGGCGACCCGGACTTCGCGATCGTCACGCCGTGACCCGCTGAGTCGTCGGTCGGTGAATGGCACATGAAGTCCAGGGGCTCGCGCATTCTTCCGGATGCGGTCCCCGATGACCGCTGCAACTCTGGCGCCATGCCCACCACACCGAAGCCAGCGACAGAGACCATCAAGAAGCAGCAGCGCGATCTCCTCGAGAGCCTGCCCTTCTCCGACACCCAGGACTTCGACGACGCGACCCGTGGCCTCGTCGCGAAGCGGAGCCCCAACGCCGTCACGGCCGAGGACGGCACCGTCCTGTGGGACAACGACACCTACTCGTTCCTCCAGGGCGACGCCCCGGACACCGTCAACCCGAGCCTGTGGCGCCAGTCCAGGCTCGCCGCGATCGACGGCCTGTTCGAGGTCGCTCCCGGCATCTACCAGGTGCGGGGGCAGGACCTGTCCAACACGTCGTTCATCGAGGGCGACGAGGGCGTCGTCGTCATCGACACGCTGCTGTCGTCCGAGACCGGGGCGGCAGCCCTGGCCCTGTACCGCGAGCACCGGGGCGACCGCCCGGTCAAGGCAGTCGTCTACACGCACTCGCACGCGGACCACTTCGGCGGCGCCAAGGGTTTCGTCACCCCGGAGGAGGTCGACTCCGGCGCGGTGAAGATCTTCGCGCCCGAGGGGTTCGTCGAGCACGCCGTGTCGGAGAACGTGTACGCGGGCGTCGCGATGAACCGTCGCGCCGGGTACATGTACGGCGCAGCGCTGGCCCGCGGCCCGGAGGGCGGTGTCGGCGCCGGCCTCGGGCAGACGCTGTCGGTCGGCGAGGTCTCGTTCGTGCCGCCGACGCACACGATCTCGACCACCGGTCACGAGGAGGTCGTCGACGGCGTCCGGATGGTCTTCCAGATGGCGCCCGGCACCGAGGCGCCGTCGGAGATGCTCATCTACCTGCCCGACCACAAGGCGCTGTGCGCGGCCGAGGACGCCACGCACAACCTGCACAACCTGCTGACGCTGCGCGGCGCCGTCGTGCGCGACCCGCACGCCTGGTCGAAGTACCTCACGGAGACCATCGACCTCTGGGGCGGCGAGGTCGAGGTCGTCTTCGCCTCGCACCACTGGCCCACCTGGGACAACGAGCGCGTCGTCGGTTTCCTCGAGAACCAGCGCGACCTGTACGCGTACCTGCACGACCAGACGCTGCGGCTGCTGAACAAGGGCCTCACCGGGCCGGAGATCGCCGAGGAGATCCAGCTGCCGCCGGCGCTCGAGAACGCGTGGAACACCCGCGGCTACTACGGCTCGGTGAGCCACAACGTCAAGGCGATCTACCAGCGCTACCTCGGCTGGTTCGACGGCAACCCGGCGCACCTGTGGGAGCACACCCCGGTCGAGCGCGCCAAGCGCTACGCGAAGCTCGCCGGCGGCGTCGACGCGCTGGTCGCGAACGCGCGCGAGGCCTTCGACGCCGGCGACTTCCGCTGGGCGGCCGAGGTCGCGAACCACGCCGTCTTCGCCCAGCCGGACCACGCCGCCGCGCGCGAGGTGCTCGCCGACACGTACGAGCAGCTGGGCTACGGCTCGGAGAACGGCACGTGGCGCGATTTCTACCTCGCTGGCGCCATGGAGCTGCGCGACGGCCAGTTCGGCACCCCGACCGAGACGAACGCTCCCGACGTCATCGCCAACCTCACCCCGGAGATGCTCTTCGACGCCATCGCGATCCAGGTGGACGGCCCGAAGGCGTGGGACGAGAAGCTGTCGATCGACATCGTCCTGACCGACGTCGACGCCCGCTACCGCCTGCGCCTCGCCAACGGCGTCCTCACCTACAGCGCGGCCGCGCAGCAGGGCGACGCCGACGCCACGCTGACGGCGACGAAGCGCTCGCTGCCTGCGCTCGCCGCGCCCGGCGCGGACGCTCTCGCGAAGGCCGGTATCGAGCTGACCGGTGACGCCTCGGTGCTCGCCCGGCTCGCCGCGGTCCTCGACCCGGGCGACAAGAACTTCGCGATCGTCACCCCCTGAGGTCCCGGCAGCCGCTGCCGAGACGCCGAACCCCGGGTTGTGTGCCCTTCACGTCGGTGAAGGACACACAACCCGGGGTTCGGCGTCTCAGGATTCCGTCGTCTTCTCCGCCGCGGACTCACGGATGCCGCGGCCCTGCTCGATGGCCTCCTGCCGCTTCGCCTCGCGCTTGTCGCTGGCCTTCGTGTCCTTCGGCGGCAGCTGGATGCTCTCCTCGGCGGCGATCCCTGCCTGCAGCTCGCGGCTCCGCTCGAGCTCGGCGTCCAGCTCCGCGCCGAAGAGCATCGCGAGGTTGGTGATCCACAGCCACAGCAGGAACACGATGACGCCCGCGAGCGAGCCGTACGTCGCACCGTAGTTGCCGAAGTTGCCGACGTAGAACCCGAAGCCGGCCGACGCGATCGCCCACACGAGCAGCGCCACGACCGCGCCGACGCTGATCCAGCGGAACTTCGGCTGCCGCACGTTCGGCGTCGCGTGGAACAGGACCGCGAGGAGCACCACGACCAGCGCGAGGACGACCGGCCACTTGAGGACGTTCCACACGGTGACGGCCGTCGAGCCGAGACCGATGGCGTCCCCGACCGAGCGCGCGATCGGCCCGGTGAGCACCAGCGCCGCGATGACGAGCGCCGCGAGGACCACGGTGACCACCGTGACGAGCAGCATCACGGGGCGCAGCTTCCAGATCGGACGTCCCTCGTCGACCTCGTAGATGCGATTCATCGCCCGGCCGAACGCGCCGACGTACCCCGACGCCGACCACAGCGCGAGCGCGACACCGATGATCAGGGCGAGGCCTGCGCGCCCGCCGCCGCCGGCGGCGTTCTCGACGAGCGGCTCGATGGTCTTCAGGGTGTCCTCCGGGACGATCCCCTCGAGGAAGGTCATCACCCGGTTGACCATGCTCTCCGCGTCGCCCAGGAGGCCGAGGAGCGAGACGAGCGCCAGGAGCGCGGGCGCCGCGGCCAGGACCGCGTAGTAGGTCAGGCCCGCGGCCAGGTCCAGGCACTGGTCCCGGGAGAACTGGCTCACCGTGCTCTTCAGCGAGTACTTCCACGACGGCGCGTGCAGGTCGGTCGGGGCATCGGGCTTGCGGCTGTCGTCCGGTGCGGGGGCGTCCGTCTTCTGGCCCGCGCGGTCGCTGTCGGTCATGTCGCCCCTCTTCAGTCGTCGGTGCCGGACGGCACGTCGGATGGGGAACCGCTGTCGTCGTCGAGCTCGCCACCGTCCGCAGGACGGCGCGGGTCGCCGGGGTCGACGTCGGTCGGGACGTCGGGGTCCTTCGGCAGGGCGTCGTTCGCGAGCGCGGGAAAGGCGCCCGCGGTGCCGATGTCCGGCTCGCCCTGCGCACCCTCGTCGCGCCAGTCCTGCTCCTCGCCCGTCCCGCGGGCGTCCGGCTCCGTCTTGCTCATGAGAGGTCCCCTTCGTCGTGGTGGTCGGCCCACGCCGACGCCCTTCCCCGAACCTAGGTCGGTCCGCGGCACCCACAACTCGGGGCGTTCACCGGCGCGCCACCTGCGTCTGCCACCCTGTGCCCGTGCAGCACTCCGACGGACCACGCCTCGCCCGACGCCTCGGCACCGCCGACGCCGTGACGATCGGCCTCGGGTCGATGATCGGAGCCGGCGTCTTCTCGGCGTTCGCGCCCGCCGCCGCGGCCGCCGGGACGGGGCTGCTCGTGGGGCTTGCGCTCGCCGCGCTCGTGGCGCTCGCCAACGCGACGTCGTCCGCGCAGCTCGCGGCGCAGCACCCGACCTCGGGCGGCACGTACGTGTACGGGCGCGAGCACCTCGGCCCGTGGTGGGGCTACGTCGCGGGGTGGGGGTTCGTCGTCGGGAAGACGGCGAGCTGTGCGGCGATGGCGCTCGTCGTCGCCGCGTACACGGCACCACCCGGGTGGGAGCGCCCTGTCGCGGTGGCCGTCGTCGTGGTGCTCACCGCGGTCGGCTACCGCGGGGTGACGCGCACGGCCCAGGCCGCGCGGCTGCTCGTCGCCCTGACCCTGGTGGCCCTCGCCGTGGCGGTCACGGCCGGCGCGACGAGCGGGGACGCCGACTGGTCGACCGTCCTGGACGCCGACGGCGCGCACGGCGGCTGGTACGGCGTCCTGCAGTCCGCGGGTCTGCTGTTCTTCGCGTTCGCCGGCTATGCGCGCGTCGCGACGCTCGGCGAGGAGGTACGGGACCCGCGGCGGACGATCCCCCGCGCGATCCTCCTGGCCCTGGGCGTCGTCGTCGTGCTCTACGGCATCGTCGCCGCGACGCTCCTCGCGGTGCTCGGTCCGGACGCGCTCGCGGCGTCGTCCGCCCCCGTGTCCGACGCCGCGGCGGCCGGCGGGTGGGACTGGGCGCCCGCCGTGGTCGCCGTGGGCGCGGTCGCGGCCAGCGTCGGCGCGCTGCTCGCCCTGCTGGCCGGCGTGAGCCGCACGACGCTCGCGATGGCACGCGCCGGCGACCTGCCGAGGTGGCTCGGCGCGGTGCACCCCCGGTTCGCGGTGCCGCACCACGCCGAGCTGGTGGTGGGCGCGGCCGTCGTGGCGCTCGTGCTCACGACGGACCTGCGCGGGGCGATCGGGTTCTCGTCCTTCGGGGTGCTCGTGTACTACCTCGTCGCCAACCTGTCGGCGCTGCGGCAGACCGGCGGTCACCGCCTGTACCCACGGGCTCTCCAGGTGCTGGGGGTCGTCGGGTGCGTCGCGCTCGTCGTGACGCTGCCGCTGCCCGCCGTCGCCACGGGGGCCGGCGTGCTCGCCGTCGGCGTCGTCGTGCGGTGGTGGAGCGTGCGACGCCCGGAGCGCCGCGCGGCATGATTCGCGCGGCCTGACCTGCGCGGCCTGAGACGCGCCGTCTGACCCGCGCCGCCCGACCGAGGACCCGGCGGCGACCTCAGCCCTCGGCGATCTGGGCCAGTGCGGCGAGGTGCGCCTCGACGGCGCGACGCCCGTCCGGCGTGAGCGTGACCCAGGTGAGGCGGCGGGCGTCCGTGCGGGCGGGCGAGCTCTCCTTGCGGACGCTGACGTAGCCGGCGTCGGCGAGCACCCGGAGGTTCTTCGAGAGGTTCGCGTCGGTCAGGCCGAGCGTGTCGCGCAGCAGCGCGAACTCGAGCTCCGCGCCACGCCGGAGCACCCCGCAGATGCGCAGGCGCACGGGCGAGTGGATCACCTCGTCGAACGCGGGCGCGGTGCCGGCGCTCACGCCCCGCCCACCGCCCCTCCCAGCTCTGCGCGGAGGGCGTCGTCGTACCGGCGGCCGAGCACCACGGACCCGACGAACCCGACCGCCGCGGGCAGCAGCACCCACGCATACGCGATCGCGGTGAACTTGACGACCCCGGCTGCGCCGAGAGAGAGCACGAGCAGCACCACCATGATCCAGAGGATGCGCTTCGACCGGGGACCTGCCGGCTGGCCGATCCAGAGACCGTACCGCCGGCGGTAGACGAGGACGAGCGCCGGCAGCGCGAAGATCCCGACGGGCACGAAGGCGACCGACGCCGGGGACGGCAGGGCCTGCGTGCAGACGATCACGGCCACGATCGCACCGAGCACCGGGTGGTACCACCGCGGGGTGACCAGGCGCTCGGCGAGCCGCGCGTCGTCGGCCCCGAGCCCGGCGAGCGCCTCCCGCGCCTCGGCCGCGGTGGGCCGGACACGAGGGCCGGACACGGGGCGCTGGGAGCCGTCGCCCCGATTGTCATTTTCCATGTCGGCAAGTCTATGTATGACTTGCCGGGTTGGCAACAAACTCTTCGACGGCCGGGGGCCTCGGCTCAGTGACCCGCCCCGAGCTTCCCCGCAAGGCGGTCGAGGCGCTCCGCCGTGTCGGGGTTGGCGCCGACGATCGTCACCGTCTTGCCCCTCGCGGCGTACTTCGTGCGGATCGCGTCGAGGGCCGCGACCGTCGAGGCGTCCCACACGTGGGCCTTCGACACGTCGAGGACGACACGGTCCGGGTCGCCCGCGTAGTCGAACCGGTGGACGAGGTCGTTGGACGACGCGAAGAAGAGCTCGCCCTCGACGACGTAGGTGCGGACGTCGCCGTCGGCACCGGATCCCGGCTGCGCGTCCCGAGGCGTGACGGTCGTGAGGTGCGCGACGCGCCGGGCGAAGAGCACGGTCGCGACGAGGACGCCCACGACCACGCCGTAGGCGAGGTTGTGGGTCCACACCGTGACGACGACGGTCGCGAGCATGACCGTCGTCTCCGAGCGCGGCATGCGGCGCAGGGTCGACGGTCGGACGGAGTGCCAGTCGAACGTGCCGACCGACACCATGATCATCACCGCGACGAGCGCGGCCATCGGCATGACCGCGACGACGTCGCCGAGCCCGACCACGAGGCTCAGCAGGAACGCCCCGGCGAGGAACGTCGAGATCCGGGTGCGCGCCCCGGAGGCCTTGACGTTGATCATCGTCTGCCCGATCATCGCGCAGCCGCCCATGCCACCGAAGAAGCCGGTGACGACGTTCGCCACGCCCTGTCCCCAGGCCTCGCGCGTCTTGTTCGAGTGCGTGTCGGTGACGTCGTCGACGAGCTTGGCCGTCATGAGCGACTCGAGGAGGCCGACGAGCGCCATGCCGAGCGCGAACGGCGTGATGATCTGCAGCGTCTCGAGGGTGAGCGGGACGTCGGGGAACAGCAGCGACGGGAGCGACTCCGGCAGGGCGCCCTCGTCGCCGACGGTCGGGACGGCGATCGCGCCCAGGACGGTCGCCCCGGTGAGCAGCACGATCGCGACGAGCGGCGCGGGCACGACGGTCGTCCAGCGCGGCAGGAGCACCAGGATCGCGATGCCGACGGCGACCAGCGGGTACACCTGCCACGGCACTCCCACGAGGTGCGGCACCTGCGACAGGAAGATGAGGATCGCGAGCGCGTTGACGAACCCGACCATGACGGAGCGCGGGATGAACCGCATGAGCCGCGCGACGCCGAGCAGGCCGAGCGCGACCTGGATGACGCCGGCGAGGATCACCGTCGCGACGAGGTAGTCCACGCCGTGCTCGCGCGCGACCGGCGCGACGACGAGCGCGACGGCGCCCGTCGCGGCGGAGATCATCGCGGGGCGACCGCCGACGAACGCGATCGTCACGGCCATGGTGAACGACGCGAACAGCCCGAGCCGCGGGTCGACGCCCGCGATGATCGAGAACGCGATCGCCTCGGGGATGAGTGCGAGCGCCACGACGAGGCCGCCGAGCACCTCGGTCTTGAGCCGGCGCGGAGACCGCAGCGCGGCGAGGACGGAGAAGGACTCGTCGGCCTCGGGCGCACCGGCGGGAGCGGTGGCGCGGTCGGGACCGGGGATGAGCGGGGCGTCGTGTGGCACGAGCGAGAACTCTACCCTTACGTGAGGGTAGAGTTCGTGTCCCGTCGATCCGGGAGACTGTCCCCCATGAGCGATTCCTCTCGCACCGGCACACCCGCCGCGCGGCCTACCATGCACATCGGCGCCGTCGCCGAGCGCACCGGCCTGTCGCTGCGGACGCTGCGCCACTACGACGAGTTCGGGCTCGTGCGGCCGTCGGGCCGGTCCGACGGCGGCTTCCGCCTCTACACCCAGGACGACGTCGAGCGTCTGCTCCTCGTGCGCCGGATGAAGCCGCTCGGCTTCTCGCTCGAGGAGATGGCCGACCTGCTCGACGTCGCGGACCGCCTCGCCGGGCACGACGGCGACACGTCGTCAGCCGACCAGGCCGACGCGGCCGGCCCGGCAGGCGGAGGCGCGGACGACGACCTCCGCGACCGGCTCGCGGCCTACGTGCGGGCCGCCGAGGAACGACGCGCCGACCTGGCCCGCAAGCTCGAGTGGGCCGACGAGCTCATCGCGCTCCTGCGCTCGCGCTGAACGCGGCCGCCCGCGCCCCGCGCGCCCGACCGCGCACCGGCCGGCTCACCAGTCCGCGGGCTTGGTGGCCTTGCCGTCGAGCCACAGCCGGTCGCTCTCGTCGCGGTGCGTGCCGTCCGTGCCCACGTGCTTCGTGCTGATCCGGTCGCCCTTCGTGATGACGTGCACCATCGCCATGGCGTGACCGCGCCCGAGCCCGTGCTCGGCGGCGAGCCACTCCACGATCGGCGCCGCCTTGGTGTCAGGACCGAAGCCCTGCTCGTGCGCGCGCTCGACGAGCTCGCGCGGGGTGAGACCGGTCTTCGTCTCGACGGCGTCGAGGTAGGCCTGGAAGGACATCAGCGGTTCTCCTGGATCATCGTGGGGGACGCGTGGACGCACATGAGGCGCAGCGTGCCGCCGCCGGTGTTGGTGAAGCCGTGCCAGACGTGCGGCCCGACGACCGCGGTGTCGCCCGCGCGGGCGACCACCCGCTCGTCGCCGACCGTGATCGTGGCCTCGCCCTCGAGCACGGTCCACGTCTCGGAGTACGGGTGCCGGTGCAGGCCGGGGCCCTGACCCGGTTCGTTCGTCACGAGGAAGAACGAGATGCCGGAGCCGTGGTCGGCCCCTTCGAAGCGCAGGGTGCGCGAGCCGGTGATGCGGATGTCCTCGGCGGGGATGACGCCTGCCATGGTGGTGGCCTCCTCTGTCGGTGTGCGTGCGCCCACGGTGCCGCGCGGGGAAACGCCTCCGCTACTGTTTCGACGTGCATCGAAAGATGGTCGAGTTCCGGCTCGCGCCCGACGACCTGTCCGCGATCCGGTTCGGGCTGTCGCCGGGGCACGAGCTCGCGCACGCGGTCCGCGTGCTCGCCCGCCCCCAGCACCACCCGCTCCAGTGGGGCTGGCTCCGCAGCACCCGTGCACGCATTCCTCGGGCGCCCTTCGAGCTCCTGCGGCTCGTCGTGGGCACCGAGGGCTACCTCCCGGACTTCCTCACCTCGGCGCCCGACTGGGACCTGAGCCCCGGCGACGAGCTCGACCGGCCGCGCCGCGCCGACGTCGGGCCGATGCGCGTGGATCTCGGCAAGCGCGTGCTCCGGACGTCCGGCGCCGAGCGGCAGGCCCTCCAGGCCATGGCCGACGACCCCGCGGGGACGAGGTCCGCGGTCGCAGACGCCTGGGAGGAGGTCTGGGACGCGGCGCTCGCGCCCTTCTGGCCGCAGGTCGAGCGGCTGCTGCGCGCGGACATCGGCCTCCGGTCCCGGCGCGTCACGACGCACGGCCTGGGCGCGATGGTCGCGACCCTCAACGAGGCCGTCACGTGGGGTTCGGACGCGGTCCGAGTGCGCCTCGCAAAGCACGAGGAGGTGCTCGACTGCGCGGGCAGCGGCCTGGTGCTGGTGCCCTCCGTGATGTCCCGGGCCTGCGCCGCGCTCACGGAGAGACCGGCGCAGCCCACGCTCTTCTACCCGGCGCTCGGCGTCTCGGAGACGTGGACGACGGCGGGCGCGAACCTCTCCGCGGCCCTCGCCGCGCTGCTGGGCGAGGGGCGGGCGCGCGTCCTGCTGGGGCTCAGCGGGCCGATGTCCACGAGCGAGGTGGCCGCCGCCGGCAGCCTCGCGATCTCGACCGCCTCCCACCACCTCGCCGTGCTCCGCGCGTCGCGGCTCGTCGACGCGCGGCGCGAGGGCCACCGCGTCATGCACGTCCGCACGCCGCTCGGCGAGGCGCTCGTCGGCGGCTGAGAAGCCGGCTACGCACGAGATCGACCCGTCCGTCGCGAGATCGACCTTCAGTGGGTCGATCTCACGACGGACGGGTCGACCTCGCGGGCCGGCCGTCAGACGCCCTCGGGCTCCGGGTCGCTCGGCGCGCCGCCCGCGTCGTCGGACTCGACGACCCGCGACGACTCGCCCTCCTCCCCCGCTGCCGGCAGCCCGCGCTCGTCGGGCTCGAAGTAGCGGCCGGTGTACCGCGGGCGCAGGAAGTTCTCCGTCGTGAGGACGGCGTCGACCTCCGCGGCGGTGAGCAGCCCGCGCGCCACGACGACGTCGCGCACGGACGCTCCCGTACGCGCCGCCTCTGCCCCGACGAGGTCGCCGTTGCGGTGCCCGATGATCTCGTTGAGGTACGTGACGATGCCGATCGAGTCGAGCACGTGCCGTCGGCACACCTCGACGTTGGCGGTGATGCCCGCGACGCACGCCGTGCGCAGCGACTCGCACGCGTTCGTCAGCAGCCGCAGCGACTCGAACATCGCCTGCGCGAGCACGGGCTCCATGACGTTGAGCTGGAGCTGCCCCGCCTCGGCCGCGTGCGTGATGGTCACGTCGTTGCCCATGACCTTGAAGCACACCTGGTTGACGACCTCGGGGATCACCGGGTTCACCTTGGCGGGCATGATCGACGAGCCGGCCTGCAGCTCGGGCAGGTTGATCTCGCCGAGGCCGGCGCGCGGTCCCGACGACAGCAGCCGCAGGTCGTTGCAGATCTTCGAGAGCTTGGCCGCGAGGCGCTTGAGCGCGGAGTGCACGGCGAGGTAGGCACCGTTGTCGTAGGTCGCCTCGACGAGGTTCTCCGCCGGGACCGTCGCGAGCCCGCTGACCTCGGCGAGGCGGCGCGTCGCGACCTTCGGATACCCGGGCGGCGTGTTGAGGCCGGTGCCGATCGCCGTCGCGCCGAGGTTGACCTCGAGCAGCAGGTCGGCCGCGGCGGCGAGACGCTTGACCTCCTCGCCGACGTTCACGGAGAACCCCGCGAACTCCTGGCCCAGGCTCATCGGCACGGCGTCCTGGAGCTGCGTCCGGCCCATCTTCAGGACGTCGGCGAACTCCGACGCCTTCTCGTCGAACGCGCGCTCCAGCAGCCGGACCTCGCCCTGCAGCCGCCCGACGAGCACGTGCACGGCGAGCCGGAACCCCGTCGGGTAGGCGTCGTTCGTGGACTGCGACCGGTTCACGTGGTCGTTGGGGTTGATGACGTCGTAGCGCCCCTTGTCGAACCCCGCGAGCTCGAGCGCGAGGTTCGCGACGACCTCGTTCGTGTTCATGTTGACGCTCGTCCCGGCGCCGCCCTGGAACACGTCGACGGGGAACTGGTCGAGGCAGCGTCCGTCGACGAGGATCGCGTCGCACGCCGCGACGATCGCGTCCGCGATGTCGCGCTGGATCGTGCGCAGCTCGCGGTTCGCGAGCGCCGCAGCCTTCTTCACCATGACCATGCCGCGGACCATCTCGGGCACGTCGCCGATCGTCGTGCCCGAGATGCGGAAGTTCCGCGTCGCGCGGACCGTGTGGATGCCGTAGTAGGCGTCTGCCGGCACCTCGGTCCGGCCGAGCAGGTCCTCCTCGATCCGCGTCCGGGCACTCGACGACATGCCTCGACCGTATCGCCGCCGGGCGCGCGGCACGCGCCGAGACGTGAGCTTCCGCCCTCGATCGGGGCGGATCAGGGGCAGAAACTCACGTCTCGGCGGGTGAGGCGGTGGGCGGTCAGCGCGTCCGAGCCGACCGCTCCACCTCCACGTCGACGATCCGCGCGTCGGCCGCCGACACCTCGTGGACGTCACCCGTGAGCGTCACGACGGCGCGCGGCGTCGCCTCGCCCGCGACCGCCCGGCGCGCGGTCGCGCCGTGCGCGACGATCGCACCACCGGTCAGGTCGCCGAGGGGCGCCGCGGGCGCGACGCCCGCGTGCGCGGCGACCCACACCTCGACGTCGCCCGGCTCGACCACGCGCACGAGACGCCGGTCGGAGAACGCGAGGCGCGCCGCCGGGACGCGGAAGCGCACGCGTCGCGACTCCCCGGCGGCGAGGTCGACGCGCGCGTAGCCGAGCAGCTGCACGACCGGCCGCGGGAGGGACCCGAGCACGTCGCGCCCGTAGAGCTGGACGACGTCCGTCCCCGCGACGTCGCCCGTGTTCGTCACGGTCACGGCGGCGTCGAACACCCCGTCCGTGGGCGCGGACGTGTCGACGTGCAGGTCCGTGTACGCGAAGGTCGTGTACGAGAGCCCGAACCCGAACGGGCGCACGGGCGTCGGGTCGGTCGACGTGACGTCGGACGGCCCGCCGAGCACCGGGTGCAGGTACGTGTACGGCTGCGCGCCCGCGGCGCGCGGGAGCGAGACGGGCAGTCTCCCGGAGGGGTTCACGGCGCCGGTGAGCACGTCGGCGACCGCGCGGCCGCCCTCCTCGCCGGGGAAGAACCCTTGCACGACGGCGGCCGGTCGCCGCCCGGCGTCGTCCACCCCTCCCCGTGCGGTGCCGCCCGGCGCCGCGCCGTCGAGCGCCCAGCCGATCGCGTACGGGCGCCCCGTGAGCAGTACGAGCACGACGGGCGTGCCCGTCGCCACGAGCTCCGTGACGAGCGCACGCTGCACGCCCGGGAGCTCGAGCGTCTCGACGTCGTTGCCCTCGCCGACCGTCCCGCGGCCGAACAGGCCCGCGTCGTCGCCGAGGACGACGACCGCGACGTCCGAGCCCCGCACGGCGTCGACCGCGGCCGGGAAGCCCGACGAGTCGTCGCCGTCGACCGCGCAGCCCGGCGCGTGCACGACGTCCGTCCCCGGCAGGGCGTCGCGCAGCGCGTCGAGCACCGTGGGCAGCTCGATGCCCTGCGGCGTGCCGGGGTGGTGCGCGAGCACGTGGTTGACGAACGAGTAGCAGCCCATGAGCGCCTCGGCGCGGTCGGCGTTCGGCCCGACGACCGCGACCCTCGGCAGTGCCGTGCCGAACGTCGCGCCGGACCTCGGGCCGGACGTCGCGCCCGGCGTCGCGCCCGGCGTCGTCCCGCCACCGCCGAGTGGCAGGACGCCGTCGTTCGAGAGCAGCACGAGCGACTCCTGCGCGAGCCGGCGGGCCGTCGCGCGGTGCGCGGGCGGGTCGAGGTCGATGCTCTGCGGCGGGCCGCCGGCGAACGCGTCGGGGTCGAGGAGACCGAGCTCCTCCTTCTGCGCGAGCACGCGCAGCACGGAGCGGTCGACGAGCGCCTCGTCCACGAGCCCCGCGCGCACGCGCTCCGCGAGCGGCTCGAGGTAGGCGTCGCCCGACGGCAGCTCGACGTCGATGCCCGCCGCGAGCGCGAGCCCTGCGGCCTCGCCGCGGTCCGCCGCGACGCGGTGCATCACCTCGAGGAACGCGACCGCGAAGTAGTCGGCGACCACGACGCCGTCGAACCCCCACCGCCCGCGCAGCACGTCCGTGAGGAGCTCAGGGTTCGCGGCGACGGGGACGCCGTCGACCTGGGTGTACGAGTTCATCACCGAGCGCGCGCCGCCGTCGCGCACGGCCATCTCGAACGGCGGCAGGTAGACGTCGGCGAGCTCGCGCGGGCCTGCGCTCACGGGGGCGTGGTTGCGCCCCGCGTGCGACCCGGAGTAGCCCGCGAAGTGCTTGAGCGTCGCGTGCACGCCCGCCCCCTGCAGGCCGCGGACGTAGGCGGTGCCCACCGTGCCGACGAGGTAGGGGTCCTCGCCGATGCACTCGTCGACACGGCCCCAGCGCGGGTCGCGCACGACGTCGAGCACGGGCGCGAGCGCCTGGTGCACGCCGAGCCGGCGCATCGAGCCACCCGCCTGGGACGCCATCTCCTCGACGAGCGCCGGGTCGAACGACGCGCCCCACGCGAGCGGCGTCGGGTACGTCGCGGCCTTCCACGCGGCGAGGCCCAGCAGGGCCTCCTCGTGGACGAGCGCCGGGATGCCGAGCCGGGTCTCGCGCTGCAGGCGGCGCTGCTCGGCCCACAGCCACGCCGCGCGCTCCGCCGGGTCGACGGGACGCGTCCCGTAGACCCGGGTGTAGTGCCCGATCCCGTGCCGCGTGATCTCCGGGAGCAGGCCCGCGTCCTGCTGGCCCGCCGTCATCTCCGACTGCATCGGCGCGACGGTGCCGTTCTGGTCGAGCCAGTAGCCGACGAGCTGCGCGAGCTTCTCCTCGAGCGTCATGCGGGCGTGCAGCGCGCGCACGCGCTCGGAGACCGGCGGCGCCAGGGGTGCTGCGGGTGCTGCGGACGGGCTGGTTCCTGCGGCCGCGGCGAGGGCTGCGGGCGGTGCGGGTGCCGTCGGGACGGCAGGGACGACGTCGGTCACGGACGGGTTCTCCTTGGTGCGGTGGGGCGGCGGACGGGGCGGGGGTCAGCCCTTGACCGCGCCGGTGAGGCCGCCGACGATGCGCTTCTCGAACAGCGAGAAGAAGACGAGCGCGGGGATCATCGACAGGGACGTGAAAGCGAGCACCCGGGCGGTGTCCACCGAGTACTGCGACGCGAACGCCTGCACGCCGAGAGGCAGCGTGTACGACGTCTCGTCGTTGAGGATGAAGAGCGGGAGCATGTAGCTGTTCCAGCTCGCGACGAACGCGAGGATGCCGACCGTGACGACGCCGGGGAGCGACAGCGGCACGACCATGCGGAAGAAGAAGCCGAGCCGGCCCGCGCCGTCGATCGCCGCGGCCTCCTCGAGCTCGCGCGGGATCGCCCGCAGGAACGGCACGAGGATGATGACGGTCGTCGGGAGCGCGAACGCGATCTGCGGCAGCACGAGCCCGCCGATGCTGTTCATGAGCCCGAGCGACCGGATCATGATGTACAGCGGCGTGATCGCGACCGTCATGGGGAACATGAGTCCCGCGGCGAACAGCGAGTACATCGCGGCCCGGCCGAAGAACGCGTAGCGCGCGAGGACGTAGCTCGCCATGAGGCCGAGGACCACGACGCCGATCGTCGTGAGCAGACCGGCGACGACGGAGTTGCCGAGCTGCTGCCAGAACAGCGAGCCCGAGAGCACGTCGACGTAGTTCGAGACCTGCCAGGGCGACGGCAGCCCGGACGGGTCGGCCGTGATCTGCGCGTTCGTCCGGAACCCGCCGATGACGATGTACGCGATGGGCGCGAGGCAGAGCCCGACGAACAGGTACGCCACGACGTACGTGAGCGGGCCGCCCTTGCCCAGGCCGGAGCCGCGGGAGGGCTTCGGGGCCGGGGCGCCCGGGGCGCGCGCGGGCGTCGGTGCCGCGGTGACGGTGGCCATCACTTCTTCCCTTCCGTGAGCGCGCCCTCGGTGTCGCGGCGCAGGACGTACCGCTGGTAGACGAGCGCCACCGCGAGGGAGATGAGGAACAGCACGACGGCGACCGCGCTGCCGAAGCCGTAGTTCCCGGCGAGCCGGCCGCTCCCGACCATGTAGGTCGCCATGGTCGACGTCCCCGCGGTGGAGGCCACGTACTGGCCCCAGATGATGTAGACGAGGTCGAAGAGCTGGAGCGAGCCGATGATCGACAGGAACGCCCAGATGCGCAGCGTCGGGCCCAGCAGCGGGAGGGTGATGAACCGCTGCGTCTGCCAGTACGACGCGCCGTCGATCGCCGACGCCTCCGAGAGCTCGTCGGGCACGCCCTGGAGCCCTGCGAGGAAGAGGATCACCGCGAAGCCGACGTACTTCCACGAGATGATCAGGAGCAGCGTCCAGATCGCGATGTCGGGGTCGGCCAGCCAGTCGGCCGTGAGGAACGACAGGCCGATCTTGTCGAGCAGGTCGTTGACGGCGCCGTTGGTCGCGAGCATGAGGCTGAAGCCCGTGCCGACGATCACCTCGGACACCACGTACGGGACGAACACGAGGACGCGGATGATCGAGCGCCCACGGATGCGCCGGTTCAGCATGAGCGCGACCGCGACCGCGACCGGGCCTTGCACCACGAGCGACATCACGACGATGAACGCGTTGTGGCGCAGCGCTGCGACGAACTCGGCGTCCTGGAAGATGATGAGGTAGTTCTCGAACCCGACGAACTCGGTCGGCGGGCCGAAGCCCTTCCACTTGAAGAAGCCGTAGTAGGCCGCCATCACCACGGGGACGATGACGAACGTGATGAAGACGACGAGCGCCGGCCCGGCGAGGACGGCGACCTCGGCGCGCTGCTGCCAGCGCCCGTGCCGTCCGCGCCGGGGCCGCTCGGACCGGTCCGAGGTCGGTGCGGACGCACCGCCCCCGGACCCGGCCCTGTCCTCGGGCGTCGTCGTGCTCGGCGAGATCTCGCCCTGGGACACGGTCATGGTTCGAGCTACTCCTTGGCGGCCGCGTCGTTGACGGCCGTGACGATGTCGTCGGCGGTGCCCTGCCCCGCGAGGAGGTTCACGACGGCCGTGTTGAGCGCGTTGCCGATGTTCTGGCCGTAGAGGGTGTCGAGCCACACGGAGACGTAGGGCGCCTCGTTGTACGCCTCGAGGATCGACACGAGCGCCGGGTCGGTGACGACGCCCTGCGCCTCGGTGCTCGCGGGGAGCGTCTGGAACGCGTCCGCGTACGCCTCCTGCGACTCCTTGGACAGCGCGAAGTTGAGGAAGTCGGCGCACGCGTCGGGGGCGTCCACGTGGCACGAGTACCCGTCGACGCCGCCCATCATCGCGCCCGGCTCGCCCTCGCCACCGTCGACGGCGGGGAAGGGGAACCACTGCAGGTCGGGCAGCGGCTGCTCGTCGGGCGTGAGGGACGCGACGACGCCGGGGTTCCAGGCACCCATGAGCTCCATCGCGGCCTGGTGGTTGGCGAGCAGGCCGGCCGACGAGCCGGCGCCCTGCTGGGCCGAGGTGGTGAGGAAGCCCTCGTTGAACGGCTCGGTCCCGGCGAAGTCGGCGAGCGCCTCGCCGGCCTCGGTCCAGCACGGCGCGTCGAACGTGCGGGTCTCGGTCGCCTCGTTCATGGTGTCCTGCGAGCAGTACCGCAGGGCGAAGAAGTAGTACCAGTGCGCAGCAGGCCACGCGTCCTTGGCGCCCAGGGCGACGGGCGCGATGCCGGCCGCCTTGAGCTGGTCGTCCGCTGCCTCGAGGTCTGCGATCGTCTCCGGGGTACCGGTGACGCCCGCCTGCTCGAACAGGTCGCCGCTGTAGAAGATGCCGCCCGGCAGGATCGACACCGGGAGGCCGTAGACCGTGTCGTCCACGGTCATCGCGCTCAGCGCGCCGCCGACCGCCGCCTCGACGTCCGGGTCGACGAGGTCGGTGAGGTCCTTGACCTGGCCGGCCTCGACGACGTCGGCGAGCTTGCCGCCGCCACGGGCCATGAAGATGTCGGGCGCGTCGCCCGAGTTGAGGGCCGTCTGGAGCTTGCCGTCCATGTCCTCGTTCTGGATCGCCTGGATCTCGATCGTCACGCCCGGGTTGGCCTCCTCGAACGCGGCCACGGTGTCGTCCCAGTACGCCTTGCCCGGGCCGGTGGTCGAGTTGTGCCAGAACGTCATCGCCGTCGAGCCGTCGTCCGCGCCGCCGCCGTCTCCCCCGCCGCACGCGCCGAGGGTGAGCCCTCCGACGACCACGGCGGTCGTGACCGCCAGGAGCTTCCTTGCCTTCATGAGATCCGTCCTCTTCGTCGAGTCGAGACTGCAGGTCCGTCGCTGCACGGTCGGGGACCGCTCCGCCACACGTCGTCGGCAGCGGGTGCATCCGAGACTGGCAGCCCGTGCGCGGTCGTGTCAATCGTTGTCGATAACGGTTTCGAAACGCTGTGGGCGGAGGGGTGTCGTGGCAGCCCGCCTCTCCGGCCAGGCGCTAGGGTCATGCCATGCGAGCGTCCGGGCGGGTCACCATCGGCGACGTCGCGCGCACCGCCGGCGTCTCCGTGGCCACCGTCTCCAAGGTGATCAACGACCGGTACGGGGTGGCGCCCCAGACGTCCGCGCGCGTCCACGAGGTCATCGCCGACCTCGGCTACGAGTCGTCGATCGTCGCGCGCAGCCTGCGCAGCCGCCGCACCAACGTCATCGGCATCCTCGTGGCCGAGTTCGAGCCGTTCTCGACCGAGCTCCTCAAGGGCATCTCCGAGGCCGTCGAGGACACCGGGTACGAGCTCCTCGCCTACTCGGGAGGCCTGCGCCGCGACGACCGCGTCGGGTGGGAGCAGCGCTACCTGTCACGCCTCGCCGGGACCCTGATCGACGGCGCGATCATCGTGACCCCGACCGTGGTGGCGCCCAGCGACACGGTCCCGGTGGTCGCCGTCGACCCGCACCGCGGGCTGTCCGGCGCCCCCACGGTCGACTCCGACAACCTCGCGGGCGCGCGCGCCGCGACCGAGCACCTCCTCGGGCTCGGTCACCGCCGCATCGCGTTCCTCGGCGGCCGTCCCGACCTCGAGTCCGCGCGCCTGCGCGAGCAGGGCTACCGCGAGGCGCTCGAGGACGCGGGGATCGCGGTCGACCCCGCGCTGATGCGCGTCGGCGGCTACCGCCCCGACCTCGCCGACTCCCCCGCGCACGAGCTCCTGATGCTGCCGGACCGGCCGACCGCCGTCTTCGCCGCCAACGACCTGTCGGCCATCCGCACGATGGAGGTCGCGACCGAGCTGGGTCTACGGGTGCCCGACGACGTCTCCGTGGTCGGGTTCGACAACGTGCCCGAGTCGGTGCTCGCCAACCCACCCCTGACCACGGTCAGCCAGCCCATCCACGAGATGGGCGCCGCGGCGCTGCGCATGCTCGTCGACCTCCTCGAGGGGCGGCCGCGCGACGCCCACCTGCGGCTCCCCACGGACCTCGTCGTGCGCGCGAGCACCCGCGCCCTGTGACCCGTCCGGCGCCGTGCGCCGGAATCCTGCGCCCTGGATCGGCGTTATGTCAGGCAGAACCTGTCGAGCCGACCCGAGGAGGTCACATGGTCCAGGCTGCCCGCGGAACCCGCCGCCGCGTCGCCCGTCGCGTCCAGGTCGAGAACGACTTCGGCGAGATCCTGCACTACGTCCGCCACACCGGAGGCGGGCTCGTCTCGCCGCGCGCCCGCGTCCCCGACGACGTCCCCCTCGGCGACGGCACGTACGTCGAGGCCGGGGTGAGGATCGGACCGAGCTGTCGGGTCGGCGTCGGGAGCTGGCTCGACGAGGACTGCCTCGTCGGCCGCGACGTCACCGTCGGCGACAACGTCCGCCTCGGCCCGGGAACGCGCGTCGGCGACGGCGCCCGCGTCGGGAGCGGCGCGCGCGTCGGCGGACACGTCGTCGTCGAGCCGGGCGCGGTCGTCCTGCCCGACGCGGTGGTCGAGGAGGACGCGACCGTGCGCCGTCGGGCCGCCGGCCGGGCCGCGTGGTCCCAGGCCGCCTAGCGGTGACGGGCTCGCGCCACCGGTAGCGGTGCCGGGCTCGCCCGCCGAACCCCGGGTTGAGTGCCCATCACGCGGCTGACGGCGACACAGGCCGGGGTTCGGCACCGGACCTGAGGGACGGACCTGCGGGACGGACCTGCGGGACGGACCTGCCAGGCGGACAGCCCTGTCCGGATCGGCGCGGGGTGCGTACGATCCCGCGGGTGACGCACCCGCAGCCCGGCCACGTCCCGGGACCCCCGCAGCACGGGCCCGGCCCGCAGCCCCTCGACCCGCGTGCCGTGCTGGACGGGCGGCTGCCCGGCAAGGCGCCCGTCGGCCTCATCGTCGCGATCGCCGTGTCGAGCGTGTGCCTGCTGCTCGGCCTGGTCCCCCTCGCGCTGCTCGACGGCGCGTCGTTCGGCCTGAGCCTCGTGCTCGCCCTGCTGCCGCTCGGGATCTGGCTCCCCGTCGTGCTCGCGCTCGACCGCCTCGAGCCCGAGCCGCCGAGCGCGCTCGTCGCCGCGTTCCTGTGGGGCGCCGGCGTCGCGACGCTCCTCGCGGGGATCGTCAACACGCTCGGCCTCGAGCTCATCGCGAGCCCGCTCCTCGGCGCGCAGACCGGCTGGTACGCGGTCGCGACCGTCGTCGCACCCGTGATCGAGGAGATCCTCAAGGGCGCGGTGCTGTTCGGGATGCTGTGGTTCCGGCGGCACGAGCTCGACGGGTGGACCGACGGCATCATCTACGCGACGGTCGTCGCGCTGGGGTTCGCGGCGGTCGAGAACGTCTCCTACTTCATCACCGCCGTGCAGACGGACTCGCTGGGCCCGACGTTCGTGCTCCGCGCCGTCGTCTCGCCGCTCCTCCACCCCCTCTGCACGGCCCTCACCGGCCTGGGCGTCGCCAGCGCGGCCATGACGGCGCGCGGCCCGCGCCGGGTCCTCGCGCCGATCGGCGGGCTCCTCGCGGCCATCGCGCTGCACGCGCTGTGGAACGGGTCGACCGGCTTCGGCTACCTCGGTCTCGGTTTCGCGTACCTCGTGGGCCTCGGTGTCCTTGCGACGCTCGTCGCCGTGCTCGTCGCGGACCGCCGCCGCACCGTCGCGACGATCGCGCGCAACCTCGCGCCGTACCGGGCGACGGGCCTCGTCGGGCCGCCCGACCTCGCGATGCTCTCGACGCTCGCGGCGCGGCGCCAGGCCCGCGAGTGGGCCCGCCGCACCGCCGGACCCGGTGCCGCCCGGGCGATGCGCGACTACCAGCAGGCCGCGACCGAGCTCGCCCTGCTGCACGAGCGCGTGGCGCGCGGGATCGTCGAGGCGTGGCGCGTGGAGGGCCAGCGGCGCGCGCTGCTCACGCTCATGGCGACGACGCGCGCCGCGTTCCTCGCCCGCGCGCCTCAGGTCTCGGCGCCGGGCGGCGTCCTGATGACGAGGACCGCGTCCACCGACAGGCCGCCGAGCGCCTGGTAGGAGTGCTCGACGTCGGACACCCAGCGCAGCTCGTCGCCCACGCCGATCTCCGCCTCGGCTCCGGAGCGACCGGCGCGGAGCGTCCCGGCCGTGACGAGCAGGTGCTCGACGACGCCCGGGCCGTGCGCGGGTGAGACCCGGCGGGAGCCCGCGTCGAGGTGCAGGTGGTAGACCTCGACAGCGGTCCCGTCGGGCACGTGGTGGGCGTCGAGCAGGCGCGCGGTGACGCCCTCCGACGAGACCTGCGTGCCGACCCGCTCCGCGAGCAGCACCGCGAGCGGGACGTGGAGCGCCCCGGCCAGGGCGTAGAGCGTCGCGAGCGTCGGGTTGCGCGAGCCCTGCTCGATCTCCGAAAGCGAGCCCTTGCCGATGCCGGCCGCCGCGGCGAGGCCGGAGATCGACAGGTCCCGCTCCGTGCGCAGCGTCCGGAGCTGTCGCGCGACGGCGTGCGCGACGTCTTCCCGGTCGCGCGACGCGTCGTCGTGGCTCACGCCCTCGAGCCTACCGTTCCGTCGACGGAACGTTGCCTGGTACCGTTCCACGAACAGAACGCACCGAGGAGCCGTCATGCCGTCCGACCGCACGCAGCCCGTCCTCGCCGGGCTCGTCACCGCGCTCGTGGGGTTCACGAGCTCGTTCGCCGTCGTGCTCGCCGGGCTGCGGGCCGTGGGCGCGACGCCCGAGCAGGCGGCCTCGGGTCTCCTCGCGCTGTGCGTCACGCAGGGCGTCGGCATCCTGTGGCTCACGTGGCGCCACCGCACGCCGATCACGCTCGCCTGGTCCACGCCGGGCGCGGCGCTGCTCGTCTCGACGGGTGCCGTCGCCGGAGGGTGGCCGGCGGCAGTCGGCGCGTTCTGCCTCGTCGGCGCGCTCGTGCTGCTGACCGCCCTGTGGCCCCGGCTCGGCGAGCTCGTGGGCGCCATCCCGAGGCCCGTCGCGCAAGCCATGCTTGCCGGGGTCCTGCTCACGCTGTGCATCGCGCCCGTGCGGGCGCTCGTCGACCTGCCGCTGCTCGTCGGGCCCGTCGTCGTGGTCTGGCTCGTGCTGCTGCGCCTCGCGCCGCGGTGGGCCGCTCCGGCGGCGCTCGGCGTGACGCTCGCGATCGTCGTGGTGACGGCCGCGGGCTCCGGCGCGCTGGCGTGGTCCGACGCCGTCCCTCGCCTCGACCTCACGGCCCCGGCGCTCTCGTGGCAGGCCGTCGCGGGAATGGCGGTGCCGCTCTACGTCGTGACGATGGCGTCGCAGAACGTGCCGGGCGTCGCCGTGATGGCGTCGTTCGGCTACCGCGTGCCGTGGCGCGAGGCCATGACCGTCACGGGCCTCGGCACGCTCGTCGGCGCGCCCGCCGGCGGGCACGCGATCAACCTCGCCGCGATCAGCGCCGCGCTCGCCGCCGGGCCGGAGGCCCACCCCGACGCCCGACGGCGCTGGGTCGCCGCCCACACCGCGGGCTGGGCCTACCTCGTGCTCGCCGTCGCGTCGGCCGGCCTCGCGTCGCTCGTCGCTGCCGCGCCCGCGGGTCTCGTCGAGGCCGCGGCGGGACTCGCGCTCGTCGGGGCGCTCGGCGGCGCGCTCGCGGGCGCGTTCGCCGACGCGCAGGGTCGTGAGGCCGCCGTCGTCACGCTGCTCGTCGCGGCCGCGGGAGTGAGCGTCGGCGGCATCGGCGCGGCCTTCTGGGCCATCCTCGCCGGACTGGCCGTCCACGCGGTGCTGCACGTGCGCCGTCGGGCACCGGCACCGCCCGCCGAGAGAGAACCGCCTGTTGCGAGGTAGAACCGCAGACCGCGAGATAGAGCTTCCGGAGCTCTACCTCGCGACCTGGGGTTCTACCTCGCGGGAGCCGGTTCGAGCGCGTCGGGTCCGAGCACCGAGAAGTTGTCGCGGAACAGGTTGCCAGGGTCCACACGACGCTTGAGCGCGCGCAGCCGGTCGAGCGTCGCGGGCGGGAACGCGTCCTCGACCCGCTCCGGACGGGGGTCGGTCTCGAAGCTCAGGTACGAGCCCGTGAAGACCTCGGCGAGCGCGTCCCACCGCGCGTCGAGGCGCGCGCGGCTCGCGCCCATCGCGCTCACCGCGAAGTTCGCCGACCGGTGCGCGTACGCCGTCGCGTCGGCGGGGACGTCCGACGCCGTGCCGCCCGTCGAGCGGATCTGGAAGAAGTACGTGTCACCGCTCGCGACGAGGCCGGCGAGCCGCGCCGAGGCGGCGGGCGTGAGGTGCTCGAGCAGGCCGGACCGGGCCACCGGCTCGCCCGACCCACCGTGCGGCCCGCGCGGCGGCGCCTGCACGACGGCGTCGTACGGCAGGATCTGCGCCTGTGCCTGCTGGAGGAGCGGCGCGATCGCCGCGAACGGCTGGAGTCGCGCGAGCACGGTGTCCGGGTCGTCGGAGTCGACCATCGTCATCGTCTGCGCGACCACGGGCTGCCCCGCGCGCGGGCGCCCCATGAGCAGGAAGCTCGTCGTGTCGCGTGGCGCGGCCTCGACGGTCGCTCCCCAGCGTTCGAGGAAGTTCGCGGTGTCGGACGCGTCGTGCACCATCTGCGCGAACCCGACGGCTCCGACCTCGTCCGCGACGAGCTCGAACGACGTGACGACGCTGAGGTTCGCCCCGGCCCCGCGCACTCCCCAGAACAGGTCCGGGTTCTCGGTGTCGCTCGCGCGGACCACCGAGCCGTCGGCGAGCACCATCTCGACGGCCCGCACGTGGTCGATCGTCAGACCGTGCGCGCGCCCGAGGAAGCCGATGCCGCCCGCGGTCGCGAGCCCGCCGACGCCGACGCCCCCGGAGTCGCCCGACGAGATGGCCCAGCCGCGGGGAGCGAGCGCCGTCGCGACGTCGCCCCACCGCGCACCCGGCCCCACGCGCACGAGGCGCGTGGCGTCGTCGAGCACCTCGATCCCGGCCAGTGCGGCGAGGTCGACGACGATCCCGCCGTCGTTGGTGGAGCGGCCGCTGATCCCGTGGCCGCCCGAGCGGACGGACAGCGGGACCCGTCGCGTCACCTCCTGGTCGCGGGCGAACGCGAGCGCCTCGACGACCTCGGCCGTGTCGCGCGGACGCAGCACGAGGCCCGGCGAGCCACCGCGCAGGTACGTCGAGCGCACGGCCGCGTGCTGGGCGTCGCCGGGCTCGACGGCGCGCTCGGCGAGTGATTCCGGGACGTCGTCGTACGCGATGCCCGACCGGCGGGCGGCGCGCATCGCAGTCGGGACGACGCGGCTCGTGTCGGTGCCGGTCGTGGTGCGCTCACGCTCGACCGCCGCCCGCAGCGCCGGCACGACCTCCTCGGCGAAACGACGGGTGGTGACCTCGTCGTCGGACGCGAGCACGAGCGTCGAGACGCCCTCGCCGACGACGAGCGGCAGCAGCCGTTCGACCCACGCCTCCGGCGGCCCGGCGAGGTCGGGGGCGCCCATGCCGCGCGGCGTCGCCTCGACTACCGAGAAGACGCCGGACACGTTGAGCACACGCGTGATCTCGCGCGGGTCGCGACCGGCCGCGATCGCGGCGGCGTCGATCGCGGCGTTGCCCGCGCGCAGGCCGTCGATCCCGACGCGCCCGAACGACGGCAGCCAGCCGTCGGCGACCCGACCGGTCAGCCGCAGCATGCGCGGCCCGAGCGCGCCGAGCCACACGGGGATGCGGCGCGTGGTCGCCGGTCCGGGCTCGGCTCCCTCGAGGCGGTGGTGGTCCCCGGGCAGCAGGACGCCGCCGCGCGGACCCGCGGGGACGGCGCGCGCGACGTCCTCGCCCCAGATCGCGCGGATCACGTCGACCGCCTCGGCGAGCGCGTCGACGCTCTCGCCGGCGGACAGCCGCGTCACCCCCATCGACTCCATCGCGTCCCAGAACGCACCGGCGCCGAGCGCGAGGTCCACGCGACCGTCGGAGAGCACGTCGAGGCTCGCAGCGGCGCGCGCGAGCACGGCGAGTGGGCGCATCGGCACGTTCACGACGTTCGGCGCGACGTGGATCCGCTCGGTCGCGGAGGCGACGTAGGTCAGCAGGGTCCACGTGTCGAGGAACCGCGGCTGGTACGGGTGGTCCTGGAACGTCACGAGGTCGAGGCCGAGGTCCTCCGCGAGCACGGCCCGCGCGACCGTCGCGTCGGGGTCGTCGGCGAGCGGCGTGACGAACGTGCCGAACCGCAGCGGGTGTCCGTAGTCGGTCATGCGCGCGCCTCCTCGGCCGGTGCCGTGCCGGTCGTGCCGCGCTCGGCCGCGACGAGCTCGCGCGCCGCGGGGGCGACCTCTCGGCCGACGACGGCGAGGGTCGTCGGGTCGTCGCCCATGACGACGTACGTCGAGACGCCGTGCTCGAGCGTCACGGCCGCGACCTGCTCGGCCCACTGCTGCGGCGGCCCCTGGAGGAAGCCGCTGCCACTGTCGGCCGTGAAGCGGCCACCGACGTTGAGCAGGCGGCGCACCGCGGAGGGGTCGCGGCCGGCGTCGCGCGCGGCGTCGTCGATCGTCGCGTTGCCGCGCGCGAGCGCCTCGAAGCTCTGCAGGTAGGCGAGCGACGGCAGCCAGCCGTCCGCCGTCCGGCCGACGAGGCGCAGCATGCGCGGTTTGAGGGCGCCGACCCAGATCTCGGCGTCGTGCGCGGGGGCGGGACCGCGCTTGGCGCCGTCGACCCGGTGGTGCTCGCCGCCGGCGACGAGACGCTCGCGCGTGGACGTGTCCCACAGCCCGCGGATCACGTCGATCGCCTCCTCGAGGGCGTCGACGCTCTCCCCCGGCGTGAGGCGCTCGCCGCCCATCGCCACGATCGGGTCCCAGAACCCGCCCGCGCCCAGACCCAGCTCCACCCGGCCGCCGGTGAGCCGGTCGAGGCTCGCGACCGAGCGCGCGAGCACGCTCGGCGGGCGCAGCGGGAGGTTGAGGACGTTGCCGGCGATCCGCACGCGCTCGGTGCGGGCCGCGACCCAGCTCAGGAGCGTCCAGGTGTCGAGGAACCCCGGCTGGTACGGGTGGTCCTGGAACGTCACCAGGTCGAGGCCGACCTGCTCCGAGAGGACGGCGAGGTCGACGACGTCGCGCGGCGACGCGGCCGACGGGGTGATGAAGGAGCCGAAGCGGAGCTCGTGGCCGTAGTCCATGCGTCCTCGATCCGAAGATGTGTTGTTGAGCAGAACATATCTACAACAGATAGGTGGTGCAACAGCATTCCCGCGCTACCCTGGTCGCATGTCCACGTCCACACAGCCGACGACGCACCCGAACGGGCCGCACGACGCCCCGACCCTCACGACGGCACCGCGTCGGCACGAGGACCTCGGCTGGCACCTCGGCGTGCTCCTGCGCGCCTATCGCGCCGCCGTCGAGGACGCCCTCGTCGACGTGCCGCACGGCACCCGCGGATACCAGGTGCTGGTCTCGGTCGTGCAGGGCGACCAGCCCACGCAGCTCGCGCTCGCCGAGTACCACGGCATCGACCGCACGGTCATGACGTACCTCGTCGACGACCTCGTGACGGCCGGCCTCGTCGAGCGCCAGCAGAACCCCGCCGACCGCCGGGCGCGCCGTGTCGTCGCGACGGCGACCGGGCGCCGTCGGCTCGCGGACCTCGCCGCCCAGGTGCACGACGCCGAGGACTCGCTCCTGCGGAGCCTCTCGCCCGAGGAGCGCCATGCCTTCCGGACGCTCATGCGGCGCGTCGCGTGCGACCTGCGCGACGTCGACGCGGGCACGGACCCGTGCGCCGTCGCGGAGGACGAGCTCGCCGCACGCGAGATAGAGCCCCAGTCCGCGAAGTAGAGTCCCAGTCCGCGAAGTAGAGCCCCGGTCACAGACCAGGGCTCTATCTCGCGGACCAGGGTTCTACCTCGGCAGCGGGTCCGCGGTGTTCGGTGAGGCGGCGGCATCGGCGATAGCGTCGGCGACCGGTACCTCGCCCTCACCGTCACCCCGCCCGCGCAGCGGGTAGAGCCAGAAGCACACGAACGCGAGCGCCGCGAGCACCACGGGGACCGCGCCGAGGAGGAGCCGCACGCCCGTCGCGACGCTCTCGGGCTGGACCACCGAGTCTGCGGCCCCCTCGACGTACCCGCTCGCGCCGAGGACGGCTGCGACGAGCACCGCCTGCACGATCACCGAGCCGCGCACGACGAAGCCGTTCGCCCCGAAGTACATGCCCTCGCGCCGCAGCCCGGTCCGGCGCTCGTCGTCGTCGATGACCTGCGCGAGGGCGACCTCGAGCACCTGCATGAGCCCGGCGACACCGACCCCCACCGCGAGGCCGGCCAGCGCGGCCCCGAGCACGGTGGTCGGGATCAGGTACAGCGTCGTCGCGAGCCCGTACACCGCGACGACCCAGAGCATCGCCGTCCGCGGCCCGACGCGGCGCACGACCCACGACCAGCCCAGGATCGACGGGATCGCGGCGACGAAGATCGGCGCGAGGAGGAGCGTCGCGTCGGCCTCGACCCCGCCGAGCACGTACCGCACGTAGAACGGCACGGCGGCGAGGACGATCGCCGTCGTGCTCTGGAGCAGCAGCGACCCGAGCACGTACGTGACGAACGCGCGGTTCGCGAACGTGTAGCGCAGCTGGTCGCGCAGGCCCACACGCGCCTCGCGCTCGCGCATCGCGGCCTCGTCCACCGGCCGCTCCACCATCCCGGGGAGCGACCACGCGAAGAACCCGAGGCTCACGACCGCGAGCGCGACGGCCATCCACGTCCAGCCGAGCGTCCCGTACAGCAGCGGCGCACCCGCCGTGCCGAGGATCATGCCCACGAGCCCGAAGATCTGGCGGGGCACGTTGCCCCGGGCGCGCTCCGCCGTCGTGCGGAAGATCTCGGGGAACAGCGCCGAGATGTTGAGGACCACGACGACGTACGCGACGTCGTACACGGCGACGACGACAAGGAACCACGCGACGAGCCCCGCCGGCCCGAACGGCGGCGGCATCCACACGAGGGCGAACGCCACGACCAGGGGGACGACCCCCAGCCCGATCCAGGGCACGCGCCGGCCCCAGCGCGTGCGCCGCCGGTCGGACGCCGCGCCCACGAGGGGGTTGAGCAGCGCGTTGAGGATCCCGTGCGCGACCATCGCGCCCGCGACCCAGCCCGCGGGCACACCGAGGTGGTCGACGTAGAAGTACACGACGAACGCGGAGAAGGTCTGCAGCAGCAGGTTCGCCGGGAACGCGGACGCCCCGTACGCGACCACCTGCGCGCGCGACGGCGCGCCGACGAGCCGTCGGTCGCGCACCCGGGCCAGCAACCCCGTGCCCGACGTCGCGGGGTCGCCCGGGACCGACGGTTCGCTCCGCGAGGTGCTCACCTCTCGCCCCGCTGCACCGCGCGCAGGTCGCGCCAGCCGACCCGGACGATGCCCTCGGCGGCGATCAGCGCGGCGACGTCGGGGTCGGCGAGCAGGCGGTGCTCGAAGCCCCGCTTGGGCACCCCGTAGTCGGCGACCTCCGCGAGCTCGTCGTCGTCGAGCATGGGGTGCAGGTAGATCTCGGTGACCCCCGCCGGGACGCGGCGCAGGAGGTCGAGGAAGCCGGCCTTGACCTCCGCGTAGTCCTCCTCGCCGGGCGTGCCCTCGCCCGCGAGCGCGAACGGGTGCGTCCACAGGCGGTCGGGCAGGACGACGCCCAGGGCGTCCGCCGCGGCCGTCGCCTCGTCGAGGACCGGCTGGAGGTCGCCCGGGGGCAGGTCCATCCCGTCGGTCGTGCGCGGGAGCCGGAACGGCAGTCCGTGCCGCGCCGCGAGCTCGAGCACCTGGGGCAGGAACGAGCGCCCCGTCTCGAGGCCGTAGACCGACCCCATGTGGTTGTCGAGGTGGGAGACGTCCGCCCCCGCCGCGAGCGCCGCCTCGACCTGGGCGGCCAGCTCGGCCGCGACGTCCTCGTCGCGCGCCTGCCGCTCGACCGTGGCGACGTCCGCCGGGAAGTACCCCGCGGCGTCGACCAGGGACGTGCCCGTCCCGGTGAGCGGGCGCCACCGGTAGCGCGTCCACTCGCTCGTCAGGACGAGGTGCACGCCGACGTCGGCCTGCGGGTGCGCGGCGGCGAACGCGAGCGCGTCGGGCGCCCACGCGCACGGGACCATGAGCGAGGCGGAGTCGACGTGCCCGGCGAGCAGCAGCCCCTCGATCGCGCGGTTCGCGGCGCGGCACATGCCGTAGTCGTCGGCGTTGAGGATGATCGCGCGCGTGCCTGGGTCGAGGCCGAGGCGCGACGTCAGCGGCGCGGTCACGACGCGGCCTCGTCGGTCCCGGGCTCGTCGGCCTCCCCGCCGGTCGCGCCGTCCGTGGAGGCGACGTCGACGGCCACGGCGGCCCGGACCACGTCGTCGCGCAGCGCGTCGCTCGCCGCGCGGGCGGCGCCCACGACGACCGCGTCGGGGCCGAGCGTGGACGGGGCAACGCGCAGGCCGAGGACGGCGACCCGGTCGGCGAGGAAGCGCGTCACGCGGTCCGCGATCGGTGCCCGTGCCGCCTGGTCGGTGAGGACGAACAGCTCGGGCTCGACGACGAGGGCGATCGTCCCGGCGACGACGGCGATCCGCTCCGCGACGAGGTCCAGGACGTCGGACGCGGCCCCGTCGCCCCGCTCGGCGCGGTCGACGACGTCGCGTACCGTCACGTCGTCGGACAGCCCGTACTCCCTCGCGACCACCCGGAGCGACCCCTCCCCGAGCACCTCGGACCCGAGGGGACGCTCGGGGTGCGGCAGGAACGAGATCTCGCCCGCCCCGCCCGCGGCGCCCCGGTGCAGCTTTCCGTCGACCACGATCCCGGCGCCGAAGCCTCCGCCGAGCCCGAGCACGACGAAGGTCGGGACGCCGACGGCGACGCCGACGCGCTGCTCGGCGAGCGCGGCGAGGTTGAGGTCGTTCTCGAGCGTGACCGGGCAGCCCAGGGCGTCGACGAGCGCGTCGTGCAGCGTCGTCCCGCCCTTCTCGTAGCCCGGGACGCGCCGCACGGTCGCCTGGTCGCTCCCGACGATCGCCGGCACCGCCGCGACCGCGCGGCTCACCTCGACGCCCGTCTCCCGCCCGAGGCGCGTCGCCACGTCCGCCACGCAGCCCCGCCCGAGCTCGGCGGCGGCCCGCGCCCGGGCGACGGGGGTCGCGGCGACGTCCCGGCGCTCCGCGCGCGCCCGCACCGCGCCGGTGACGTCGACGAGCGCGACCCGCACACGGTCGCGTGCGACCTCGACCCCGAGCCCGAACGCGTGGTCCGGGTCGACGCGGTAGAGGATCGCCGCCGGGCCACGGCGCTCGCGGTCGAGGCCGGCCTCTGCCACGGCGCCCGTCGAGACCAGCGCGCGCAGCGTCTGCGTGACCGCGCTCCGCGCGAGCCCGGTGGCCGCCGCGACGTCGGGCCGGGTGAGCGCGTCGTCGCGGCCCAGCGCGTCCAGCACTGCGCGGGCGTTGAGCGTGCGCAGGTGCGCGGGGGAACCTGCGGGCAGCGTGTCCATCTGGTCTCCGTCGACGGTCGGTTGCGCCGGGTCGCGGCGCGTTCGGTCGGGATGGCCGACCTTCTCGGGAGGGTAGCGATCCACCGGGACGGTTGTCGACGGCATCCACCCGCGCTGTGGACCGTCGTGCGCCGGGCCGCCCCGATGGCGGTCCCGGCGCGCCCCACGGGTACCGTGACGGGGTGATCCGCCGAGCCCTCGCCCGCGCCTTCTGGGCGACGAGCCGCTGGACCTTGCGCTCCCAGCCCTACGACACCCGGCGTCCGACGCTCCTCATCGGCGCGCCGCACACGTCGAACTGGGACTTCGTCCTCATGCTCGCGATCGCGTGGCGCACGGGCATCCGCTTCCGCTGGCTGGGCAAGCACTCGCTGTTCGCCGGGCCTGCCGGCCCGGTCATGCGCGCGCTCGGCGGGATCCCCGTCGACCGGCGCGACCCGAGCCGGGTCGTGACCGACGTCGTCGCGCGCCTCGCCGCGGGTGAGGTCTTCTCGCTCGTCGTCACGCCCGAGGGCACGCGCGGCGCCGGCAGCTACTGGAAGTCGGGCTTCTACCGCATCGCGCGCGAGGCCGGGCTGCCCGTGACGCTCGGGTACGTCGACCGCACGACGATGACCACCGGCCTCGGCCCGACGATCGAGCTCACGGGCGACGTGCGCGCCGACATGGACGTCGTGCGCGCCTTCTACGCCGACAAGTCCGGGCTGCACCCGGCGTCGCGCACCGAGCCGCGCCTGCGCGAGGAGGACGCGCCGCCCGCCGCGCCCTGACGCGTCGCCCGCCCGACGCTTCCGAGGCGACGGTCGTCCGCAGTCCTGGCCCGGGGCCCGGCCCCGGGTACGTGATCCCCACACGATCTCGCCGGCGACGTGCTCCGCCCGGGGGGGACGGACCGGCCGAGGGCCCGCCCGGACGGGCGCGATCCCGGCGAACGCGACGCCCTCGTACGGGGATCCCCGTAGGCGCGGGGCTGATGCCGCTCGGCGTTGTCCGGAGGGCAGGGCATGCATACCGTTCGTCGGGTCACCGCCGACTGTACGGACTCCGTACGAATGTCGGCCCTCCCGACACAGAGAGCGAGTCCCCCATGAGACGACTCCGCGCGGCGCTCGTCGCCGTCGCCGTCGCGACCACGGCCCTGGTCGCCCCGATCGCGATCGCGCCCAGCGCGTCGGCGCACGGCTGGATCACGTCGCCGCCCAGCCGCCAGGACCACTGCGCGAAGGGCACCACGTCCTTCGACTGCGGGTCCATCGAGTACGAGCCCCAGAGCGTCGAGGCGCCCAAGGGCTCGATGCAGTGCTCGGGTGGCAGCGGCTACTCGATCCTCGACGACGCGAGCAAGCCGTGGCCGCGGACGACCACGGGCAGCACGGTGACGTTCCAGTGGAACCTCACCGCGAACCACGCGACGAGCGTGTGGGAGTACTTCGTCGACGGCAAGCTGTTCAAGACGTTCGACGGCGGCGGGGTGCAGCCCCCGAAGGACATCTCGCACACCCTCACCGGGCTGCCCCAGGGCAACCACACGATCCTCGCGCGCTGGAACGTGTCCAACACCGTCAACGCCTTCTACAACTGCGTCGACGTCACCGTGACGGCGGGTGGCACCGACCCGGGCGAGCCCGACCCCGACCCGACCGACCCGCCCGTCGACCCGGAGCCGGGCGAGTGCACCGACGCCGCGTGGTCCGCGTCCGCCGTGTACACGGGCGGGGCGAAGGTCTCGCACGACGGCAACGTCTACGAGGCCAAGTGGTGGACCCAGAACAGCGTCCCGGGCACCGAGGAGTGGGGACCGTGGAAGCTCACGGGCACCTGCTGACGCACTGAGGCCGACGGCGGCCGGGCCGGTCCCGAGGACCTGCCCGGCCGCCGTCGTGCCCCGTCCCGCGCGTGCAGGGGGTGCGCGGGACGACGCGCTACGCGGAACCACCTACGTGCTTCACCGGATTGTCCGCGGTCCTCCCTTTTTCGTAGCGTCGAAGGGTTCGACTCCGAGTGCGGCCCGCGACGAGGCGGGCCCGTGAGGACCCACGCACCACCGGATGGAGAGCGATACATCATGAGAAAGCTCAGAGCAACCCTCGTGGCCGCCGTGGTCGGCGCGCTGGCGATCATCGCCCCCGTCGCCGTCGCGCCGAGCGCGTCCGCGCACGGCTGGATCACGTCACCACCGAGCCGCCAGGACCACTGCGCGAAGGGCACCACGTCGTTCGACTGCGGGCCCATCAAGTACGAGCCGCAGAGCGTCGAGGCGGCCAAGGGCTCGATGCAGTGCTCCGGCGGCAGCGGCTTCAGCATCCTCGACGACGCGAGCAAGCCGTGGCCGCGCACCCAGGTCGGGTCGTCGGTGACCTTCCAGTGGAAGCTCACCGCGGCGCACAACACGAGCACGTGGGAGTACTTCGTCGACGGTGTGCTGTTCAAGACCTTCAGCCAGGGCGGGGCGCAGCCGCCGAGCAACATCTCCCACACGCTGACCGGGCTGCCGCAGGGCAACCACACGATCCTCGCCCGCTGGAACGTGTCCAACACGCCGATGGCGTTCTACAACTGCGTCGACCTGACGATCGGCACCGGGGGCGGCGGACCCACCGACCCGCCGACCGACCCGCCGGGCGAGTGCACCGCACCCGCCTGGTCCACGAGCGGCGTCTACCTCGGTGGGGCGCGCGTCTCGCACGCGGGGAAGACCTACGAGGCCAAGTGGTGGACGACGGGCGAGAACCCCGCCCAGAGCGGCCAGTGGGGCGTCTGGAAGGATCTCGGCGCCTGCTGATCCCCACCGCCGACCAGGTCGTCGTGGACCGTCCCGGGCTCGGGACGGTCCACGGTCGCACGGTCGGCGGTCACCAGGGCATGACCGTCAGCCGCGGCCGCGCAGCCGGTCGATCTCGCGCCGCTCGCGCTTGGTCGGGCGGCCGGCGCCGCGGTCGCGCAGGGCCAGCGGCACGGAGAGCTCGCGCGGCGGCGGGGGCGGGCTCTGGTCCGTCAGCGCCTCGGCCGCGACGGCGGCGGAGACGCGCTTGACCAGCACCTTCTCCACGACCAGCACCTTCTCCGCGAGACCGCCGCGCACGACGACGCGGTCCCCCGCCTTGACGTTCGTCGCCGGCTTGGCGCGCTCGCCGTTGACGCGCACGTGCCCGGCCTTGACGCCGGCTGTCGCCTGCGACCGGCTCTTGTACACGCGCACGGCCCACAGCCAGCTGTCGACGCGCGCGCTCGCCGCGGTCCCGCCCGTCGACCCGCCCGCAGCACCGCGCGTCGAGCTGCCTGGAGCACCGCCTGTCGCCATGTCCCGAGCCTACGAGGTCCGGCGTCCTGCTCCCGTGACCTGCCACGACATGCCCCACGACGTCTTCTCGGCGTGCGAGAAGCGGTCGTGCGTGCCACGGTGAAGCGACGCCATTCGGGGTGACCGCCCCGTTTTGGCGGGATGTGTCCTACAGGAACGGAGACGTGACATGGGAATCATCGGCTGGATCCTCATCGGGCTCATCATGGGTGCGATCGCCCGCGCGATCGTCCCGGGCAAGCAGCAGGGCGGCTGGATCGTCACGCTGATCCTGGGCGTCCTCGGCGCCCTCCTGGGCGGCTTCATCGGGACAGCGATCTTCGGGACGGACGTGAACGAGGAGTTCTTCGATCTCGGCACATGGGGCTTCGCGCTCCTCGGCTCGCTCATCGTCGTCTTCATCTGGTCGTGGTTCACCAACCGCAAGCGCGCCTGACGGCCCGCCCGGTCGGCCCGCCGACCGAGAGCCACCACGACGGCTCGGCCCTTCGGGGCCGGGCCGTCGTCGGGAGCCCCCACGTCGCCGCCCTGCCGCCCGGCGGCTAAAGCCGTGGACACGAACTGCGGTCGGCGTGACCCTGAGAGCATGAGCAGCACGAGCAGCACCGCGGCGACCCTCACGGACGTCGACCTCGCGCCGGGACTGATCCTCGTCGAGGTTCTCGCCGACGACCCTCCCGTGAGCTCCCCCAACGCCCCCGAGGCCTGGGCGTACCGTGCGATCGCGGACATCGACCACGAGCTCGAGCGCGAGACCCACGGCTACGACGACATGGCGCTCGAGGCACGCGACGCGCTCTCCGGCATGCGGCACCAGGAGTACGCGACGAAGCGGCGCTTCGTCGTCGCGCGCGCCGAGTCCCTGCGCCCGGGCGGCCCGCCGCCCGCGGTGGGCGACGTCGTCGCGCACCTGTTCGTGGCCTGCCCCACCACGAGCAACCCGCGCCTGGCCGAGCTGTACCCGTTCGTGCGCCCGGCCGCGCAGGGGCAGGGCATCGGCACGGCTCTCCTCGCTCTCGCCGAGCGTCTCGCGGCGCAGTCCGGGCGCACGTCGCTCCTCAGCCACACCCTGCAGGGCGCCGAGCCCGCCCCGGGGCCGGGCACCGTGGCCGCGACGACGGGAGCGGGGCGCGTCGACGCCGACGCCCCCGGGACCCGGTTCGCGCTCGCGCACGGGTACGTGCTGGAGCAGGTCGACCGGCACTCGGTCCTCGAGCTCCCGGTAGCCGACGGCCTGCTCGAGCGGTTCGGCGCCGAGTCGCGCGCGGCCGCGGGCGAGGACTACCGCCTGGTCACCTGGTCCGACGAGGTCCCGGACGCGTGGGTGGACCAGGTCGCCGTCCTGTTCACCCGCATGAGCACCGACGCACCGGTGGGCGGCGTCGACTACGAGGAGGACCCTTGGGACGCGCAGCGCGTCCGCACGTGGGTCGCCCAGCTGCGCGGCCGGAGCTACGGCTTCCTCATGACGGCGGCGGAGCACGTGCCGTCCGGCGGGCTCGCGGCGTTCACGCTCTTCGAGTACCCGAAGGACCGGCCGGAGTTCGCGCACCAGGAGGACACGCTCGTCCTGCGCGAGCACCGCGGCCGCCGGCTCGGGATGCTCGTCAAGGTCGCGAACCTCGAGGCGCTCGTCGCCGCCCGCCCGGCGACGCGGCGCATCCACACCGGCAACGCCGAGGAGAACGAGCACATGCTCGCGATCAACGTCGCCCTGGGCTTCCGGCCCGCGGGCGGCTGGGCGGCGTGGCAGAAGAAGACCGGCACCACCGCCGGCAGCACCACCGGCAGCCTTGCCGGCACGCAGCAGGAGGACGCATGAGCAGCACGACCCGTCCGAGCACGACGGCGATCCGGATCGACGCCGTCCCCGTGTCGCTCGACGCCCCCGACGCCTGGGCTGCGCACGGCACGGTCCTCGTCAGCGAGGCGATCGACCGGGACGTCTACGGCCACACCGACCTCGCGCTCGACGCCGGCACGGTCGTCGGCACCGTGGCCAGCGGGGAGTACCGCCGCACGGTCCGGCGGGTCGCCGTCGTCGACGGCAGCGACGGCACCGCGGGCTCCGAGGTCTCGGCGGACGGCGGGGGGCCGCGCCCCGAGGACGTCGTCGGCCGGTCGATGATCGCCCTGCCGCTGCAGGGCAACACCCACGCCGCGATCGTCTACGTGGGCGTGCACCCCGACCACCGCGGCCGCGGCGTCGGGGCCGCGCTGTGGGAGGACGCGCTGGCGATCGCCCGCGAGGCGGGGCGACGGGTCGTCATGGCCGACTCGACCTTCGCGCCCGAGCCTCCGCCCGGGCCGGACGCGATCGAGGCGCCGACCGGCAGCGGCCGCATCCCCCGGCACGACGCCGCGACGACGTTCGTGCTCGGCCGCGGCTTCGTGCTCGAGCAGGTCCTGCGGCACTCGACGCTCGAGCTGCCCGTCCCCGCGGAGCGCCTGGACCCGCTGCGCGACGACGCCCGTCGCCGCGCGGACGGGTACCGCGTGCACGTGTGGACGGACGAGGTGCCGGACGCCTGGATCGACCAGTTCGCCGTGCTCGAGACGCGCATGAGCACCGACGCGCCGAGCGCGGGCCTGGAGATCGAGGAGGACCCGTGGGACGCGCAGCGCGTGCGCACGGCGTCCCAGGAGATCCACGACCGCGGCCAGGGCTACGTCATCGCCGCGGCCGAGCACGTCGCGACCGGGACGCTGTCAGGGTTCTCGATGGTCGCCTACCCGCACGACAAGCCGGAGGTCGTGTTCCAGGAGGACACGCTCGTGCTGCGCGAGCACCGCGGCCACGGGCTCGGCCTGCTCGTGAAGGTCGCGGTGCTCGACGAGCTCGCCCGCTCGCGCCCCACGTCGCGGCGCGTCCACACGTGGAACGCGCAGGAGAACGCGCACATGCTCGCGATCAACGTCGCGCTCGGGTTCGCGCCGGCGAGCGTCGACGCCGAGTGGCAGCTCCGCCTGGAGGCTGCCGGGGACGCGGCCGACTGAGCGCCGAGCGACGGGGTCCCGTCAGCGGATGCCGTCGAGGAACCGGACCACACGCTCCACGACCAGTGCGGAGGCCTCGGCGTCGTGGGACGGCAGGCTCGGGTCCGTGAAGAGGTGCTGGTCGCCGGGGTAGAGGAACAGCTCGGCGTCGGGCGTGGAGTCCACGAGCTCGCGCGCCGACTCCAGGTCGCCCTCGCCGACGAAGAACGGGTCGGCGTCCATCCCGTGCACCTGCACCGGGACGCCGTCGGGCCACGCCTCGCCGAACTCGGAGACGGGCACGCACGCCTCGAGCAGCACGGCGCCCTTCGCGCCCGCGCGTGTCTGGGCGAGCATCTGCGCGGGCAGCACGCCGAACGAGATGCCCGCGTAGACGAGCCCGGGTCCGAACCCGTCGGCAGCCGAACGCCCCCGGTCGACGAGCGTGTCGAACCCGAGCTCCTCGGCGTACCCGATCCCGTCCTCGATGGTGTCGAACGTCTGGCCCTCGAAGAGATCGGGCACGTGCACGACGTTCCCCGCGTCCCGCAGGAGGCCCGCGATCTCCTCGATGCCGTCCGTGACGCCCAGGGTGTGGTGGAAGAGCAGCACCTCAGCCATGTCTTCTCCGTCTCGTCGGTCCTCGCGGCGCGGCCGCACCGCCCTGTCCCATCGTGGTGCGTGACGCGGCCGCCCGCCGCTCGTGCGACCGACCGAGGGACGGTCGGGGTGGGCGCGCGGCGTCGTCGGTCAGTAGCGTGGCCCGCATGACCACCTCGCCCGTACCCCCTCCCGTCGACGCCACCACGACCGCGTCCTGGGACGCGCTGACTGCCCACCGCGACGCGCTGGACCCGGACCTTCGCGGCTGGTTCGCCGCCGACCCGCAGCGCGCGGACCGGCTGACGCACCAGGCGGCCGACCTCACCGTCGACCTCTCGAAGAACCTCGTCACCGACGAGACGCTCGAGCTGCTCACACGGCTCGCGGACGAGGTGGACCTCGACGGCCGACTGGAGGCGATGTTCCGCGGCGAGCACATCAACGTCACGGAGGACCGCGCCGTCCTGCACACCGCGCTGCGCCGCCCGGCGCCGCTCGGCGGCGACGAGCACCTGGTCGTCGACGGCCAGGACGTCGACGCGGACGTGCACGCCGAGCTGCACAAGGTGTACGAGTTCGCCGACCGAGTCCGGTCGGGCGAGTGGACGGGCGTCACGGGCGAGCGCGTGCGGACCGTGGTGAACATCGGCATCGGCGGCTCGGACCTCGGGCCGGTCATGGCGTACGAGGCGCTGCTGCCGTACAAGCACGAGGACATCGAGGTCCGGTTCGTCTCGAACATCGACCCGACGGACGTCGCGGAGAAGACCGCGGGTCTCGACCCGCGGACCACGCTGTTCATCGTCGCGTCCAAGACGTTCGGCACGCTCGAGACGCTGACGAACGCGCGCCTCGCGCGGGACTGGCTGTGGACGTCGCTCGCCGACGTCGGCGCCCTCGACGACACCGACGAGGCGCGTCGCGACGCCGTCGCCAAGCACTTCGTCGCCGTCTCCACCGCGCTCGACAAGGTCGCCGCCTTCGGCATCGACCCGGCGAACGCGTTCGGCTTCTGGGACTGGGTCGGCGGGCGCTACTCGGTGGACTCCGCCATCGGCACGTCGCTCGCGATCGCGATCGGCCCCGAGCGCTTCGCCGAGCTGCTCGCGGGGTTCCACGCGATCGACGAGCACGTGCGCACGACGCCGTTCGCGCAGAACGTGCCGGTCCTCATGGGCCTGCTCAACGTCTGGTACGTCAACTTCCTCGACGCGCACACGCACGCCGTCCTGCCCTACGCGCAGTACCTGCACCGGTTCCCGGCGTACCTGCAGCAGCTGACGATGGAGTCGAACGGCAAGCGCGTGCGCTGGGACGGCTCCCCCGTGACGACCGAGACCGGCGAGATCTTCTGGGGCGAGCCCGGCACGAACGGCCAGCACGCGTTCTACCAGCTCATCCACCAGGGCACGCGGCTGATCCCGGCGGACTTCATCGCCGTCGCGAACCCGGCGCACCCGCTCACGGACGACGTCGGCGACGGCGGCGCGGTCCAGCCGGGCGCGGACGTGCACGGGCTGTTCCTCGCGAACTTCTTCGCGCAGACGAAGGCGCTCGCGTTCGGCAAGACGGCGGACGAGGTCCGCGCGGAGGGGACGGACGAGTCGCTGGTGTCCGCGCGCACCTTCCCGGGCAACCGCCCGACGACGTCGATCCTCGCCCCCGCGCTCACGCCGTCTGTCCTGGGTCAGCTCATCGCGCTGTACGAGCACATCACGTTCGTCCAGGGCGTCGTGTGGGGCATCGACAGCTTCGACCAGTGGGGCGTCGAGCTCGGCAAGAAGCTCGCGCTCGAGATCGCGCCCGCGGTCGCCGGCGACGAGGCCGCGCTCGCCGCGCAGGACCCCTCGACGGAGGCCCTCATCACGCGCTACCTCGAGCTGCGCGACTGACCTGGGCCGAACACGGGGTTGGTCACCGGATCTCACGAGATCCGGTGGCCAACCCCGTTCTCGTGGGTCGGCAAGCCCGTGCTCGGCTCTCCGTGAGGGGCCGCTCCTGCCCGACGACGCCCGCTCACTCGGTCCCGGACGGCACCTTGTCCTTGACGTCCTCGTACGACGTGTCGACGGGCGCCTCGGCCGGGGCGTAGATCAGCCGGACGACGCCCGTCGGGAACGCCTCGGACCGCAGGAGCGTCAGCGGGTACCGCGGCTCGCCCTCGTCGAAAAGGCGCTCGCCGGTGCGCGCCGCGACGGGGTGGACGAGCAGGCGCAGCTCGTCGAGCAGCCCGGCCGCGAGGAGCTGTCGCACGACCGAGATCGACCCGGCGACGAGGATCCGGCGCGTCCCGGGCTCGGCCTTCAGCGCACGCACCGCCTCGACGAGGTCGCCGTCGAGGCGCTCGACGTGGCGCCACCCGAGGTCCTGGTCGCCGCGCGTCGCCACGACCTTGCGCGTGTCCCCGAGGCGCTTCGCGAACTCCGCGTCCTCCTCGCCCGCGGCCTCCCGGTCCGGCCACGCGCCGGCGAAGCTGTCGTACGTCACGCGCCCGAGCAGCAGGACGTCGACCTCCTGGTAGTCGTCGTCGACCGCGGCCGCCATGGTGTCGTCGAAGTAGGGGAAGTGCCACTCCGGGTCGATCTCGGCCACCCCGTCGAGCGAGATGAACAGGGTCGAGACGAGCGTCGCCATGGGTTCCTCCGGGTGTGCGGGTACGAGCGGGTCGTGAGCGGACGGGGTCCTGCGCGGACTCGGAGGTGGACCACGCCCGCGCACGGAACTCATCGGTGGACCTGACTCGAGACGGGGTCGGGCGGCACGTCGTCCTCGGTACGAGCATCGACGAACGCACGCGGGTCTGGTCACCGGGAGCGCGCCGGTGATAAGTTCGAGATCAGTCGCAGGTTTAGCGTTAAACTCTGCTCTCCGGGACAGGTCGGTGCGGACCACCCCCGGTCCTCGCGACGCTCCCGGGCCACCAAAGGAGGTGGCTCCTGACAGGAAGCGGGCCACCGTGCGCCTCACCGCCGAACATGCTGCAGAGCATCCACAGACCACCCGCGACCGCGCGCGACGATCCCGCGCACCCGGATCCAGGCGCCTCGCCCGGTTCGTCGCCGCGCTCACCACGGGTGCCCTCGCCGCGACGCTGCTGGGGTTCGTCGCGTCGCCCGCGAGCGCCGCACCCACGCGCTACGAGGCCGAGTCCGCCGCCCGCTCGGGCGGCGCGGTCGTCGCGACGGACCACACCGGGCACACCGGCTCCGGCTTCGTCGGCGGGTACACCGACGGCAACAAGGGATCGGCCGCGACGACGTTCACGGTCGCCGCGAGCGCCGCGGGCGACCACACGCTCACGCTGCGCTACGCCAACGGCACGACCGCGCCGAGGACGATGAGCCTCGTCGTCGACGGCGGGGTCGCTCGCCAGGTGACGCTCCCCGCGACGGCGGGCTGGGACGCGTGGGGCACGGTGTCGACGAGCGTCCAGCTGAGCGCCGGGAGCCACGCGGTGGCGTACCGGTTCGGGACGGCCGACTCGGGCAACGTCAACCTCGACCACCTCGACGTGACGCCGCCCTCCCCGGGCTCCGGCCCCGGAGCCGGTCCGCTCTTCGAGGCGGAGCAGGCGACGCTCGCAGGCGGCACGGTCGTGTCGACCGAGCACGCCGGGTACACGGGCAGCGGGTTCGTGGGCGGCTTCACCGACGGCAACCGCGGCGCGGCGTCGGCGGCGTTCGCGGTGCGGACCACGGCCGCCGGGTCGTACGACCTCGCGCTGCGCTACGCGAACGGCACCGGCTCGGCGCGGACGTTCTCTCTGCGGGTCGACGGCGGCGCGACCCAGCAGGTCACGCTCCCCGCGACCTCCGGCTGGGCCGCGTGGGGCACCGTGACCACGCGCGTCACGCTTGCGGCGGGCGACCACACGCTCGCGTACTCCTACGGCTCCGCCGACTCCGGCAACGCGAACCTCGACAGCCTCACGGTGTCGGCCGCGCCGGTCGGCCCCGTCGACCCGGTCGACCCCGAGCCCCCGTCGGGCGGCGCGGGCGAGGCCGAGTCGGCGTACCTCGCGGGCGGCACGACGACGTCGACCGCGATCGCCGGCCACGCCGGGTCGGGCTACGCGACCGGCTTCACCACGACGGGGGCGCGCGTGGTGCGCACGCTCGCGGCGACGGCGTCGGGCACGCAGACGCTCACGGTGCGGTACGCGAACACCTCGGGATCCGCCCGCACGCTCGCCGTCGTGGTGAACGGCCGCGCGGCGGGCACCGTGTCGCTGACCTCCGGGTCCGGCTGGCGCACGGCCACGGTCCAGGTCCCGCTGCGCGCCGGGGTGAACACGGTCGCCCTGCGTGCGCCGTCGACCGGCTCGGACGTCGCGGTCGACAGCCTCGTCGCCACCGGCGAGACGGCGCTCGCGACGCGCGGCGCGACGACGCCGTACACCCAGTACGAGGCCGAGTCGGGCTCGACGAGCGGCACGGTCCTCGCGGCGTCGCGCACGTACGGGACCGTGCAGGCCGAGTCGAGCGGGCGCCGCGCCGTGCGGCTCGACGCGACGGGCGAGCAGGTCAGCATCACCCTGACGAAGCCCGCGAGCGGGCTGGTGCTGCGCTACTCCATCCCCGACGACGCGGCCGGCAACGGCCGGACGTCGCCGCTCGGGATCTACGCGAACGGCACCAAGGTCACCGACGCGACACTCACGTCGAGGCACGCGTGGGTCTACGGCGCGTACCCGTTCCACAACGACCCGTCGCTGGGCAGCCCGCACCGCTACTACGACGAGCTGCGCGTGCCGATCGGCGACCGGCCCGCCGGCACGGTCATCATGCTGCGCAAGGACTCGACGGCGGTGGCGTACGTCGACGTCGACCTGGTCGAGGCGGAGGTCGTCCCCGCGGCACTCACCGCCCCGGCGGGCGCGGTGTCGATCACGTCGCACGGCGCGACGTCGGGCGGCGGGGACGACACCGCGGCGATCCGGGCGGGTGTCGCGGCGGCGAAGAGCGCGGGCGCGCCCGTCTGGATCCCCGCCGGGACGTTCCACGTGAACGACGCGATCCAGGTCTCGGGCGTCACGGTGCTCGGCGCCGGCCCGTGGCACTCGGTGCTCCAGGGCACCGGATCCAAGGGCGGGTTCTACGGGACCGGTGGCGGCGTGACCGTCGCCGACCTCGCGATCTTCGGGGACGCGACCGTCCGCGACGACGCGAACTCCCAGGCCGCGATCGAGGGCGACTTCGGCGGAGACACCCTGATCCAGAACGTGTGGGTCCAGCACACCAAGGTCGCGCTCTGGGTGCGCCCGGGATCGCGGGACGTGCTCGCTGTCGGGCTGCGCGTGCGTGACACGTACGCGGACGGCGTGAACTTCCGCACCAGCGTGGCGAACTCGCAGGTGGTCCAGTCGACGTTCCGCAACACCGGCGACGACGGCCTCGCCATGTGGTCCGACGGCGGCCCCGTGTCGAACAGCGTGTTCGCCTTCAACACCGTGCAGGCGCCCGCGCTCGCGAACGGGCTCGCGGTCTACGGCGGGTCGGGCAACCGAGTCGAGGACAACGTCGTGGCGGACACCGTCAACGCCGCGGCAGGCATCGCGATCAGCACGCGCTTCGGCGTGCCGTTCAGCGGCACGACGACCGTGCAGCGCAACACCCTGGTCCGCACCGGCAGCCGTGAGCCCAACTGGCCCGCCGAGCTGGGCGCGCTGTGGATCTACGCCGACGTGCACGCGATCGACGCGCCGATCGTCGTGCGGGACATCGACATCGTGGACAGCACCTACGCCGGAATCCTCATGTCGTGGCAGAAGCCGATCCGGCAGGTGAGCTTCGACCGGGTGCGCATCACGGGCTCGGGGACCTACGGCATCGAGATCCACGCGTCGGGCAGCGCGTCGTTCGCCGGTACGACGGTGTCCGGCTCCGGGAGCGGCGGCCTGCTCAACGACATGGGCTACGTGCTCAACCGCGGGAGCGGGAACTCGGGCTTCTGACGAGCACGGGACCAGCCACTGCCGAGCACGGGATCAGGCACCGCCTCCGACCGGATACGGTGGCTGATCCCGTGCTCGGTGCGTCAGGCGCGGCGCAGACCGAGCGCGACGACGGCGCCGACCGCGACGTGCTCGGCGAGCAGCACGACGACCGCCCCGGCGCTCACGCCGCCGAGCGGGCCGAGCAGCGACACGAGCAGCACGACGGCGCACGTCACGAGCCAGGCTCGCTCACCGCGGTCCTGTCTCGCCGCGCGGAGCCGCCCGAGCAGCGCGCGCACGCCCCACCCGGCAAACCCGACGACGAGCGCGGCCACGACCACCGCGACGAGTCCGACGTCCCGCGTCGTCGCGCCGGACCGGACGGCGACGTCCACCCCGGCGGCCGTCCCGACGAGCCGCACGACCGCCGCGGCCACGGCGGCGGCGAGCGGGACGGACCAGCGAGGCACGCGGCGTCGGACAGCGATCGTGTCCTGGGCGGGGTTCTGCGACGTGGTCATGGTGGCCTCCTTCGTCACGCGGCCGGAGCCGCGGCCGGCCTCGTGCCGACTCCTCCACGCTGTCGCGCGTCGCGGCACCGCCGCGCCCGTCCGACGTCGGCGACCGGCCCACCCGGAGGTGGGGGCGACCCCCGACGGGCCGACCGCGACCCCCGACCTTGGTCGGTATCCGCCAGGGGCGGCGCCGCCTAGCGTCACCGACATGAGCACTCCCCGTCCGACCTCCCCGACCTCGAGCGGTCCATCCGTCACCGCGGCCGTCGACCCGACCATCACTCCGATGACCGCCCCCGCCCTCGACTGCGCGCCCCTCGCCGGGCCCCCGGTCCTCGCAACCTCCTCCGCGCGCCACGACCCCATGGCTCGCGTCATGCCGTGGTCGTGGGTCGCCGCGGCGTGGGCTGCCGTCGCGGTCCTGACGCTCCTCTCGCTCGTGCCCCTCGTGGTCGGGGACGAGCCCCCCGCCGCAGGGGTCGACATCGCCGTCGCGGTCGCCGCGGTCGCTGCCCTGCCGCTGCTGTGGACGCGGCGACCGATCTCGGTGGCCGTCGCCCTCGCGGCGCTCGTCGCGGTGTCCGGCGCCGCGACGCCAGCGTCGACCGTCGCGACGCTGCACGTCGCGCGCTGGTACCCCGTGCGGACGGCGCTGCCGGTCGCGCTCGCGGGGTTCCTGGGTCACGCCGTCCAGGCGCTCTGGCGGCCCGTCGCCCTGCCGATCGGCTGGTGGCTGCTGTGCGACCTCGCCGTCCACGCGGCCCTCCTCGGCTGGGGCGCGTACTGGCAGGCGCGCGCCGAGCTGCTCCGGTCGCTGCGCGGGCGCGCGCACCGGGCCGAGGCCGACGCCGAGCGCCGCGTCGTCGAGGCCCGCCTCGCCGAGCGCACGCGCATCGCGCGCGAGATGCACGACACGCTCGCCCATCGCCTGTCCCTCCTCGCCTCGACGGCGGGCGCGCTCGAGTACCGGCCCGACGCCCCTCCCGAGCGTCTCGCGGCCGCCGCGGCACTCGTGCGCGAGGGCGTGAGCGCGGCGCTCGACGACCTGCGCGACGTCGTGCGCGTGCTCCGCGACCTGCCGGACGACGACCGACCGGCGGACGACCTCCGGCTCGCGCCGCAGCCGACGCTCGCCGACGTCGACCGGCTCGTCGCCGAGGTCCGGGCGGCGGGAGGCGACGTGGCCTACGAGCGGACGGGCGACGTCGTGCCGCCGCCCGCCGTCGCCGTCGCGGCGTACCGCGTCGCGCAGGAGGGCCTGACGAACGCCCGGCGCCACGCGCCCGGCAGCCCGGTGACGTTGCGGGTCGCGGTGTCGCCCGGCGAGGTGCGCGTCGTCGTGTCCGACGCCGGCGCTCGCCTCGTGCGGAGCGGTCCCCCGGTCCCCGGGGTCGGCACGGGGACCGGACTCGTCGGCCTGCGAGAGCGCGTCGACCTGCTGGGCGGGCGCCTCGACGCCGGGCCCCGCGGCGGCCCGCACGACGCGGGCTGGGTCCTCGACGCCCGGCTACCGTGGGGCGCATGAGCGCCGACACGCCCACGGAGCAGCCCCGGCGCACGCGGCTCGTCGTCGTCGACGACGACGCGCTCGTGCGGTCCGGGCTGCGGATGCTGCTCGACGGGGCGAGCGGCATCGAGGTCGTGGGCGAGGCCGACGACGGCGGTGCGGTCGCGGGCGTGCTCGACGCGCACCCGGCCGACGTCGTGCTCATGGACCTGCGGATGCCCGGCGTCGACGGGATCGAGGCGACGCGCCGGGTGCGGGCTCGGGCGGACGCACCGGCCGTCGTCGTGCTCACGACGTTCGACTCCGAGGAGGAGGTCGCGGGCGCGCTGCACGCCGGGGCGTCGGGCTACCTGCTCAAGGACATGGCACCCGAGCGGATCGTCGCCGCGGTGCTCGCCGCGGCCGCGGGCGAGCCCGTGCTCTCACCCGCGATCGCGCGGCGGCTCATGACGTCCGCGGCGTCGGCGGGCGGCGCTCGCGAGCGGGCCCTCGCGACGCTCGACCGGCTCACCGCGCGCGAGCGGGACGTGGCGGTCGAGATCGGGCGCGGCGCGAGCAACGCGGAGATCGCGGCACGCCTCTATCTCTCCGTCGCGACCGTCAAGGCGCACGTGTCGAACGTGCTGCTCAAGCTGGGCGTCGAGAACCGGACCCAGGTGGCGCTCGTCGTGCACGACGCGGCCGCGGACACGGAGGCGTGAGAGGGCGAACGGCGGTCAGTCGCCGGGCCACTCCCCCGTCCAGCGCTCGAACGCGCGGGCACCGCCCCGGTCGATGAGCGCCTTGACCACGGCGTAGATCGCGCCCTGGACGAGGGCCGCGAGCAGGATCTCCTTGAGCGGGTACTCCGACTGCAACGGGGTCGGGGCATCCTTGCGGTCTCCGGGGGCCACGCGCTTGTAGACCTGCTTGAACACCTGCCCCGCGACGAGCCCGCCGACGATCGAGCTCACGAGCCCGACCGGACGGTAGAGGATCTTGGCGGCCTTGCCGCCGTCCTTCTCGGGAAGCTGCTCCCCGATCGATGCGTCGCTCATCCCCTGACGCTAGGACGTGCCCGACGTCGCCGCGCGCCGAACGGCGGCGGGACGCGCTCAGGCCGGCACGATGGCGCACCCGGCCGGGTCGAGCGCCACGGTCGCCTCGTCGCCCGCGGACCACGGTCGCGCGTCCGGCTGCCCGGGGGCGAGGTCCGCCGGGACGCCGGGTGACGCCGTCGCGACGGGTGCTCCGGCGAGCGCGACGACGCGGACGCGGCGCTCACTCCCGGGGAGCACGACGTCGACCGTGACCTCCGTCGCGCCGCGTCGGAACACGCTCCCGACGACCGTCCCGCGCCACGTGTCAGGGCGAGAGGTCACCCCGGTGACCGGTGGCCCTGACATGTCGAGAGGCTCCGCGACGCGCAGGCCCCGCGGCCCGATCGCCAGGACCTGGGCGCCCCGCGTGTCAGGGCGAGAGGACACTCCTGCCACCTCGAGGGCTGACAGGTCGGAGAGCGGGACGAACGCCTGGTAGCCCAGGAACTCCGCGACGCGGCGCGACGACGGCGCGCGCCACAGCTCCTCGGGCGGCGCGACCTGCAGCACGCGGCCGGCGTCCATCACGGCGACGCGGTCGGCGACGGTGAACGCCTCGTCGTGGTCGTGGGTGACGAACACGGCGGTCGTGCCGGTGGCCCGCAGCGCGGCGCGCAGGTCGAGCGCGAGCCGCTCGCGCAGACCGCGGTCGAGCGCGGAGAGCGGCTCGTCGAGGAGCAGGAGGCGCGGACCGGGCGCGAGGGACCGCGCGAGGGCGACGCGCTGGCGCTCGCCGCCGCTGAGCGTCGTCACCGGCCGCCGCTCGTACCCCGCGAGGCCGACGACGCCCAGCAGCTCGCGCACCCGGTCGTCCCGCTCCGCGCGCGGCACGTCCGCGATCCCGTACGCGACGTTGCCCCCGACGTCGCGGTGCGGGAAGAGCTGACCCTCCTGGAACATGAGCCCGAACCCGCGCCGGTGCACGGGCACGCCCGCGAGGTCGTCGCCCGTGAAGCGCACCGTGCCGGCGGCGACCGGTTCCAAACCCGCGACGGCGCGCAGCAGGCTGGACTTTCCGCACCCGCTCGGCCCGAGCAGCGCGAGCACCTCACCGGGCGCGACGTCGAGCGAGACTCCCGCGACCGCCGTCGTGCGCGGGTCCCGGCGCGAGGCGCCGTCGTAGTGCACGACGACGTCGCGCACCTCGAGCCCCGCGCCGCCACCCGGGTGCTGCGCCGGGCGCGGCTCGGCGCCGGGCACGTGGGGCCGCGTGGTCGGGTCGGTCTGCACCATCAGAACTCTCCTCCGGGGCGGTCGCCGCGCAACCGCTCGGCGAGCAGCATGACGACGGCGGTCAGCAGGGCCAGCACGACGCTCGCCGCGAGCGCCATGCCCTGGTTCTCGGCGCCGGGACGGCCGACGAGCCGGAAGATCACCACGGGCAGGGTCGCGGTGTCGGGGCGGGCGAGGAACGACGTCGCGCCGAACTCGCCGAGCGACACGGCGAACGCGAACCCGACGGCGAGGCCGAGCGACCGCGCGGCGATGGGGCCGTCGACGCTGCGGAACACGCGGCCCGGCGCGGCGCCGAGCGTCGCGGCGGCCTCGCGGAGCCGGGGGTCGATCGCGCGCAGCGTCGGCAGCACGGTGCGCACGACGAGCGGGATCGCGACGACGGCCTGGGCGATCGGGACCAGGAGCCCCGAGGTGCGCAGGTCGACGTCGAGCCCGAGCGGTCGGTCGAGCGTGATGAGGAACCCGAACCCGACGGTCACGGCGGAGACGCCGAGCGGGAGCATGAACAGCGAGTCGAGCGCGGCGATCGCCCGGCGGCCCGTGCGTGACCGCGGCCGCCGGGACACGACGAGCGCGACGAGCCCGCCGATCACCACCGCGAGCAGCGTCGCGAGCGCCGCGGTGCGCAGCGAGTTCCCCGCCGCCTCCCACACGGTGACGGACAACGCGTTGCGCCCGCCCGTCGTGCCGAGGTTCGCGTAGTTGTCGAGCCCCCAGCCGCCGCCCGGCACGCGCAACGACCGCACGACGAGCGTCGCGAGGGGCAGCCCGACCAGCACCACGACGACGACGGCGGTCACCACGGCGGGCAGGAGGTCGCCGCCGGGGCGTCCACGGGCCGGACCGCCGGCCGAACCACCCGTCGATCCACCGGCCGGTCCACCCGCCGGTCCACGCTGCCACAGCCGCAGCGGGTGCGCGGCGCTCGACGCGGCGGTGAGGGTCAGCGCCCGCTCGCGCTTCGCGCGCGTCCGGTTCGCGACGGTCAGCGCCGCCACCACGACGACGAGCTGCACGACCGACAGGACCGCAGCCGTGCGCAGGTCGAGGAACTGGGTCGTCTGGATCCAGATCTCCGTCTCGATCGTCCCGTAGCGGATGCCGCCGAGGACGAGGACGACGCCGAACGCCGTCGCGCAGAAGAGGAACACGATGGACGCGGCGCTCGCGATCGCGGGAGCGAGGGCGGGCAGGGTGACCGTCCGGAACGCGCGCCACGGCGTCGCCCCGAGCGCGCGCGCCGCCTGCTCCGCGCGCGGGTCGAGGTGCTCCCACAGCCCGCCGACCGTGCGCACCACGACGGAGTAGTTGAAGAACACGAGCGCCACGACGATCGCGGCGAACGTCCCGTCGAGCCGCAGGAACCCGAGCGGCCCGCCCTCGACGAGCAGCGTGCGGAACGCCACGCCCACGACGACCGTGGGCAGCACGAACGGCACGGTCACGAGCGCGCGCAGCACGCGTCGCCCGCGGAACCGGCACCGGTACAGCACGTACGCGCCCGGAACCCCGAGCAGCAGGGAGAGCGTCGTGCCGAGCACGGCCTGCCACAGCGTCAGCCCGACGATGCGCCAGGTCCGGGGAGCGGAGAACACCTCCGCGAACCCCGAGAGGTCGAGGCCGCCGTCGGGCCCCACGAACCCGCGCGCGACGAGCGCCACCACCGGCCACGCGAAGAACACCCCGAGGAACACGAGCGGCACCGCCGCCGCGACCCCCCGGAGGACGCCACGCCGAGCACGGGACCATCCACCGCCGAGCACGGAGCTGCCCACCGGATTCGCCCGGAAGTGGTGGGTATCCCCGTGCTCGGCAGCCGGCTGGGCGGTGGTCAGTCGACGACCGTCGCCGTCCACGCCTTGATCCACTCGTCGCGGTGCGCGTCGATCTCCTCGGGCGCGACGTCGAACGGCTCGTCGGCGAGCGGCGCGAACTGCTCCCACTCGGCGGGCAGCGCGACGGTGTCGTCGACGGGGTACATGTACATCTGGCCCGGCACGTCCGCCTGGAACGTCTCGCTGACGAGGAAGTCGACGAGCTGCTGCGCGCCCTCGGGGTTCTCGGCGCCGGCGAGGACGCCCGCGTACTCGACCTGGCGGAAGCACGTGTCGAGCAGCGCGCCCGTCGTCGACGACGTCTCGTCCTCGGAGACCGTGAACGCGGGCGACGTCGAGTACGACAGCACGAGCGGGCGGTCGCCCGCGCCCTCGCCGCCGGAGAAGTCGACGGAGTACGCGTCGGACCAGCCGTCGACGACCTTGACGCCGTTCTCGCGCAGGTCGGCCCAGTACTGCTCCCAGCCGTCCTCGCCGAACGCACCGACGGTCGCGAGGAGGAACGCGAGGCCGGGCGACGACGTCGCGGGGTTGGTCACGACGAGCAGGTCGCGGTAGGCCGGGTCCGCCAGGTCCTCAAGCGTCTCGGGCTCCGGCACCCCGGCCTCGGTGAACCATGTGTGGTCGACGTTGATGCAGACGTCGCCGAGGTCGACCGGCGTGAGCTCGCCGTCGCCGACGGCGTACTGCTCGGCGGACGCGGGGAGGTCGGCGGGCGTGTACAAGTCGAGCACGCCCTCGTCGATGGCGCGGGTCGCGAACGAGTTGTCGATCCCGAAGACGACGTCGCCGAGCGGCGAGCCCTTCGTGAGCACGAGCTGGTTGACGAGCGCGCCGCCGTCGCCGGGCGCGACCTGCTCGACCGTGAGCCCGCTCTCCTCCTCGAACGCGGCGAGCACGTCGTCGCTCACGGCGAACGAGTCGTGCGTGACGAGCGTGACGGTGCCCGACGACGCGTCGTCGCCCCCGGCCGTGTCGTCGCCCGCGCTGCACGCCGCAGCGGCGAGGAGGGTGGCCACGGCGAGGGACGCCGTCGTGACGTGACGGCCGGTCCGGGCCGCCCGACGGCGGGTGGTGTGCTGCATGTGTCCTCCCAGGACGTTCAGGAGGGGTCCATCCGCACGCGCCGGCCGTGGCCGACGCGGACGGGTGATCGAGATTCCCGACTTCCTCCACCGGTGCTAACCGGATCAGGTTCGAGGGTCTGCGGTGGTCCGCACTCTCAGCTCCTCCAGGAGCTCCCCTGTCGTTCCCGGCGAGCCTACACCGGGCGGCGGTGGGCCCAGACGATGTCGACGACCATGCCCAGCAGCATCAGGCCCAGCGGGGGCCACAGGGCGACGACGCCGAACCGGACGGGCAGCTCGGCGCCGAGCGCGGCGAGCGCCGTGACGACCACCATCCACGCCACGCCGACGACGGCACCCACCTTCGTCCACCACACCGCGTCGCGCCGCCGCTCCGGCCCCTCGGGGAATCGTGCGGCGTACTCGTCGGGCGTGCCGAAGTACTCCTCGAGCACGATGCCCTCCTGCGCGTGGGCGTCCACCTCCGCGACGATGTCGGCCACCTCCTTCTCCGCGACGCCTCGAAGGCGCAGCGCGAACGCCAGGTCTCGTTGGTACGACATGCCTCAGTCCCCCCTGTCCGCCAGCGCATCGACCTGCGCCAGCACCGTGCGGATCGCCTCGCGGTCCTCGTGCAGTCTCTGGGCGCCGCGTTCCGTCAGCTCGACCACCTTGCGCGCCGGGCCCGAGCCGTCCACGTCCCAGCGGGACGTCAGCAACCCCTGGTGCTCCATCTCCCGCAGGAGGGGGTAGAGGGTCCCGCCCTGCACGCCGGCGAACCCCGCGGCGCGCAGCTGTGCCACCAGGGCGTAGCCGTGGTTCGGGGACACCCGGAGCGCGGACAGCACCGCGGTCGGCAGCACCGCCCGCTGCACGTTCTCGACCGTGTCCGTCGACGCCATGCGACGACCCTAGACGCGACTAGTGTGAATCTCAACCTATTAAAGCTCGATCCCTAGCTGAGGCGCGTCCCGGGGTCGCGCCAAGGGTTCCGGGACAACCCTGAGAGCACCCTGAACGCTCCCCGGAAGAGCGCCGCGCCAGACCAGGGACACGTCCGGGCCGACCCCTGATGCCCCGCGTCACCCTCCGACGAGAAGGTCGGAAGGACCCGGCAGCACGCCGGGCTCCCCATGCAGGAGGGCAATGACGATGAGCAGCGCAGCGTCCGGTGGTTCGACCGCGATCGCCACGGCTCGCGGTCTGGTGAAGACCTACGGGCGGGGCGCCGCGAGCGTCCGTGCCCTCGACGGGGTGGACGTCGACCTCGAGCGGGGCCGGCTCACGGCCATCATGGGTCCGTCGGGATCGGGCAAGTCGACGTTGATGCACTGCCTGGCTGGCCTGGACTCGCCCACGGCGGGCACCGTCGTCGTCGACGGCGAGACGGTCTCGGCGATGAGCGAACGACGGCTGACGCGCCTGCGCCGGACGCGCATCGGGTTCGTGTTCCAGTCGTTCAACCTCGTGCCGACGCTCACGGCGGAGGAGAACATCGTCCTCCCGCTGGCGATCGCGCGCCGGCCCGTGGACCGCGAGTGGTTCGAGCGCGTGGTCGACGCCGTGGGCCTGCGTCCGCGGCTCGGGCACCGGCCCGCGGAGCTCTCCGGCGGGCAGCAGCAGCGCGTCGCGTGCGCGCGGGCGCTCGTGTCCCGGCCCGCGGTCGTGTTCGCGGACGAGCCGACGGGCAACCTCGACTCGCACGCGGCCGCGGAGGTGCTCGGTTTCCTGCGCTCCTCGGTGGACGACCTCGGACAGTCGGTCGTGATGGTCACGCACGACCCGACCGCGGCGTCGTACGCGCACCGGGTGCTGTTCCTCGCGGACGGGCGCCTCGTCACGGAGCTGCGCGACCCCACGCCGCAGGCCGTGCTCGACACGCTCGGCGACCTCTCTCCGGCGGTGTCGGCATCCGCCGGCCACCCCGCGCACGCGACGGCGTCCGTCCGATGATGGGCCGGATCGCGCTGCGCGGCGTGCGCGCGCACGGTGCGCAGCTCGTGCTGTCCGTGCTCGCGGTGACCATCGGCGTCGCGTTCGTCACCGGCACGTTCGCGCTGCGTGCGATGCTCGCGTCGACGTTCGACGGCATCGTCGCGTCCTCGATCCAGGCCGACGCGTACGTGCGGGGTGGGACGAGCACCGGGGGCGCGCTGGAGTCGTCGTCCGCCCAGCTCGGCGGCGCGCGCAGCCTCGTCCCGGCCGACCTCGCGGACGAGCTGGCGGCGCACGACGACGTCGCCCTCGCGCTCCCCGAGATCAGCGGCCCCGCGGTCCTCGTGGGCGCCGACGGCACGGCCGTCCTCAGCGCGCAGGCGCCGAGCATGGCCGTCGCGTACGACCCGCGCGACCCCGGCCCGCGGGTCGTCGACGGGCGCGGCCCGGTCGACGCCGGGGAGGTCGCGCTCGAGTCCGGGACGCTCGAGGCGTCCGGGCTCGCCGTGGGCGACACGACCGACGTCGTGCTGGGCGACGGGGTGCAGCAGGTCCGCGTGGTCGGCGAGCTCTCGCTGTCCACGCCGATGGCGGGCGCGACGATCGTCCTGGTCGACGCCGCGACCGCCGCCGCGACGTTCGCGCCCGACGGCCTCGTCCCGTCGATCGCCCTGTACTCCGCGGACGGCACCGACCCGGAGGCGCTGCGCGACGCCGTCTCGACCGACCTGCCCGACGGCGCCGAGGCGGTCACGGGCGCGGAGCTGCGCGCGGAGTCGAGCAGCGCGATCGCCGACCAGCTCGGCTTCGTGTCGACGTTCCTGCTCGTGTTCGCCGCGCTCGCGCTGTTCGTCGGGACGTTCATCATCACCAACACGTTCGCGATGCACGTGCGCCGCCGCACGCGCGAGCTCGCGCTCCTGCGGGCGGTCGGTGCGTCGCCCGCGCAGGTGTTCGCCTCGGTCCTGGGGCAGGCCGCGGTCGTCGGGGTCGTCGGCGCGGTGCTGGGCGTGGCCGCCGGGTTCGGCCTCGCCGAGCTCGCGCGCGCCGGGATCGGCGCCGTCGGGATGGAGCTCTCCGGCTCGCTGCCCGTGACGACGGCCGGGATCGTCGTCCCGCTCGTGGTCGGCGTGGTCGTCTCGGTCGTCGCGGCCGCCCTGCCCGCGCGACGCGCGGCCCTCGTGCGGCCCGTGGAGGCGATGCGTCAGGACGCCGTGCGGCCCGCCGGTCCGGGCGTCGTGCGCACGGTCCTGGGCGCGCTCGCGCTGCTCGGCGGCGCGGGCCTCGTCGTCGGTGCGGCGGCGGCCGGGAGCGGCGGGGCGCCGCTGCTCGGGCTCGGTGCCGTCGCCGTGATCGCGGGCGTCCTGCTGCTCGCTCCCCTCGCGGTCGGTCCTGTGCTGGGCGTGCTCGCGGCCCCCTTCGTCGCGCTCGTCCGCCCGCTCGGCGGCCTCGCGCGCGGGAACGTCACGCGCCAGCCGCGCCGCACGGCCGCGACCGCCGGGGCGCTCGTCGTCGGGATGGCGCTCGTGTCGACGACGTCGGTCCTCGCCTTCTCGGCGCGCGCGTCCGTGACCGACGTGGTCGACCAGGAGACCGCGGCCGACCTCGTCGTCCGGTCCGCGACCCCCTACCTCCCCGAGGGCGTCGCGGACGACGTCCGGGCCGTGGACGGCGTCGCGTCCGCCGACCTCACGACCTACGGCCAGGTGGTCGTGGACGACGAGCCGCAGCTCGTCGTCGGCTTCCCCGCCGAGGGGTTCGGTCGCTCCGTCCGCACGACCGCGACCGAGGGCGACCTCGACGCGTACGCGCGCGGCGACGCCGCCGTCATGGCCGACGCGCTCGACGAGCACGGGTGGGCGCTCGGCGACGTCGTGACGGTCGCCGACCCCGCACGCCCCGACGTCCCCACGCAGGAGGTGCGCATCGGGCTGGTGATCGACTCGAGCGCCTTCAGCGTCGACATGCTCCTGCCGTCCGACGTCGCCGCCGCGGTCGGCGCGACCACGCCCGAGATGCTGTTCCTCGACGTCGAGCAGGACGCTGACCCGGCCGTCGTCCGTGCCGGGGTGGCCGACGCCGTCGCGCCGTACGTCGTCGCGTCGGTGCTCGACGCGGAGGAGTTCGCGGGCGAGATCGCGTCCCAGGTCGAGTCGATCCTCGCGATCGTCTACGCCCTCCTCGGGCTCTCGCTGCTCGTCGCCGTGCTCGGGATCGTCAACACGCTCGCCCTGTCCGTCGTCGAGCGCACCCGCGAGATCGGGCTGCTGCGCGCCGTCGGGCTCGGCCGCGGCCAGCTCGGGGGGACCATCGTCATCGAGTCCGTGCTCGTCGCGGTGTTCGGGACGGCGGTCGGGCTGGTCGTGGGGACCGGCCTCGCCGCGGCGCTGCCGTCGGTGCTCGCGGACGAGGGGTTCACGACGCTCGCCGTGCCGTGGGCGCAGCTCGGCGCGATGCTCGGGCTGGCCGCGGTCGTGGGCGTCGTCGCCGCGGTCTGGCCGGCGGTCCGCGCGGCGCGCCTGCCCGTGCTCGACGCCGTGAGCCAGGAGTGATCGGTCACCGCGCACGCGCGCCGGCTGCGGACTTCCTACTACGGTGGTCGCAGCACACCCGGGCACCACCGGGACGTCGACCGATGGAGGAGCACCCGTGCCAGACACCGAGGAGAAGGCCACTCTCGCCGTCAAGGTGGGGACCGTCGCGCTGACGTTCGCCGCGGGCTGGGCGGCGCAGAAGCTCGTCACCGTCGTGTGGGCCAAGGTCACTGGCCACGACGCCCCGAAGGACCTCGACGACGAGGAGGTCGGCATCGTCTCGGCCGTCACGTTCGCCGCCGTCGCCGCAGGGGTCGGCGTCCTCGCGCGCCGGTTCGCCGGCAAGGAGGCCAAGCGCGTCGTCACCCGCCTGATCTCGCGCACCTGAGGTCGCGGCACCGCGCCGCGGCGGCCCTACGCGGCGGTGCCCGGCGCCGCGGTCGACAGGCCGAGCGCCCGGGCGGCGGTCAGCATCTGCCGGTCGTAGGTCACGACGGCGACGAGGTCCGCACCGAGCGCCGCTGCCGTCGCGAGGTGGATGGCGTCAAGGCTGCGGACGTGGATCTCGATCGCCGCGGCAGCGCGGACGACCGCCGGGCTGATCTGTCGACGGGTGAGCGCCTCGAGGACCGGCGCGATCCGCTCGTCGTGGTCCAGCCCTTCCCGCACGGCGAAGCGCGCGAGCTCGACGTCGAGCAGGAGCGAGGACGTCAGCACGACGCCGTCGCTCGCCTGTGCTGCCAGGAAGTCCAGGTACGCGTCCGTCTCGGACTCCCTGCGGACCTGCTTGAGCGCGGCCGACGTGTCGACGTACAGCGCCCTCACCCTCGGTCCTCGCGCAGCTCGGCGAGCACCTCCGCCGTCGGCCGGACGCCGACCTCAGCCGGAGGCGCGACGAGCGTCGACGTCGTCGCCGGAACGTACTCTCCCTCCGCGAGGAGCTGCTCGAACGGGCTCGACGTGATGGGCACGATCCGTGCGATAGGACGTCCGTGGTCGGTCACGACGACCGAGGTCCCGCCACGCACCAGCTTCAGCACCGCGCTCGTCCGTTGGTTGAGATCGCGGACGCCGACGGTCGGCACCTGCTGTGGAAAGCTCATGTGGCCACTGTAGAACGTCGTTCTACCGAGTTCTACGCGATTCCCACCCGGGAGGCTCCGCCGCACGGGTAGCCTGGCGCGCGTGACGGCGCCCACCACGAACGCGAGCCCGACGACGGCCCTGCACGACCCGGTCCTGCGCTCCGGCCTGCGCGTCCTCGCCGACGCCGGTCGGCTGCTCGCGCGGCACTGGCCGGCTCTCCTCGCGATCGCCGTGCTCGCCCAGGTCTTGCACGAGCTCGCGCTGCGGGCCGCGCTCGCCGTCGCGCCGTCGTCGGGCGAGCTCGGGCTGCTCGTGCTGTGCTTCTCGCCGCTCGCGACGGTCGTCGGGATCGTCGTCATGCTCCACGTGCTACGCCGCGAGCCGCGCGACGACCGTGACCGGATCGAGGTCCGTGCACTGCTCGGGTCGATCGCGTCCGTGCTCGTGCCCTACCTCGTCATCTACGAGTTCTACGGCGGGCTGTCCTCCGACTGGCAGGCCTACGTCGACTCCGCGGCGCTCGACCACGCGTTCGCCGCGGGCGCGGGGATCGAGACCGCCGATCCGGTCCCCGAGGGCTTCGGGCTCACCGTCGTCCTCCTCGTGGCCGGCGCGCTGCTCGCCCGCACCCTCCTCGAGCGCGTCGCGAAGCGCCTGGAGCGGGGCGTCGTCGAGTCGGGCGGGGAAGCCCGCCGCAGCGCACGCACGGCCGCCGTGCGCATCGTCGCCGGATACTGCGAGGTCGTCTGGATCGTCGTCGGCGCGTTCACCGTGACGGCGGTCGTGGGGCAGGTCCGCGAGTGGTGGACGTCGCGGGTCGTCGTCGTCGAGGTGACGACGTGGTGGGACGGCGTCGTCGCGCGCGTCGACGTGCTCCAGCCGCTGGTCGACGCCCTCGGTCCGACGACGTCACTGCTGCTCGCGGGGATCGTCACCGGGCTCGTGGTCCCGCTCGCGTGGCTCACGCTCGGCACGATCGTCTACGGCGTCGAGGCGATCGACGTCGTCGACCCCGTGCACGCGCCGGCCGACGCCACGGGACGGACCGCCCGCGCCGTCGACCGGTTCAACCGCACGCTCGGCACGAGGGGCGCACGCAGGGCCTGGGAGCTGATGCTCGACCCGGGCCGGCGCTTCGGCGGCCTCGTCGGCGCGCTCGGCATGCTGTGGCGCAGCCGGTGGAGCGCGGTGCTGCTCTTCTGCGTCGCGTTCGCGCTGCTCACGCTCGCCGAGCAGGTCGTGTTCACCGCGGCCCAGGCGGTGCTCGGCCAGCCCGGGATCGTCGCGTGGCGCGCGGTGATCGGCACGCTCGAGACCGTCGGGACCGTCGTCGTCCAGGTGCTCACGACCGTGCTGCTCGCCGCCGCCGCCGACGCGCTGCTCGCGAACCTCGGCCTGCCGTCGGCGCTGCGCACGCGACGGGCGGCGCGGTCCCGGACGGAGGTCGGCACCATGTTCGACGCGGAGGTCGACGGCGCGTCACTCCGCTGAGACGACGGCACCCTGGCGGTCGTCGGCACGCCGATCGCCGAGCAGAGCGGCAGCGACGGCGTCCCGCACCTCGACGTCCGTCAGCCCGTGGTCGCGCGCGAGCCGCACGAACCGCACCGCCGCCTCCGTGACGGCCGCCCGGTCGAGCGTCGCCGCGGGCGCGGTGACGAGCGTCCCCACACGTCGCCGAGTCGTGACGAGCCCCGCGGCCTCGAGGTCGCGGTAGGTCCGCGCGACCGTCCCGGGCGCGATCCCGAGGTCGTTCGCGAGCGCCCGCACGGTCGGCAGGCGCTGCCCGTCCGCGAGGTCGCCCGCGGTCACGAGCGCGGCGAGCTGCGCGCGGAGCTGCTCGTAGTGGGGTGTCGGAGAGTCGAGGTCGATGCGGACGGCGAGGCTCACGCGGGAACCTCCGCCGGCTCGCGCTCGGCCGCCGGCGCGGGCGCCGGGTCGCGCGCCGGCCATACCGCGACGGTGAGCGCCACGACGACGACGACGAGCGCGACGACGAGCAGGACGTTCCCGGCGGTGACATGGCCCGGGCTCAGCCCAGGATCCGTCCCGACCCTGTCGCCGTTCCCCAGGCCCAGCCAGCGCAGCGAGAGCCCAGCCATGGCGACCAGGCCACCGAGAGTCAGGCCGAGCACGAGCTGCGTGGCGCGCTCGACGCGGCGCGCGACCCGACGTCGTAGCCACATGTCCCACTCCTCGGAGACGTCCTCGACCGCCGGCCGTGACGCGACGAGGCGCAGCACGACCTCGGAGGCGACGACGGCGACGCCCGCCGCGACGACGACCGGCACCGTCCACAGCCAGCCGGGGAAGGGTGCGACGGTGTACGCCTCGTTAGGTCCCGTGATGCGCGAGATCGAGCGCGGGCCGTCGGACAGCAGCCCGAAGGCCACGCCCGCCACGACGATCCCGAAGCCCCATCCCCAGGCGACGCGCCGGGTGGTGGTCGGGACGACGTCGGCGGCCGAGCGCGCGACGAGCCGCGCCTCGCGCTGCCGGTGCAGCGGGCGGGGCCAGGTGAGCTCGCCCGCGGCGTGGACCCCGAGCGCGGCGACAAGAGCGACCAGCGGCAGGACGACTGTCGCGCGGGCGCCGAGCGCCGACAGCCCGAGGTAAAGGTACAGCGGCGGGAGGGCGATGCCGCCGGCGACGAGCAGCGCCGCCCCGGCGGTCGTCAGGGCCGCGTGCCGCACCGCGCGCCGGCCCGCCGTGCTCGGGACGACGGCGCGCCGACCGTCCCACCACAGGAGCCCGGCGACCACCACCGCGGCGAGCAGCCCGAGGTCTGCGGCGAGAGCCACTGGCAAGGGAAGGGGGTTCCCGAGCATCCACGACACCCAGCTCACGATTCACCTCCGTTGAGAGACTATTGATCATGAACTATGCTCATTCGGTCGCCGGGTGTCAACTCGCTTTCAGCGCAACCAGGACTCTCCCCCTGCACCCGCCCGTCCGCAGGCGATGTCACCGTTCATGCACTTCATTGCGATGTCACCGTTCTTGCACATCCTTCAGAAGTGCACGTACCATCACAGGATGGCTCTCATCGCGCTCACGACGCCCGCCCAGATCGGCGCCGCGATCCGGAGCGCCCGAAGGCGCGAGGGTCTCACCCAGAACCAGCTGGCCGAGCGTGCCGGCGTCAGCCGCCGGTGGCTGATCACGCTCGAGAGCGGACACTCGGAACGGGCCGAGCTCGGCAAGGTCCTGGACACGCTCGACGCGCTCGGGCTCGACCTCACGATGACCACCACGCCGCGCGAGAAGAGCGGCCTCTCCGACCTCCTGGAGCACCTGTGAGCAGCCGGTACCTGGCCGTGCTGCTGTACGGCCAGCACGTCGCCGACCTCGAGCAGACTCGGGGCGGACAGCATCTCCTGCACTACCGCGAGGAACCAGGCACGACGCCGATCTCGTTGACCATGCCCCTCGCGGGCGGGCCCTTCGGGCAACGGGTCGTCGACCCCTTCCTGGACGGGCTGCTGCCCGAGCGCGAGGCCGCCCGGGAGGCGATGTCGCGCGAGTTCGACGTGTCCGCCCGCAACCCGTTCGCGCTCCTGGCCAACATGGGGCTGGACTGCGCCGGTGCCGTGCAGTTCTGCGGCGAGGACGAGGTGCCGGACGTCCTGGCCCGCCGAGGCACCCTCGAGCCGCTCACCGACGACGACATCGAAGCACGTCTGACCGAGCTGCGGACCAACCCCGGCGCCAGCTGGCTCGCTCCGCGCGAGCGGTGGTCGCTGGCCGGCGCGCAAGCGAAGTTTGCGCTGCGGCGCAAGGGAGACATGTGGTACGAAGCCACCGGGGCCGAGCCGACGACCCACATCCTCAAGCCCGGCGTGGACGGCTTCCGCTCCCAAGCGCTCAACGAGCACATCAGCCTGCAGACCGCGCGGCGAGCCGGCCTGTCGGCGGCCCGCTCGCGCTTCGAGCGGTTCGGTCACGAGTCGGCGCTGATCGTCGAGCGATACGACCGCCGCCACGACGACGGGACTCCGAGCCGGGTTCACCAAGAAGACCTCTGCCAGGCCACCGCCACCTACCCCGGCGACAAGTACGAGTCCGACGGCGGGCCCCGGGCGGTGCGGATCGTCGACCTGCTGCGGACCCAGAGCACGCGCCGCTACCGCCAGGGCAACCTGGACGCGTTCGTCGACGCGCTGGCCTTCAACGTCTTGATCCAGGCCCCCGACGCGCACGCGAAGAACTACTCGATCCTGCTGGCCGACAGCGCCGTGCAGCTGGCCCCGCTGTACGACGTCGCGTCCGGTGCGCCGTACGACTCCAGGGACCAGACCGGCCTGCGCACCTCGGCGATGGCGGTGGGCGGTCGGCGTGAGTTCGTGCAGATCGACCTCGGTCGCTGGAGTCGGTTCGCACGGGAGGCACGCCTCGACCCCGACGAGGTGACCGGCAGGGTTCTCAGCCTCGCCGAGCGACTCCCCGACGCCATGGCGGACGCCTTCTCGGCGGAGGAGGAGCGCGGCGATCCCGAGGTCGGCGAGCTGCGTACGCGGATGCTCGACCAGGTCGCCCGTTCCTGCGAGGTCCTCCGATCCCAGCGGGCGACGCGAGATAGCGACGCACGGCCGAGATAGCGATCAGGGCACGGAGAGCGACCAGTAGTCCGGGAGGAGCTCCGGCTCGACGAGGCGCACCTCGGCGGGCTCGGCGTCGTCGGGCGTGAGGAAGTGCTGCGTGGCGCGGCTCGAGACGGCACCCGTGCACACCGGAGGGTCGGTGATCGGCATGCCGGGCAGCGACGACGCGCCCGCCGTGAACTGGCGGCCGGACGTGTCGACCAGCAGGACCTCGCACGAGGAGTACGCCTCCTCCGCGCTCGCCGCGCCGGGCACGGCGTCCGAGCGCACCGACAGGTCGACGGCCCACAGCGTGTACCCGTCCGGGGCCTCGACGCGGCCGTCGTAGCCGTCGTCGAGCCAGTCGACGACCTCGATCCCGGCGAGGCGGGCCCGCACGTCGCCGACCTGCGCCCAGCCCTCGGCGTCCGCCGCGTGGCCGCGGTGCGGCTCCGACGTCCACCATCCCTGCACGGCGTCGGAGCGCCAGGTGACGGCACCGAGCGCCGCGAGCGCGACCACGAGCACGACCAGCCACCAGCGGTTCGCGCGCCACCATCCGACGCCGCCGACGACGCCGCCGCCGCCGCCGCCGCTCAACTGTCCCACCCGCCCGGGAGGAGCGCGGGAGCGAGCATCTCGACGGTGTCGCCGTCCGACGGCACCTCGACCCGGCCGAGGTCGATCTCGGCGATCGCCTGCGGGCGGTCGATGTCGGCGTCCTGGTGCTCCGTGAGCACGCGCAGCACGACGTCCCCCTCGAGCGCCCGGGCCGGCACCTCGACGACGACGGTCCCCGCCTCGGGGACGTCCGGGTCCACGAACGTGCTCATCATCGGGTTGCTCACCCGGTGCGAGGCCTCGTGGTCGCGGCCGTCGGCGTCACGCAGCTCGAGCACCTCGATGCCGGCCTCCTGCGTCGTGCCGGACACCGCGAGGTCGACGGCGACCCAGGCGCCGTCGGTGGTGAGCGTGTCGAAGCCGTCCTCGAGCACCGTGCCGGTACGGACGTCGTCGACGCGCACGCGCAGGGGGCCCGCGGTGACGACCTCGCCCACGGCGCCGCGCGTCGTCGTCGACGTGAGCGTGGGCCACCACGTGTCGACGCGCGAGACGGCCGCCCCGACCACGACGGCGAGGACGAGCAGGACGACGGTCACGACCCGGTCGGCCCGGCGCGGCCGCGGGGTCGCGGGCGCTCCGGGCGCCCCGGAAGCCCCGGACAGCGCGGACCCGACGACGGCCGTCTCGGTGGTCTGGTCGCTCACCGGTCGACCTCCTCCTCCGGCGGGTCCACGACCTCCGCCGGAACGTCACCGGGAGGGGCGTCCACGAGCACCACCTCGCCCGTCTCGGCCCATCGCCGACCACCGCCGATCGTCATGTCGCGGTACCGGAACGTCGGGAGGGTCACGGTGAGCGGCTCGTCGGGCGTGGTCGGCCCGTCGGACGCGGCGCCCGGCTCCTCGACCGTCACCGGCCACAGGAGCGCGACGTCCTCGGGAAGCCCCGGCTGCAGCACGGGAAAGAGCGAGGCGTCGCGCACGAGGAGCGTCGTCCCGGGACGGTCGGGCTCCGCCTCGCCCGCGAGCGCCAGACCGGCGGGCAGGTCCGCCGGGAGCGTCACCGCGGTGTCGTCGAGGCGGCGCGACTCACGGTCGGTGTCGAGCGCACCCACGACGACGAGCAGCCACGCGTCGGCCCCGGCGTCCTCGAGCGCGGAGACCTGCACGTCGTCGGTCACGGACCACGACCGCACCGTGAGGTCGAACGGCCCGGTCGGGACCGGCTCGCCCGCGGCGGCCCGGACCGGCCCCGCGTCGACGGCGACGTGCTGCGCGAGGCCCCCGGCCGCCGTCGTGCCCACCACGACGCCGAGCACGACCGCGAGCGCCGTCCGGCGCGGCCACGTGCCGACGACGGCGCGCGCCACGGGCACGGCGCGGGCGGCCCTCGGCGGCGTCGTGGTCACGCCGCGCATCCTACGGTGGCGCGGGCGGTGCCGTCAGGCGCCGCGGACGAACACGGTCGTGATCGGTCCCACGACGACGACGTAGACGAGGGCGAGCAGCACCGAGTGCAGCACGCAGAACAGCACCGCCTGCCCGAGCGCCCCGGGCTCTCGCAGATGGCGCACGAGCTTCCGCACGAACTGGGCCGGGTGCAGCAGGTCCCAGCTGTTGAAGCGCACGTAGCGGCCGAGGTAGATCCCCACGGTGACGAGCACGAGCACGGCCGCCACGGCGAGCCAGGATCCGGGCCGGGCGAACGGCGCGTCGTCGTCGGGGTAGCGCAGGACGGCGTAGAGCATCTGGGCGACCAGCACGTTGACGACCGTGTTGAGCACCCCGGAGAGCGCGAGGGTGAGCACCGCGACGATGTCGTACCAGAGCGGGACGCCCTCGCCCTCCTGGCGGTGGTTGAGGTTCAGCTCGGTGACGAGGTAGCCGGCGTTCGGCAGGAGCACGAGCCACACGAGCGCGCCCAGCACGGCCACCGTCGTGACGACCCACGGCGTCACCCCGGCGGCGAGGAGCGCGGCGTCGACGAGGACCACCGCGCCGAGCACGAAGACCGGCACGATCGAGAGCCCGAGGTTGAGCAGCATCGGCCGGTACACCGCCGTGCGGTACACGACGGCGCGCAACACGATGAGCACCAGCGCGTAGACGTTGAGCAGCGCGACGCCACCGAAGAGCCAGGTGAGCACGCCCCTACGCTACGGGCGGCTCGCCGCGCGGGCCTGGGACGCCGCCGATAGCGTGGAGAGCGGCGAACCTCCCCGTGCCCGACGACGGGCACCTCCCCCCAGGAGCGACATGGCACGGCAGGACGAGAACCCGGCGGCGCCCCGACACCTCGCGCCCGAGGCCCCTTCCGGTCCACCCGCACCGAGCACGTCCCCCACGCTCATGCTCGCCCTGGCGACCGTCGGGTTCGCCGTGAACTTCTGGGCCTGGGCGCTCATCAGCCCGCTCGGCGCCGCGTACGGCCAGCTGTACGACCTCACCGACGTCCAGGTCTCGGTGCTCGTCGCGGTGCCGGTCGTCGTGGGATCGCTCGGCCGCATCCCCGTCGGTGCCCTCACGGACCGGTTCGGCGCCCGGGTCATGTTCCCGCTGGTCAGCGCGGCCACGATCGTGCCCGTGCTGTTCGTGGGGCTCGTCGCGGACAGCTTCGTCGCGCTCCTCGTGGGTGGCTTCTTCCTCGGCCTCGGCGGCACGGCGTTCGCCGTCGGCGTGCCCTTCGTCAACGCGTGGTACCCGCCCGCCCGGCGCGGCACCGCGATCGGGATCTTCGGCATGGGCATGGGCGGCACGGCGATCTCCGCGTTCACGACGGTGCGCATCCGCGACGCCTGGGGCGAGGCCGCGCCGTTCCTGCTCGTCGCGGCGATGCTCGCCGTGTTCGCCGTCGTGTCGTGGCTGCTGCTGCGCGACGCGCCCGGGCGGGCGGCAGGGACCGGCGGCGGCTTCTGGGCCCGCACGTGGTCGACGTTCCGGATGCCCGTCACGCTCCAGCTCTCGTGGCTCTACGCCGTGGGCTTCGGCGGCTTCGTCGCGTTCTCCGTGTACCTGCCGACCTTCCTCGTCAACGCCTACGACCTCACCGTGTCCGACGCCGCGGCGCGCACCGCGGGGTTCGTCGTGCTGGCCGTGGTCATGCGCCCCGTGGGCGGCACGCTGTCGGACCGGTTCGGGGGCGTCCCGGTGTCGGTCGTGTGCTTCGCCGTCGTGACGGCGCTCGCCGCCGTCGTCGCGTTCCAGCCGTCGCTCGTCCCCGTGGGGACGATCGCGTTCCTCGGCCTGGCCGCTGCGCTCGGCGCGTCGTCCGGCGCGACGTTCGGGCTCGTCGCGAAGGCCGCGCCGCCCGACAAGGTCGGCGCCGTGACCGGGCTCGTCGGCGCCGCCGGTGGCCTCGGCGGGTTCATCCCGCCGCTGCTCATGGGCGCCGTCTACCAGCTCGAAGGCACGTACGGGCTCGGCTTCGGGCTGCTCGCCCTCACCGCGCTCGTCACGCTCCTCTTCACGCTCGGCCCGGTCCGCCGCGGCGTGCGGGCGCGCGAAGCGGCGGCGTCCGCCTGACCGCCCCGCGCGCCGGTCTCGCTCAGGCTGCGCGCACCGCGACCCTCGGCAGCACGAGCCACAGCGCCGCCAGCAGCACCAGGACCGCACCGCTCGCCCAGAGCGCCGCCGTGCGTCCGACGACGACGTCCACGACGAGCAGGACCGTGCCGGTGAAGACCAGGGCGAGGACGACGATCCCGGCGCGGGTGACGCGGTCGCTCAGCGTCACCAGCTCGGGCTTGCGGTGCTTGCGGAACAGCGCCCGGTGGATGCTCACCGGAGTGACGAAGAGTCCCGTCGTCAGGACGGACAGCCCGACGAGCGTCAGGTAGACCCCCACCTGGAACGCGTCGAGGTCGGCGAACCGCGCCTGGAACGGCAGCGTCAGCAGGAACCCGGTGAGGATCTGCACGCCCGTCTGCATGACGCGCAGCTCCTGCAGCAGCTCCACCCAGTTGCGGTCGGACCGCTCGTCGGGGGTCTCGTCCCGCCCCCGGTCGTCCGCTCCGGCCCGTGCCTCGTCGGCGTCCACACCCATGTCGTCCCTCCGTCCGTCGGAGCGGGTCCCACCCGCTCGACCGTCTCGTCCGCCGCAGACCGCCTTCGGCCGCGCGCTGGGCTAATCTTCCACTGCTGGGGTCAGGAATCGGCTCCGTCCTGCTTCGACCCCCGGGGACACCCATCGATGGACGCCGTCCTGCCCTCCGCCGACCCAGAACCCGCGATCACCCTCCCGAGCCGCCTCGTCGCCGTGCTCGCCGCGCTCGCCGCAGGAGAACCTCAGCCTGTCGGTCGATTCCGCGTCGACCTCGCCACCGAGCGGTGGTGGTGGTCGGACGAGGTGTTCGCGATGCACGGGTTCGCGCCCGGCGAGGTCGTCCCGACGACCTCGCTCCTGCGCGCGCACACCCACCCGGACGAGCGCGAGCACGGCGTGCGCGCCCTGATCCTCTCCGCACGCGACGGCCACCCGTTCGGTTCCATGCACCGCATCGTGGACGCGACCGGACGGACACGCACGCTCGCCGTCGTCGCGCAGGGTCGGCGGAACAGGACGACCGGGGAGGTCGTCGAGCTCTCGGGCTACTTCGTCGACGTCACGGAGCACCACCGTGAGGCCGCCCGGCGCGAGGCGACGGCCTCGATCCGCGCCGCCGACGCGTCGCGATCGGTGATCGAGCAGGCGAAGGGGGTGCTCATGGTCGCGTTCGGGGTCGACGCCGACGAGGCGTTCGAGCTGCTGCGCAAGCGGTCCAACGACGCCAACGTCGCGGTGCGCGAGCTGGCGCGGCGGCTCGTCGGCGGGCTGGGCACGTCGGGCGACGTCGTCGAGGCGGCCCGGGAACGCGTCGACGCGCTGCTCACCGACGCCGAGCGCGCTCCTGCCGCGGGAGCCGCCGGCGATACGTGCCTGGAGGGATCAGGATCCTGACATCGCCGCGTCGGGGCGGTCGATCCCGGGGACGCGACGCGTCTCGACGATCTCCCGCGCGACGTCGACCAGCTTGACGTTCGAGTCCTGGGAGACCCGGCTCAGCACGGCGAACGCTCGGCTCGACGACAACGAGAAGCGCTCCATGAGGATGCCCTGCGCCTGGCCGATGAGGGTGCGCGTCTGGACGGCCGACTGGAGCTGCTCCTCGGTCCGCGCTGCCGAGATCGCGGCGGCGGCGACGGCGGCGAACGTCGAGGCGAGGTGGTGGTCCTCGGGTCCGAACGCGTGCGTCGTCGTCGCGTACATGTTGAGCGCGCCGTGCGCGCTCTCCGACGTGTAGAGCTGGACGCAGAGCATCGAGCGAACGCCCAGCTCGTCCGCGACCTGCGGGGACCACCGGGGCCAGCGCACGTCGGCCTCGATGTCGCCGGACTCCACGAGGGGTGCCTCACGGATCGCGTCGAGGCACGGGCCCTCGCCGAGCTCGTACTGCAGCTCGTCCCCGCGCGCGACGAGCGGGTCCGACACCGCGGGACTGTCGATGCGCCCCCGCGAGATGAGCGAGATGCCCGCGGACTCGCAGCCGTCGACCATCGACACGGCGAGCTCGACCACCCGGTCGAGCGTCTGCTGGAGCGTCGGCTCGTCCGCGAGGGCGCGCGCCGCGTCGGCGACGCGTCCCGTCACGGTGAGCCCGTCGACGACGAGCGCGGCGCCGGGCGCCACGTCGGCGGTGCTGGGCGCACTCTCGACGGCCGTGCCCGGCACGGCCGTCCTCTGCTCGATGCTCGTCATGGGGGCTCCTTCTCGGTCAGTCCGGTACAAGCGTACGTCGGACTCGACCGGCGGCCGTCGCCGGAACCCCGCCCGGGCACGAGGCCCGGGCGAGGCGGGAGCGGTGGCCGTCTCGCCCGCACAAGGCGTGGCGGCTGGGTCCCGACCACGGGCGCCGTCGCTCTCGCGAAGGACCCGCTCCCGGACGAGCACGGCGGGCTCGTCCTCCGTCCTCCCGACGGGCTGCGGCGATCGGCCGAGCAGCCGCGGCCCCGGGGGAGGTCTCAGGGCTCAGAACACGGGCTTGCCGCCCGTGACCCCGAGCACCGTCCCCGACACGTAGCTCGCGTCCGACGCGGACGCGAGGAACACGAACGCGGGCGCGACCTCCGCCGGCTGCCCCGCACGACCGAGCGGCGTGTCCTGGCCGAACTTCTCGATCTTCTCGGGTGGTTGGGTCGCCGGCTGGAGCGGCGTCCAGATCGGCCCCGGAGCCACTGCGTTGACCCGGATGCCCTGCGCGCCGAGCTCGGCCGCGAGGTTGACCGTGAGGTTGTTGATCGCGGCCTTCGTCGACGCGTAGTCGAGCAGCGACGTCGACGGCTGGTACGCCTGGATCGACGAGACGTTGATGACGCTCGCCCCCTCGCCCAGGTGCTCGAGCGACGACTGCGTCACCCACAGCAGCGCGTAGAGGTTCGTCTTCAGCACGCGGTCGAACTCGTCCGTCGTCGCGTCCGCGAACGACTCGCGCCGCGCGTACTGGAAGCCCGCGTTGTTGACGAGCACGTCGAGGCCCCCGAGCTCCGCCACGGCCCGTCCCGGGAGGGCGCGCGCCGTCGCCTCGTCGGTGAGGTCGCCGGGGAGGAGAGCGATCGTGCGGCCGGCCTCACGGACCCACCGTGCCGTCTCCTCGGCGTCCTCCTGCTCCTCGGCCAGGTACGAGATCGCGACGTCGGCGCCCTCGCGGGCGAACGCGATCGCGACGGCCCGGCCGATCCCGGAGTCGCCTCCGGTGATCAGCGCCCGCCGGCCCTCGAGCCGGCCGCTGCCACGGTACGAGCGTTCGCCGTGGTCCGGCGTGGGGTCCATCGGTCCGGTCAGTCCGGGCGGCTCCTGCTGCTGGGCCGGGAACGCGGTCGTGTCGTCCGTCATCTCGTTCTCCTTCTCAGCCGCGGGCGGGCTCGCGGCGTCGGGCGAGCTGGGCGTCGTGGGCGCGCGGCCGGGCCGGCGGCTTGACCGCGGCGAGCGCTCCGGCGACGGTGGCCTCGGCCGTCGGGCCGACGCCGCCCGCCTTCGTGAGGGCGGCCATCACCTGGGCCGCGGCGTCGTGCACGGGGGTCCCGGCCTCGCTCGCGGCCTCCGCGAGCAGCCGGGCGGCCTCCAGGTCGTCGACGCCGTGGACGGCCATGAGGACGCCCTTCGCCTGCTCGACGGCCGCGGCGGTGACGAACGCCCGGGTCACCGCGCGGTTCGCCTCGCGGTCGAGCACCTCGCGCTGCACCGGCGTCACGTCGACGACGTATCCGGCGATCTCGACGACGCGCCCCCTGGCGTCGCGTCGCCCCTGCCCGGTGATGACGACCGTCCGCGCGCGGCCGTGGCCGTCGACGATCCGGTGGGCGCACGAGAAGGGACGCCCCGTGCGCAGCGCCTCGGTCCCGGCGCGCACGACGCGGGCGCGGTCGTCCGGGTGCTTGCGCGAGCGCAGCACGTCCAGCCCCGGCTCGACGTCGCCGGGCTCCCAGCCGTGCATCGTGTACACCTCGTCCGACCACCACCACGTGCCGGTGCCGATCTCGACCCGGTACTGCCCGACGAGGAGGTGCGTGCCGAGGGCCAGAACCTCGGCGAGGGACGCCGGGCGCACGGGGGCGGTCTGCGCGGGGCTGTCGGTGGTCACGGAGCTCGGGGCCATGTGGTCCTCCTGGATCCAGGGGGTGTTTCGGGCCGCTTCTTGACTCCGGCTCCAACCTAGCTCAGAGGCCGACGGACGGCACCCGCACTTCGGTAGCGTGCGCCCATGACCCCTCCCGAGGACCGGCGGACCGTCGCGCAGCACGTCGACGCCGCGCTCGCGCTCGTCGACCCCCTGCCGGTCGTGGAACGCGACCTCGACGACGCGCTCGGTCGCGTGCTCGCCGCCGACGTCGTCTCGCTCCTCGACTCCCCCGCGTCCAACTCCTCGGCGATGGACGGGTACGCGGTCCGGACCGCCGACGTGAAGGGCGCCACGCCGGCGAACCCCGTGACGCTGCGCGTCGTCGCGGACGTCCCGGCGGGCGCGACGGACGGCTCGGACGGCGGACCGGGCGCCGCCGGGCCGCGCGTCGGCCCCGGGGAGGCGGCGCGCATCATGACGGGCGCCGTCGTCCCGGCCGGCGCGGACGCCGTCGTGCCCGTCGAGGAGACGTCGACGGGCCGGTTCGTCGCGGGCTCGGGCGCGTCCCCGGGCGCCTGGACCGGCACGGTGACGCTTCCCGTCGCGGTCCGGGGCGGTGCGCGACGCACGCACGTCCGGCGGCGGGGCGAGGACGTGCGGCGCGGCGACGTCGTGCTGCGGTCGGGCACGCGGCTGGGCGCGCGCCACGTCTCCGTGGCCGCGTCCGCGGGGTACGCGACGCTGCCCGTCCACCGCGAGCCGCGCGTCGCCGTCGTCTCGACGGGCAGCGAGCTCGTGCCCGCCGGGACGGTTCCCGAGCCCGGCATGCTCCCCGACTCGAACTCCGTGCTCGTCGCCGCCGCGGCCCGGTCGCTGGGGGCGCACGTCGTGCGGCGCGGCGCGGTGGGCGACACGGTCCAGGACCTCGGCGCCGCGCTCGACGGGCTGCTCTCCAGCGCGTGGCCCGACGGCGCCGTCGCACCCCCGGACCTCGTCGTCACCACGGGCGGTGTGAGCGCCGGGGCGTTCGACGTCGTCCGTGGGCTGCTCGACCCCGCCACCCGGGCGGGCACGCCCTGGGAGGACGCGGTCACCGACGCGCAGCTCGTCGCCGTCGGCATGCAGCCCGGCAAGCCTCAGGGCCTCGCGCGCTGGCGGGGCGTCCCGTGGCTTGCGCTGCCCGGGAACCCGGTGAGCGCGTTCGTGTCGTTCGAGCTGTTCGTCCGCCCGGTAGTCGACCGGCTGCGCGGCTGCCCGGAGCCCCGGCGCACCCTGGTCACCCGGATGGCGGGCGAGGGGTGGGCGTCGCCCCCCGGACGGGAACAGCTCGTCCTCGTGCGGCACGCGGGGCCCGACGACGCGCGGGTCGTCCTCGCGCGCGGCGCTGCGACTTCCGGGGCACAGGGCTCGGGTTCGCACCGGCTCTCCGCGCTGGCGTCCGCCGACGCGGTGGCCGTCGTGCCGGCGGACGTGACGATCGTGACGGAGGGCGACGCGGTCCGCGTGCTCCTCCTGGACACCTAGCGCGCGACGGGCCGGGGCGACCCGGGTACTACTTCGCGGTCGGGATCGGGTGGCCCTCCGAGGCCTGCACGACGACGATCCCCTGCCCGGACAGCGCGAGCTGGTACGCCTCGCCCGACCCGCGCCCGATAGCGGCGCCGAGCTTCGCCGTCTTGCGGACCGAGGACTGCAGCGAGGTCGACCACAGGACGGCGGCCTGCATGTCGACGAACGTCGGCACGTCGACGCTGAGCACGACCGGCGTGCCGTACGCCGTGACCGCGATCGAGCCCGTGCCGCGGAAGGTCGTGTTGAACAGGCCGCCGCTCATCATGGAGGCGCCCTCGACGCGGTTGATGTCCCACGTCAGCGAGCTCTCGAACGCGAGCACGTTCGCGCCGTTGACCGTGACGCCCTCGTCCTCGAGGTGGAGCACGAAGACCTGGTCCGCGTCCTGGGCGAGGAACACGTCGCCGCTCCCGGAGACCTTCATGAGGGACATGCCCTCACCGGTGAACGCCTTCTTGAACATCTTGCCGAGGCCGCCCGAGCCCTCGTACGCGAAGTCGACGTCGCCCTGGTAGGCGACCATCGAGCCCTGCTTGGCGAAGAAGAACCCGCCCGTGCCGGACAGGTCCACCTTGAGCATGCGGTCGTTCTGGAGCTGGAAGCTGCCGGGCTCGACGGAGCGCTCGGCGTGGTCGAGGAGTGAGCTGCGCATGGCCTCGATCCTGCGGCACTCCGGCGCCGGTGGCAACGGTCACGCGCCGGGGACGCGGCCGAGACCGTGGGCGACGTGGAACCACGGGACGACCGTGGAAGAGTGGGCGCATGAGCTTCACGCACCTCGACGAGCGCGGCCACGCGCGCATGGTGGACGTCACCGAGAAGCAGCCGACGGTCCGGTCCGCGACGGCTACCGGCGTCGTGCGGTGCTCGCCGCACGTCGTGGCGGCGCTGCGCGACGGCGCCGTCCCGAAGGGCGACGTGCTCGCCGTCGCGCGCGTCGCCGGGATCGCGGGCGCCAAGCGCACGGCCGAGCTCCTGCCGCTCGCGCACGTCATCGGCGTCCACGGCGCGGTGGTGGACCTGACCGTCGGCGACCACGGGGTCGACGTCACGGCGACCGTCCGCACCGCCGACCGGACGGGCGTCGAAATGGAGGCGCTCACCGCGGTCGCCGTCGCCGGCCTCGCCGTCGTGGACATGGTCAAGGGCCTCGACAAGTCGGTCGAGCTCACCGACGTCCGCCTCGTCGCGAAGACCGGCGGGAAGTCCGGCGACTGGCACCGCGAGCCGTGACCCGGCGCGACGACGGTTCGGCAGCCGGTGCTCGGGTTCGGCAGCCGCAACCGCCGATTCCCGCAGCGGGCGCCGAACTGTCCGGTGGCCTGTCGTACGACGCCGTCGTCCTCGCCGGCGGGCGTGCGGAGCGGCTCGGGACGCCGAAGCCGGGCCTCGTCGTCGCCGGCCGGCCCCTGCTCGAGCACGCGCTCGCGGCGACGTCGGGCGCGCGGGCGACGGTCGTCGTCGGGCCGGACGAGCTCGCCGACACCGCCGACGGACCGGGGCGCTACCTGCTGACACGTGAGGACCCGCCGTTCGGCGGGCCCGTGGCCGGGATCGCCGCGGGCCTCGCAGCCCTGCCCGCCGACCGACAGACCGCCCTGACCGAGACCGCGGCCCCTGCGGGCACCGCCCTGCCCGACGGCGACCCCGCGCCCTGGGTGCTCGTCCTCGCCTGCGACGTCCCCCGCGCCGTGGACGCGGTCCCGCTCCTGCTCGCGGCGGCCGCGGACGCCGACGCGACCGGCGTCCAGGTCGACTCGGTGCGCGCCGCCCGGGACGGACGCGACCAGTGGCTCGTCGGCCTCCACCGCCGCTCCGCGCTCGACGCCGCGGTCGACCGGCTGCGGGCGGCGGGCGGCGTCGACGGCGCGCCGGTGCACCGCCTGCTCGGCGGCCTCGCCGCGCGGACCGTCGAGGACGCCGCGGGCCTCACGGACGACGTGGACACGTGGCAGGATGCCCACGAGCACGACCGTCGCGCCGGGACCGGCCCCGCGACGGACGCCCGCCCGCCCGCCGCACGGCACCACCACAGACAGGAGGCCGCGATGACCAACCTCGAGCGCTGGGTGGACGCCCTCGTCGACGAGTACGACCTCGACCCCGACGTCGTCGACATCGGTGCCGTCCTCGACCTCGCGCGCGACGCCGCGCACGGCGTCGAGCGCCCCGCGGCCCCGCTCACGACGTTCATCGCGGGGTACGTCGCCGGGATGGCGGCTGGCGAGGGGGCCGACCACCCGATCGAGGACGTGCTGGCCCGCGCCACCGAGCTCGCCCTCGCCTGGACCGCTGCACCCGAGCTGCCCGAGATCCCCGACGTGCCGGCGACCGAGTCGCCGGAGGCCTGACCGTGGCGACCGTCCGGTACTTCGCCGGTGCTCGCGAGGCTGCGGGGGTCGAGTCGGAGACCGTCGCCGCGACGACCGTCGGTGCGCTGCACGCGGCGCTCGTCTCCAGGCACCCCGCCCTGACCGACGTCCTGCCGCGCTGCTCGCTGCTCGTCGGCGGCGTCCGCGCGTCCGACGACGCGGCCCCCGTGGGCGCCGACGAGACCGTCGACGTCCTGCCGCCCTTCGCCGGGGGCTGACCCGCCCCGAGCCGCGAGCTGTCAGCATCACACCGGTACCTGGACCGGCCCGGTGCTGACAGCGAGCAACCCGCAGAACGTGTCAGCGCGCGACCGGCACGCAGACCCGCTCGGTGCTGACAGGTCAGTGGTCGCCGCCGCCGAGCTGGGACAGCACGTGCGGCACGAGCGGTTCGAGCACGGCCCAGCCGTCGCGCACCCCGCCGGTCGACCCGGGCAGGTTGACGACGAGCACGCGGCCGTCCGGGCCGGGTGCGGTCCCCGCGACCCCGCGCGACAGCACCGCCACGGGCACGTGCGCGGCACCGCGCCGCCTCAGCTCCTCGGCGATGCCGGGCACCTCCTGGTCGACGACGAGCCGCGTGCCCTCGGGCGTCAGGTCGCGCGGCCCGACGCCGGTCCCACCCGTCGTGAGCACGACGCGCGCCCCGGAGGCCACGGCCCGGGCGACGGCGTCGCGGACGGACGCGGCGCCGTCGGGCACGAGATCGGTGCTCACCTGGCGATACCCGACGTCCGCGAGGAGCCCGACGAGGAGCGGGCCGGAACGGTCCTCGGCCTCGCCGCGCGAGCAGCGGTCGGACACGGTGACGACGGCGACGCGGACGTCGGCAGGGGGCTGTCGCGGGTGCTCGCTCATGGGGGCACGTTAGGGCACCGTACCGACGCCCGAGTGGTCGGCTGCCTCCGAAGCCGTCGCGCGTGACCGCGGGGCACGTGCCTAGGGTGGGGAGGAGGAGCGACGGCGTCGGAGCCGCGCCCCCCCGATCCCCCGAGCCCCCGTCGAACGAAGGAGTTCCGATGAGCACCGCCCGGTCCGCCACCCCCCGCCGTGCCTCCCTGCGAGGAGCCCGGCACGCTGCCCGGCTCGCGGGCGGCACCGCGGTCGTCGTGGCGCTCGCCCTCGCGACGCCCGCGTCCGCCGCCCCGCTCGCCGCCGCCCCTGACGTCGATCAGGCCCCCGACGACGGCTACGAGGTGATCTTCGACGGCACGCAGGAGTCGTTCGACGCGTGGGAGTACGCGGGGGACGGCGGGTTCGACCTGGTCGACGACGGCACGATCCGCAGCCGCGTCGGCGAGGACGGCGGGTTCGGCACGCTGTGGTACCCCGTCCGGCAGTACGGCGACTTCTCCCTGACGCTCGAGTTCCGCGACGACGCCCCCGGCGACCTGCGCGGGAACAGCGGCGTGCAGGTCCGCTTCCCCGCGTTGACTGGTCCGGTCGAGGGGTGCCCGACGACCTTCAACGGCAACGAGACGGGCAACCTGTCGTGGATCGCGGTGAACTGCGGCCACGAGATCCAGGTGAACGACTCGCCGGAGGGTGGCTCGAACGACCCGCGCAAGACCGGCTCGATCTACGGCTTCGCCGACATCGGGCTCGACCAGGCCATGCCGACGCCCAAGGGGACGTGGAACGAGCTGGAGGTGCGCGTCGTCGGGCAGCACTACACGGTGATCCGCAACGGCGTCGTGATCAACGAGTACGAGAACCTGCCCGGCGTGCCGTTCCCGGGTCGCCCGAACGACCCGGACTCGAGCAGCCGCGGCCTCGTCGGGTACGTCGGGGTGCAGGCGCACGGCTCCGCGCCGGACGTCGTGTCGTACCGCGACATCGCGGTCCGTGAGCTGCCGCCCGTGACGACCGAGGCGAGCGTCCGCTGCCTCGCCGGGACGGCGTACGTCGCGGTGCGCGCGCAGAACGTCGGAGACGCCGCCGTCGACGTGACGCTCGCGACCCCCGCCGGGCAGCGGGAGTTCACCGACGTCCAGCCGGAGCGCAGCGCCTACCAGGCGTTCAACGCCCGTTCGACCTCGGTCGCGGCGGGGGTCGTGTCCCTCACGGTCACCGGGGACGACGGCGAGCCGGTCGTCGTCGAGACGCCGTACCCGGCGACGGACTGCGGCTGACCCACCCCGCCGCCGGGCGGCGCGTCCGATCCCTCGCTCACCGCGCGCTCCCCCACCTTCCTGGGCATAGTGGGCAGGGATCGCACCAGCCCGCCCTGCTCACCCAGGAGGCCGCATGTCGCAGTCCACCGTGCCGTCCCCGGGGGCACCGGCCGGGCCCGTCCCCGCAGGTCCGGTCGAGGACGCCCTGCTCCGGCTCGGCAAGCACCTGCGCCGCGGCGAGGTGTCCGAGGACCTGCGCCAGGTGTTCCTGCGCGGCGGCCGCGAGGGCGACGTCTTCTACCGAGACCGGTGGTCGCACGACAAGGTGGTGCGCTCGACGCACGGCGTGAACTGCACGGGCTCGTGCTCGTGGAAGGTGTACGTCAAGGACGGCATCATCACGTGGGAGACGCAGCAGACGGACTACCCGTCGGTGGGCCCCGACTCGCCGGAGTACGAGCCGCGGGGGTGCCCGCGCGGGGCCGCGTTCTCCTGGTACACCTACTCGCCGACGCGCGTCCGCTACCCCTACGTGCGCGGCGTCCTGCTCGACCTGTACCGCCGCGCGAAGGCGACGGTCGGCGGTGACCCGGTGCTCGCGTGGCAGTTCCTCATGTCCGACCCGGACGCGTCGCGCGCCTACAAGTCGGCGCGCGGCAAGGGCGGGCTCGTGCGCGCGACGTGGGACGAGGCGGCGGAGATCGTCGCCGCGGCGCACGTCCACACGATCAAACGGTGGGGCCCCGACCGCGTCGCCGGGTTCTCCCCGATCCCCGCGATGTCGATGGTGTCGCACGGCGTCGGCGCGCGGTTCGTGCAGATGCTCGGCGGCACGATGCTCTCGTTCTACGACTGGTACGCCGACCTCCCCGTGGCCTCGCCCCAGGTGTTCGGCGACCAGACCGACGTCCCCGAGTCTGCCGACTGGTGGAACTCGACCTACTGCATCATGTGGGGCTCGAACGTCCCGGTGACCCGCACCCCGGACGCCCACTTCATGGCCGAGGCGCGCTACCGCGGCCAGAAGGTGGTCGTCGTCTCGCCGGACTACGCGGACAACACGAAGTTCGCCGACGAGTGGCTCGCGCCGCAACCGGGCACGGACGGCGCGCTCGCCCAGGCCATGGGCCACGTGATCCTCACCGAGCACTACGCCCGACGCCGCACGCCCCAGTTCGCGCAGTACGGCGCCCGCTTCACGGACCTCCCACACCTGGTGCGCCTCGAGCAGCGCGACGACGGCACCTACGTCCCTGCCAAGTTCCTCACGGCGGCGGACCTGCCCGACAGCATGCTCGCCGCCGCCGCGGCGACGCCCGCGGCCGACGGCTCCGCGCCCGCGAACGCGGCGTTCAAGACGGTCGTCCTCGACGCCGACGGCACCCCCCGGATCCCGAACGGCTCCCTCGGCCACCGCTACGGCGACGCCGACGCGGGCCGCTGGAACCTCGACCTGGGCGACATCGACCCCCTCCTCTCCGTCGCCGACCCGCACGGCGCCTTCTTCGGCGCCCCGGGCGCCGCCCCGACCCGCGACTCGACCGACCACGGTTCTACCTCGCCGGACCAGGGCTCTACCTCGGCACCGCACGAAGGCGACCCGGTCGCGGGAGCCGCGCCCGCGCCGTCGGGCACGACGGCCCCGACCACCGCCCGCGGCGAGACGGCAGCGGAGGCGGGGCCGGGGGCGGCGTCGGAGGCGAAGGGCGTGGTGGGCCTGGCGGGAGGAGCCCGAGGAACGAGGGCTCCGGATGGTAGCCCGAGCCCCGACGCCGCCACCGTCCCCGCCGAACCCGACGCCGCCCCCGTCCCCGCCGGGCCCGACCCCGCCACGAGCGCGACCACGACCTACGAGACCGTCCAGGTCGCGCTCCCGCGCTTCGACCTCGACCCGACGCCGGGCGACGACGCGTCCGCCCACACGGGCGGCTCCGGCGTCGTCGTGCGCGGCGTGCCGGTGCGGCGCGTCGGGGACCACGTGGTGACCACGGTCCTCGACCTCATGCTCGCGCAGTACGGCGTCGACCGGCCGGAGCTCGGCCTCCCGGGCGAGTGGCCGAAGGGCTACGACGACCCGTCGACGCCGGGCACCCCGGCGTGGCAGGAGCAGTTCACGGGCGTGCCCGCGCCGGCCGCGGAGCGCATCGGCCGGGAGTTCGCGCAGAACGCGCTGGACTCGGGCGGGCGCTCGATGATCATCATGGGCGCCGGGACCAACCACTGGTTCCACTCCGACACGATCTACCGCGCGATGCTGGCGCTGACGACGCTCACGGGGTGCCAGGGCGTGAACGGCGGCGGCTGGGCGCACTACGTGGGGCAGGAGAAGTGCCGTCCGGTCACGGGCTGGGCGCAGTACGCGGGCGGGCTGGACTGGGTGCGCCCGCCGCGGCAGATGATCGGGACGGCGTTCTGGTACCTCGCGACGGACCAGTGGAGGTACGACGGGCTGCCGGCGGACGCGCTGGCGTCGCCGCTCGCGCAGGGCCAGTTCGCGGGGCGCACGACGGCGGACACGCTCGTGGAGTCGGCGCAGCGAGGGTGGATGCCGAGCTACCCGACGTTCGACCGCAACCCGCTCGACCTGGTCGACGAGGCGCGCGCGGCGGGCAAGGAGCCAGCCCAGCACGTCGTGGACGAGCTCAGGGCCGGAAACCTGCGGTTCGCGTGCGAGGACCCGGACGCACCGCAGAACTTCCCGCGCGTCGTGACGGTGTGGCGGGCGAACATCCTCGGGTCGTCGGGCAAGGGCAACGAGTACTTCCTCAAGCACCTGCTGGGGACGGACGCAGCGGTGAACGCGGCGGAGTCCGGGCCGGACCGGCGTCCGCAGACCATGACGTGGCGCGACGAGGCGCCCCGCGGAAAGCTCGACCTGCTCGTGACGATGGACTTCCGCATGACGTCGACGACCCTCTTCAGCGACGTCGTGCTCCCCGCCGCGACCTGGTACGAGAAGCACGACCTGTCGTCGACGGACATGCACCCGTTCGTGCACTCGTTCAACCCGGCGGTCGACCCGCCGTGGCAGACGCGCACGGACTTCGCGACGTTCCACACGATCGCGGCGAAGGTCTCGGAGATGTCCGTGACGCACCTCGGGGTGCGCGAGGACCTCGTCGCCGTGCCGCTGCAGCACGACACCCCGGACGAGATGGCGGTGCCGCACGGCGCGCTCACCGACTCCGGGCGGCCGATGACCGAGCGCGAGCTGGTCCCGGGCCGGACCATGCCGAAGCTCGTCGTCGTGGAGCGCGACTACCCCGCGTTCGCGGCACGCATGGCGGCGCTCGGGCCGCTCACCGACACCGCCGGGATGGCGACGAAGGGCGTCGCGTTCATGCCGGACGAGGAGGTCCGGAACCTGGGCCGGCGCAACGGCGTCGTCCAGGAGGGGCCGGCCGCTGGGCGTCCGCGCCTCGACAAGGACACGCACGCGTGCGAGATGATCCTCGCCCTGTCCGGGACGACGAACGGCCGCCTCGCGGTGCAGGGGTTCGAGAACCTCGAGAAGCGCACGGGGACGCCGCTCGCGGACCTGGCCCGCGAGGAGGAGGGCGTGCGGATCACGTTCCCGGACGTGCAGTCGCGCCCGACGCCGGTCGTCACGTCTCCCGAGTGGTCCGGCTCGGAGCACGGCGGGCGCCGGTACTCGGCGTTCGTGGTCAACGTGGAGCGGCTCAAGCCGTGGCACACGCTCACCGGGCGGCAGCACTTCTACCTCGACCACGACTGGATGATCGAGCTGGGCGAGCACCTGCCGGTCTTCAGGCCGCCGCTCGACATGCACCGGCTGTTCGGCGACTCGCCCGTGGTGGGCGACACGTCGCCGTCGGGCTACCCGGGCTCGGACGGGCACGCGGAGGTCGCGGTGCGGTACCTCACGCCGCACAACAAGTGGTCGATCCACTCCGAGTACCAGGACAACCTCTTCATGCTGTCGCTCTCGCGCGGCGGGCCGAACGTGTGGATGAGTCCCGCCGACGCGGCGAAGATCGGCGTCGCGGACAACGAGTGGATCGAGGCGTACAACCGCAACGGCGTCGTCGTGGCGCGCGCGGTCGTGAGCCACCGCATGCCGGAGGGCACGGTCTACATGCACCACGCGACCGACCGGACGATCGACGTGCCGCTCGCCGAGACGTCGGGTCTGCGCGGCGGGATCCACAACTCGCTGACGCGCATCCTCCTCAAGCCGACGCACCTCGCGGGCGGGTACGCGCAGCTGTCGTACGCGTTCAACTACCTCGGGCCGACGGGCAACCAGCGGGACGAGATGACCGTCATCCGGCGTCGGTCGCAGGAGGTGCGGTACTCGTGACGGGACGGGCGACGCGGAGGGCAGGCGTATGAAGGTCATGGCGCAGATGTCGATGGTGATGAACCTCGACAAGTGCATCGGGTGCCACACGTGCTCGGTGACGTGCAAGCAGGCGTGGACGAACCGCACGGGCGTGGAGTACGTGTGGTTCAACAACGTCGAGACGCGGCCCGGCCTGGGCTACCCGCGGACGTACCAGGACCAGGACAAGTGGGAGGGCGGCTGGGTCCGCACGAGGAGCGGGAAGCTCAAGCTGCGCGCGGGCGGGCGGCTCAAGAAGCTCGCGACGATCTTCTCCAACCCGAAGCTCCCGTCGATCCACGACTACTACGAGCCGTGGACCTACGAGTACGACATGCTGCTGTCCGCGCCGCAGGGCAAGCACACTCCCGTCGCGCGGCCGAAGTCGCTGCTCACGGGCGAGAACATGCAGATCTCGTGGTCGGCGAACTGGGACGACGACCTCGGGGGCTCCACGGCGACGATGCAGCAGGACCCGGTGCTCCAGCACATGAGCGAGCACGTCGCGGAAGAGCTCGAGAAGACGTTCATGTTCTACCTGCCGCGTATCTGTGAGCACTGCCTCAACCCGGCGTGCGTCGCGTCGTGCCCGTCGGGCGCGATGTACAAGCGGGCCGAGGACGGCATCGTGCTCGTCGACCAGGACCAGTGCCGCGGGTGGCGCATGTGCGTGACCGGGTGCCCGTACAAGAAGGTGTACTTCAATCACAAGACCGGCAAGGCCGAGAAGTGCACGCTGTGCTACCCGCGGCTCGAGGTCGGCCTGCCGACGGTGTGCTCGGAGACGTGCGTCGGTCGCCTGCGCTACCTCGGCCTCGTGCTCTACGACGCCGACCGGGTCTCGACCGCCGCGGCCGCCGAGGACGAGCACGACCTGCTCGCCGCGCAGCGCTCGATCCTCCTCGACCCGCACGACCCCGAGGTCGTCGCGGCGGCCCGCCACGAGGGCATCCCCGACGACTGGATCACCGCGGCGCAGGCATCGCCGATCTGGAAGCTCATCTCCGAGTACGAGGTCGCCCTCCCCCTGCACCCCGAGTACCGCACGCTGCCGATGGTCTGGTACATCCCGCCGTTGTCGCCGGTGGTCGACACGGTCACGGCGTCCGGCAACGACGGCGAGGACGGGCGCACGCTGTTCGCCGCGATCTCCCAGCTGCGCATCCCGCTCGAGTACCTCGCCGGGCTGTTCACCGCGGGCGACACCGCGCCCGTCGAGAAGGTGCTGCGCCGCCTCGCCGCGATGCGCTCGGCCATGCGCGAGGTCAACCTGGGCAACCCGTTCCCCGAGGAGAACGCGACCGCCGTCGGGATGACGGGCGCCGCGGTGCAGGAGATGTACCGGCTCCTCGCGATCGCGAAGTACGAGGAGCGCTACGTCATCCCCACCGCGCACACCGAGATCGCGCGCGAGCTCGACGAGATGGCGTGCTCGCTCGACGTCGACGGCGGGCCGGGCATGGGCGGGTACGGCGGCACGACGATGTCCGGCGGTGGCCCGTTCGGCTCGTCCTCCGGGCAGCCGATGCCCGTCGCCGTCGAGAACTTCCACGTGCTCCAGGCCCGCCAGACCGGGAACTCGCCGCACGAGCCGTCGACCACGTCGCGCGTGAACCTGCTCAACTGGGACGGCCGCGGACGCCCCGCCGGGCTCTTCCCGCCGGAGCTGGAGTCCGGTCACGCAGCGGACGTCGGCCAGGGCGGCGGCACCCCGCCCGGCGCGCTCGGCACGCTGCCCGGCGGGCGGCAGGACGCGCGCTTCGACGCGGTCGACGGCGTGGAGTCGTCGGGCGAGCCGCCGGATCCCGGGATCCCGGACACCCCGGGCGGTGCGCGGTGACCTCGCTCCTGCCGCTGCCCCGCCTGCGCCCGGGTGCCCGACGCCGCAGTGCCGGGTCCGGCGACGACGCCGCCCGGGCGGTCGCTCCCGTCCCCACGACGGCGGCGCAGCGCCGGACCGCGCACATGGCGGCCTCGCTCCTGCTCGCCTATCCCGACGACGACGTGCTCGCCGCCGCTGCCGCCGTCCGTCCCGCGCTGCCCGGGCTGCCGGCCCCGGTCGCCGAGCGGCTCGGGGGGTTCTGCGACCTGCTGGACCACGCGGCGTCGGGCACGGACGGGCACGGCGGACCGGTCGAGGACGGATCGGGCGAGGACGGATCGGGCGAGGACGGATCGGGCGAGGACGGATCGGGACGCGGCGGGCTGCGCGACCTGCAGGCGCGGTACGTCGCGACGTTCGACCTCAAGCGCAAGTGCTCGATGTACCTGTCGTACTACGCCGCCGGAGACACCCGACGCCGCGGGATCGCGCTCGTCCGGTTCGTCGAGGCGTACCGGGCCGCGGGCTGGGAGCTCGCCGCCCGGACCGCCGCGGGCGGACCGGAGCTGCCCGACTACCTGCCGACCGTGCTCGAGTTCTCGGCGCGCACGACCGGCGACGACGCGACCATCGCCGCCGGGCTGCTCGGCTCGCACCGCGACGGGATCGAGGTGCTGCGCGCGGCGCTCGCGGACACGGGGTCGCCCTGGGCCGCCGTCGTCGAGGCCGTGTGCCTCACGCTCCCGCCGCTCGACGAGGCGATGGAACGGCGCTACGAGGCGCTCGTCACGGCCGGACCGCCGAGCGAGATGGTGGGGCTCGAGGGACTCGCGCCGTTCGGTCCGACGGAGACGGACGAGAGGGGTGGTCGGCGATGAGCGGGGTGAGCGCGAGCGAGATCATCCTGTGGGTCGTGCTGCCGTACGTGACGTTCGCGGTGCTCGTCGTCGGGTCGATCTGGCGCTACCGCTACGACAAGTTCGGCTGGACCACCCGGTCGAGCGAGCTCTACGAGAAGCGGCTCCTGCGACTCGGCTCGCCGCTGTTCCACTTCGGGCTGCTGTTCGTCGTGCTCGGGCACCTGCTGGGGCTCGTCGTGCCGAAGTCGTGGACCGAGGCCGTCGGCATCAGCGAAGGGTTCTACCACTTCATCGCGACGTCGATGGGGACGGTCGCGGCCGTCGTCGCCGTCGCGGGGCTCCTCATCCTCATCTACCGACGGCGCACGACCGGGCCCGTGTTCCTCGCGACGACGCGCGTGGACAAGGGCATGTACGTGTTCCTCGCGGCGTCGATCCTGTCCGGCGCGTGGGCCACGGTGCAGACGCAGATCCTCGCGGGCGGGCACGGCTACGACTACCGGGAGACGATCTCGCCGTGGTTCCGGTCGCTGTGGTACCTCCAGCCGGAGCCCGCGCTCATGGCCGGGGTCCCTGCGTCGTTCCAGGTGCACGTCGTCGCCGCGATGCTCCTCTTCGCCGTGTGGCCGTTCACGCGCCTCGTGCACGCGTTCTCGGCGCCGGTCCCGTACCTGTTCAGGCCCTACGTCGTGTACCGCTCACGCGACGCGTCGACGACCTCGCGCGAGCCGCGGCCGGGCTGGGACCCGTCCTCCCCGCCGAACCGGCGGTGACGGCGGCACCTCCGTTCCCTGGGTGAAAACGGCGCGGGGACGCCCCGAGGCGTCGTGCGGATCCCTCCTTCCAGAGGCGGCCACACCGGCTGCTCCCACCACCTGGAGGAGGCTTCACCATGTTCCACGCAGCCGCGACGCCCGCCACGCCGGCCGCCGCACCACGTCCGACCGGCACCGCCAGCCCCGCCGCCCCGGCGACGCGTCATCTCGTCGCCACCGTCACCGGGCACGTCGACACCGCCGTCGCCGCGACCGCCCGGTTCCTCACGCGGTGGTCGGTGCCGGCCCTGCGCGTCGCGATCGGCATGATCTTCCTCGGCTTCGGGATCCTGAAGTTCGTGCCGGGCGGCAGCCCCGCCGAGACCATCGCCGCACGCACCGTCGAGACGCTCACGTTCGGGCTCGTCGGCGGCACCACGGCCGTCCTCTTCACCGCGGTGCTGGAGACCTTCATCGGCCTGAGCCTGATCACCGGCCGCTTCCTCAAGGTCGGCCTGCTGGCGCTCGCGGTCGCGATGGCCGGGATCCTGTCCCCGCTCGTCCTGTTCTTCGGCGAGCTCTTCGGCGACGGCGTGACCCTCATGGGCCAGTACGTCCTCAAGGACGCGGTGCTCGTCGCCGGCGCCTCCGTCGTCGCGGCCGTCGCGCTGGGTGCACGCCTGAAGCTCGAGGCATGACCGCAGCGCAACCGACACCGAGCCAGCCACCCGAGCCGGCCGCCCAGCCAGCCCGAGCCAGCCGTCGAGCGCGCCACGCGAGCCGGGCGCCGAGAAGTGAGCTTCCGCCCCACATCCTGCTGATTCCGGGGCGGAAGCTCACTTCTCGCGGTTACGGGGCCAGTTCGGGGTCAGCCGGCGTGGAGGTCGAGGGTCATGAAGACGCTGTTGGGGTCGTCGGTGTAGTCGGCGAACGGCGGGCACCCGACGAACCCGTGCCGCGCGTAGAGCCGTCGCGCGGGAACGAAGTAGTCCTCTGCGCCGGTCTCCAGGCTCACTCGACTCATCCCGCGGCCTCGCGCCTCGTCGAGGAGGAACGCGAGCACCGTCGAAGCGACCCCCCGTCCCCGTGCGGCCGCCGTCGTGCGCATCGACTTGAGCTCGCCGAGCCCGCCCGCGTGCGCCTTCAGCGCACCGCACCCCAGCAGCCCCCCGTCCGCCGAACGCGCCGTGACGAACGTGATCTCCGGGACGCGCAACCGCTCGACGTCGAGCGCGTGCACACTCTCCGGCGGCGACGTCGCGAACATGTCGTCGAGGTGCTCCTGCAGCAGCGCGAGGACGTCGGCAGCCGACGGGTCCTCGACGGCGACGCGCACGTCGCCCCGGATGGTCGTCTCGTTCACGGGACGAGGGTCGCACACGCCTCCGAGCCGGAGACGCACCCTCGGGCCGCACGGTCCTCCCCACGACGGCCGCGGACCTCACGACCGGGCGTACTCCGCGAAGGTCACACCGGAGCCGAAGGTCTGCGTGCTGATGTTCTCCCACCGCTGCGGCGCGTAGTCGCGCGCGCCGAACAGCGGTATCCCCCCACCCAGCATGACGGGGTTGATCTTCAGCGCGAGCCGGTCGATCTCGTCGGCGAGCACCGCGGCGAGCACGCCCCCGCCGCACAGCCAGATGCCCTTCCCGACTTCCTGCTTGAGCGCACGGACCGTCTCCCCCGGGTCGGAGTCCGTGACGCGCACCCCCTCGCTCCCGGCAGGCGCCTCGTGCGCACGGGAGAAGACGATCTGCCGCAGGTGCTCGTACGGGTTCGGCAGGTGGTGGTCGGGAAGGCCGACGGCGTAGGTGTTCCATCCCATGAGAACGGTGTCGAACGGGCCGTCGGCGACCGAGAGGCCGGCGGCCTCGGCCAGGCGCGTCGGCGCGGTGCCGCGATACCCCGCCCAGATCGGCTCCATGTGATCGCCCTCGGCGAGGAAGGCGTCGAACTCACCGTGCGGACCGGCGATGTATCCGTCGAGGCTGACGGCGACGTAGTAGGTCACTTCTCGCATCGCGTCTCCAATAACTACAGGTGCAGTGGTTGAAGAGTACAACAGGTGAAGTGGTTGAGCTATCGTCAGCGCATGGCGAAGAACACGGCGCGACGCAGCGCGCTGGCGGACGCGGGGATCGCCGTGCTCGCGCGCGAGGGGTCGCGCGGTCTGACGCATCGTGCGATCGACGACGAGGCCGGGGTCCCGACGGGAACGACGTCGAACTACTTCAGGAGCCGTGACGCGCTCGTCGCCGGGTTGTTCGAGCGCATCGGGGAGCGACTCGCTCCCACACCAGAGGACCTGGCGCGGCGAGCAGCACAGCAGCCCAGCCGCGCGCTGTTCGCCGACTACCTCCGCGACATCGTGCGTCGGCTGTCCGCAGAATCTGATGTCACGCGAGCACTGTTCGAGCTGCGCCTCGCCTCCGGGCGCCGGCCCGAGCTCGCCGCCGTGCTCGAGCCGTGGCTGCGCGCGGGATTCGAGGCCGACGTGGAGTTCAACCGGTCAGCCGGCCTGCCGGGCGGGCGCCGGGAGATCGCCCTGTTCCACTACGCGATCGACGGGCTCCTCTTCGACCGGCTGACCACGCCGGTCGACCCGGAGATCCCGATCGACGACGTGATCGACGCACTCGTGGCAGGTCTCCTTCCGGCGCGATGACCCCTCGTCGAGACGACGGAGGAACGGACGCCGCGCCGTCGTGCACGACCGAGACCACAGCGAGGCGAAGGCCCGAGCGGACAGTGCGGCGTCGTGCACGACGGAGACCTCGGCGAGGCGAAGGCCCAGCGGGCGGTGCGGCGTCGGATGCGAAGGGCGTAGAGGCCGCGCTCCTCAGGCGGACGGCCGACCGCACGAGGTGACGGCGCGGACAGCCCGAGCACCGGCGCCGCACCGCCCGCGCACCCCACGACAGAACGTCTCCGCACCTGCGGGCCTATCATGGATTCTATGCCGCACTTTCGGATCCGTGACGCTGCCGCGCTGCTCGGCGTCAGTGACGACACCGTCCGGCGGTGGGTCGACGCCGGGGACCTCGGCGCGAGCGCCGACGACGCCGGGCGCAAGGTGGTCGACGGCGCGGAGCTCGCGCGGTTCGCCGTCGCGCAGTCGCACCCGACGCCCGACCCGTCGGGCGTCGCACGGTCGGCCCGCAACCGGTTCGTGGGGATCGTCACGGGCGTCGTGAGCGACCAGGTCATGTCGCAGGTCGAGATGCTCTGCGGTGGTCAGCGCGTCGTGTCGCTCATGAGCACGGAGGCCGTGCGAGAGCTGCGGCTCGAGCCCGGGAGCCTCGCCGTCGCGGTGGTCAAGGCGACGACCGTCATCGTCGAGACCCCCGGTGGCGCCGCGTGAGCGCAGCCACCCGCGGCACGGCGGCACTGGGGTCGTTGGCCCTCGCGGTCGGCCTCACGGCGTGCAGCGCGGACGGCGGCGCGCCCGCGGAGGAGCGCACGCTCACCGTGCTCGCGGCGGCGTCGCTGCGCGACGTGTTCACCGACCTCGCGGCGGACTTCGAGGCGGAGCACGACGGCGTGACGGTCTCGCTGTCGTTCGCGGGGTCGTCGGACCTGGGCGACCAGATCCTCGCCGGCGCGCCCGCGGACGTCTTCGCGTCCGCCGACGAGCGGACGATGGACCGCGTCGTCGACGCCGGCGACGCGAGCGACCCGGTCGCGTTCGCGACGAACACGCTGACGGTCGTCGTGCCGCCCGGCAACCCTGGAGACGTCGGGTCGTTCGCCGACCTCGCGCGCGACGACGTCAAGGTCGTCGTGTGCGCGCCCGAGGTGCCGTGCGGGAGCGCGACGGACGCGGTCGCCGACGCCGCGGGCGTGACGATCCACCGCGTGAGCGAGGAGGCGAGCGTCACCGACGTGCTCGGCAAGGTCACAGCAGGCGAAGCGGACGCCGGGCTCGTCTACGTCACGGACGCGACGCTCGCGGGCGACGACGTCGAGGTCGTCGACGTGCCCAAGACCGACGCTGCGCTGAACACCTACCCGATCGCCGTGGTCGCAGCAGCAGCCGACGCCGGGGCGGAGCAGGCGGAACTCGCTCAGGCGTGGGTCGACCTCGTGACCGGCGAGACCGGCCAGGCCGCGCTCACCGAGGCGGGCTTCGGCGCGCCGTGACCAGCACCGAGACCAGCACCGCGACCAGCACCGAGAACAGCGCCTTGACCGGCGTCATGACCGATGCCGAGGTCGGTCTCCTGAGCGGCGCCGAGACCTGCCCGGCGACAGGCGCCGGCTGATGCGCTCGCTCCCCCGCTGGCTCCTCGTCCCGGCGGTGCTCGGCGCGCTGTTCGTCGTCGTGCCGCTCGTCGCGATGGTCGCGCGCGTCGACGTCGCGCCCGGCCCGGACGGCGAGGGCGGGCTCTGGTCGCTCGTGTCCTCGCCGACCGCGCTCGACGCGCTCTGGCTGTCGCTGCGGACGTCGCTCGTCGCCACGGCGTGCTGCGTCGTCGTCGGGACCCCGATGGCACTCGTCCTCGCGCGCACGACGTTCCCCGGGCAGCGGTTCGCGCGGGCGCTGGTCCTGCTCCCGCTCGTGCTGCCGCCCGTCGTTGGGGGCATCGCGCTGCTGTACACGTTCGGGCGGCGCGGCCTGATCGGGCAGCACCTCGAGGTGCTCGGGATCGAGATCGCGTTCACGACGACCGCGGTCGTCCTGGCTCAGACGTTCGTCGCGCTCCCGTTCCTCGTGCTGAGCCTCGAGGGAGCGCTGCGCACGCAGGACACCCGGTTCGAGGACGTCGCGGCGACGCTCGGCGCCCGCCCGACGACGGTGCTGCGTCGCGTCACGCTCCCCCGCGTCCTGCCGGCGCTGCTGTCCGGCTCCGTCCTCGCGTTCGCGCGGGCTCTCGGCGAGTTCGGCGCGACCATCACGTTCGCGGGCGCGCTCCAGGGCGTGACGCAGACCCTGCCGCTCGAGATCTACCTCCAGCGCAGCGCCGACCCGGACGCCGCCGTCGCGCTGTCGTTCGTGCTCGTCGTCGTGGCGGTCGTCATCACGGCCGCCGTGCACGGTCCGCGCGTGCTCGACGGCGGGGGTCCCGGTCGCCCGGGAAGGCGTCGTCGCTCAGGTCCGGGGCGGGGGTCGGGACGGATCGAGGAACGAGCGGTGGGGGCGGTGTCGGATGCGAAGGGCGTAAAAGCCGCGCGCGGCTACGGACAGCCGAACGCCCGAGGTGACGACGCGGCCAGCCCGAGCACCCACAGCGCCCCCACCGTTCGGGTCGCCGCACACGTCGCCGGAGCGGCCGAGCCGCCGGCCTCGCTCGCCGTCCGGGTCGTCGTGCCGGGGCGAGGGCTCGACGTCGACCTCACGGTCGCGCCCGGCGAGGTGGTCGCCGTGCTCGGGGAGAACGGCTCGGGCAAGTCGACCCTGCTCCAGGCGGTCGCCGGGTTGCTGTCTTCTCACGAGATGCGGGCGGGGCGCGTCACCGTTGACGGCACCGACGTCACCCGCGAGCCGCCGCGCGCCCGACGCGTCGCGTGGCTCAGCCAGCGACCGCTGCTGTTCGAGCACCTGTCGGTCGTCGGCAACGTCGCGTTCGGTCTCCGCGCTCGCGGTGCCGGGCGCGGGGCGGCTCGCACCACCGCGCTCGACGTCCTTGCGCACGTCGGCGCAGACGACCTCGCTGGACGCCGGGCGACCGACCTCTCCGGCGGCCAGGCGCAGCGAGTCTCGATCGCGCGCGCCCTCGCGACGGCCCCGCGCGTCCTCCTGCTGGACGAGCCGCTCGCGTCGCTCGACGTCGGCGTCGCGCAGCGTGTGCGCACGGTGCTGCACGACGCGCAGCGCGACCGGCCGCGGACGACGCTGCTCGTCACCCACGACCTGCTGGACGTGCTGCTCCTGGCGGACCGCGCCGTCGTGCTCGAGGACGGGCGGGTCGTCGAGGACGGCCCTGCCACCGAGGTGCTGACGCGCCCGCGGTCCCGGTTCGCCGCGAGGCTCGCGGGCGTCAACCTGCTCGCCGGCGTGGCCTCCGACGTCACCGGGGATGTCGACGCCGTCGATCACGAGGCGAGCCTGACCATCGACGGCACCGAGACCGGCGTCCTGGGGACGTCGGGCGAACCGCTCGCCGTCGGCTCCGCAGCCGTCGCCGTGTTCGAGCCGCGGGCGGTCGCGGTCCACCGCGCGACGCCGGAGGGCAGCCCGCGCAACGCCTGGCGCGTGGTCGTCACGAGCGTCGAGCCGCACGGCCCGCTGCTGCGCGCGTGGGCGCGTGTGGTGAGCGACGGGCCGCGTGCGCGGACCCCCGCGGCCGCGACCGCCGTCGTGCGCGACGACGCCCCGCGCCTCGCCGCCGACCTCACCCCGCGCGCCGTGGCCGAGCTGCGCCTCGCGCCCGGCGAGAGCGTCTGGTTCGTCGTCAAGGCGGCGGAGGTCCGGATCTACGCGCGCTGACCGGATCGCGCCCCTCGGAACGTTGTAGCGCCCGGGGCGACGCGTCAGCCGAACCCGGGTTATACCGCGATCAGCGGCCTGAACGACACACAACCCGGGGTTCGGTAGGGTCCTCAGCCGCCCGTGGGCCGGTCGACGCCGCCGAGCGCGCTGCGCACCTCGCCGACGAGCGCGGCCATCGCCGCCTCGGCGCGCTCCGCGTCGCCGTCCGCGACGGCGTGCGCGACGGCCTCGTGCTGGTCGAGCGCCTCGGGCACGGGCGACGCGGGCATCAGCCCGAGGTGCGTCCGGCCGGAGAGCACCGCGGCGACGACGTCCGCGAGCGCCCCGAACATCTCGTTGCCGCTCGACCGGAGCAGGAGCTCGTGCATCCGCACGTCGAGCGCGAGGAACTCCTCGAGGTCCCCTGCCTCGCCGAGCATCCGCATGCGGGCAGCGGTCGCGACGAGCTCGTCGCGGACCTCCTGCGTCGCGTTCCGCGCGGCGCCGGCCGCGGCGAGCGGCTCGACGGCGTGGCGCAGCTCGGTGAGCGTGCGGAGCTGCGCGTCGCGACCGGGTCCTTCGAGGCGCCAGCGGATGACGCGCGGGTCGAGCACGTTCCACGCCTCCATGCCGAGCACGACGATGCCGACGCGCCGCCCGGAGCGCACGAGCCCGAGCCCTTCGAGGAGGCGCATGACCTCGCGTGCGACGGTGCGCGAGACGCCGAACTCAGTCCCGATCGCGTCGAGAGTGAGGGGCGTTCCGGCGGCGACGTCGCCGCTGGTGATGCGACGACCGAGGGAGTCGAGCACCGTGGTGTGCAGGACCGTCGTCGCCATGACGCCGAGCCTAGTGGGGACTATTGGTGTGATCAATCACTTGCCAATGGTGTTATCAATCAGGCATCCTCGTACGCACGGCGCGACGGACGCGCCACGACACCGACGTCGGACGGACGACGTCGGAGCCGACCGGACCGACAGGAACCCGCATGGACACCACGGACCGCGACACCGCACCCGGCACGCCGACGCAGCCGCCCGGCACCGGCCGAGATCCCGAGCACCTCGTCGTCATGGGCGTGGCCGGCTCGGGCAAGACGACGGTCGCGACGCTCCTCGGCGAGCGCCTCGGCATCACGTACGCCGAGGCCGACCAGTTCCACCCGCAGGCCAACATCGACAAGATGAGCACGGGCACCCCGCTCACCGACGACGACCGTTGGCCGTGGCTCGAGGCGATCCGCGACTGGCTGAGCACCGAGGCCGACGCCGGCCGCTCCGGCGTCGTGACGTGCTCCGCGCTCAAGCGCACGTACCGCGACCTGCTGCGCACCGCGCGCGGACAGGTGTGCTTCGTGCACCTCGACGGCTCGCCCGAGCTCCTCGGCGAGCGCATGCAGCACCGCAGCGGGCACTTCATGCCGACGTCGCTCCTGCCGTCGCAGCTCGCCACGCTCGAACCCCTGACCGACGACGAGCGCGGCTTCCGGCTCGACATCGCCGCGCCGCCCGAGCAGCTCGTGGACGAGATCCTGGCGCGCGCACACCTGCGCGGCACCGCCGAGGCGCGCTGACGCGTCTCCCGCCCGGCCGACCCGCACGACCTGCAGGACCCGCATCGAGACCATGCCCGGGGCCCAGTGCCCACCACCCGACCGTCGACGGAGACAATCATGCCCCCCGAGGACTGGACCCAGACCCTGACCGCGGGCCCGCTGCTCGCGATCGCCGCGGGCGCCATCGCGCTCCTGCTCTTCCTCATCATCAAGCTCAAGCTCCACGCGTTCCTCGCCCTGATCGTCGTCAGCCTGCTCACCGCGCTCGTCGCCGGCATCCCCACGGGGTCCGTCATCGAGGTGCTCACGGCGGGCTTCGGCACGACGCTCGCCACCGTCGCCCTGCTCGTCGGGCTCGGCGCGATGCTCGGCCGGCTCGTCGAGACGAGCGGCGGCGCGCAGGTCATGGCCGACTTCCTCATCGACAAGTTCGGCGAGAAGCGAGCACCGTTCGCTCTCGGGCTTGCGTCCCTCATCTTCGGGTTCCCGATCTTCTTCGACGCCGGCCTCGTCGTGATGCTGCCGATCGTCTTCTCGGTCGGCCGCAAGCTCGGCGGCTCGCTCCTGCTCTACGGCCTGCCCGTCGCGGGCGCGTTCTCCGTCATGCACATCTACGTGCCGCCGCACCCCGGCCCGGTCGCCGCGACCGAGTTCCTCGGCGCGAACATCGGCATCGTCATCCTGCTCGGGCTCGTCGTCGCGATCCCCACGTGGTACGTCACGAGCTACCTGTTCGGCCGCTACGTCGGGAAGCGCATCGACCTCCCCATCCCCGCGATCCTCGGCAAGGCCGACGAGGACCAGCTCGAGAACCCGCCGAAGTTCGGCACGGTCATCACGATCCTCCTGCTGCCGCTGATCCTGATCTTCGCGAACACGGGACTCGACGCGCTGGGGGCCGCGGGCGCCGTCGACCGCGAGAACCCCGGCGTGCTCGCCCTCCGGGCCATCGGCGCGACGCCCGTCGCGCTGCTCATCACCGTGCTCGTCGCCTCCTGGGTGCTCGGCAAGCGCCGGGGCGTGGGCGGGACGGCGCTGGAGAAGACCCTCGACTCCGCGCTCGGGCCGGTCTGCTCCGTCATCCTCATCACGGGTGCGGGCGGAATGTTCGGGGGTGTGCTGCGCGCCACCGGCATCGGCGACGCGCTCGCGGACGTGCTCGGCGACCTCGGCCTCCCGGTGATCGTCGCCGGGTTCCTCATCGCCGCGATCCTGCGCGTCGCGCAGGGCTCGGCGACCGTCGCGCTCACGACGGCGGCCGGGCTCATCGCCCCGGCGGTCGAGGCCGGGAGCTTCAACCCCGTCGAGCTCGCCGCGATCGTCGTGGCGGTAGCCGCCGGGTCCGTGGTGCTCAGCCACGTCAACGACTCCGGGTTCTGGCTCGTCGGCCGGTTCTTCGACATGGACGTCAAGACGACGCTGAAGACCTGGACCGTCATGGAGACGGCCATCGGTGTGATGGGCTTCGCGATCGCGGGCCTGGTGTTCGTGATCGCCTGACGCGCGGGGGCGCCCGCTGACCGGGCGTGCGGGAACGGCGTCGCGCACCACGTGCGCGACGCCGCCCGCGCCTCCGGGGTGGGCCCGGCTCCCGTCCGAGCAGACCGGCGCTTGAGCGCCGGTGTCGGCGATTCAGCCGACCGTTGCCCCGAACACCCGTCCGAGCAGGTACGTGGCGAGCGCGGCGCCGAACCCGATCGCGACCTGCCGCAGCCCGCGCGTCACGGGCGACGTCCCTGACAGCAGGCCGACCGTCGCACCGGTCGCGAGGAGAGCGATCCCGACGAGACCGGCGGCGACCGCCACGGCCGCCGCTCCGGTCAGGCCCAGCAGGTAGGGCAGCACCGGGATGAGCGCGCCGGACGCGAAGAAGAGAAAGGACGACACGGCCGCACCGATCGCCGTGCCGTGGGTCTCGTGCTCGTCGGCGTTCGGAGCCGGCGCGATCTCCGTCTGAGCGGTGTAGGTGGAGAGCACCTCGGACGCGTGCGCCTCGGCCTCGCCCGCCGTCATGCCGCGCGCCCGGTAGACCAGCGCGAGCTCGTTCGCGTCGACGTCGAGGTCGGGCAGCGCGGCCGAGGCGTGCGGGCTCGGCGTCGAGGCGTCGAGAAGCTCGCGCTGCGACCGGACAGAGACGTACTCCCCCGCGCCCATCGACAGGGCACCGGCCAGGAGCCCGGCGAGCCCGGAGAGCAGGACGGTCTGGTTCGAGGCACCCGACGCTCCGATGCCCAGGATGAGCGCGAGGTTCGAGACGAGACCGTCGTTCGCGCCGAACACGGCGGCGCGGAACGTCCCCGACATGCGGTTCCGTCCGCGCGTCGCGAGGCCACGCACGACCTCCTCGTGGATGCGCTCGTCCGCGGCCATGGTCGCCGTCGCGTCCGCGTCGGTCTCGTACGACGAGCGCGACTCGGCCCGCTGCGCGAGCGCGAGGACGAACACGCCGCCGAAGCGCCGCGCGAGCCAGCCCAGGCTGCGGGTGCGCCAGTCGCCGCGCAGCGGCCGCCCGACGTCGTCTCCGAGGAGGTCGAGCCAGTGCTGCTCGTGGCGTCGCTCGGCCTCGGCGAGGGCGAGGAGGATCTCGCGCTCCTCGCCGCTGCGGCGGCTCGCCAGGTCGCGGTACGACGCCGCCTCCGCGCGCTCGTCCGCGAGGTACCGGCGCCACCGGCGCACGTCGCGCGCGCTCGGGTGGCCGACGCGGTCCGCGGGCGCGCCGGACGGGGGTTCGGGAGGGGTGGCCATGCCTCCCATGATGACGATCTTTCGCGTCCCGGTGTTTCGCCTGCCCGAACGGGCGGACGGGGGCGCCCGTCGGACGCCGTCCGTCCGCGCGTGGTTGGATCGACGGCATGACCACACAGCCTGAACGCCCCGAGATCGACGCACCCGAAGGTCCCGCACCCACCGAGCTCGTCGTCGAGGACGTCGTCGTCGGCGACGGACCGGAGGCCGCCCCCGGCTCGACCGTCGACGTCCACTACCTCGGCGTCGAGTACGAGACCGGCGAGGAGTTCGACGCGTCGTGGAACCGCGGCCAGTCGATCAACTTCCCGCTGCGCAGCCTCATCGCGGGCTGGCAGCAGGGCATCCCCGGCATGAAGGTGGGCGGGCGCCGCAAGCTCGTCGTGCCGCCGGAGCTCGCCTACGGCCCCGCCGGCGGCGGCCACCGCCTGTCCGGCAAGACGCTGATCTTCGTCATCGACCTGCTCGGCGTCTCCTGACCCGCTCGACCGCTCCCGCGAGGTAGTACCGCAGTCCGCGAGGTAGTACCCCGGTCGTGCGACCGGGGTACTACCTCGCCGACGCGGAGCACGAGGCCAGCGCCGTGTCCCGCTCCGGGAGTGGTGGGACAGGGTTTGCGACGCCCGGCGTCAGAGCGGACCGTTCCCGGCGGGCGGCGCGGACCCGGACCACCGTGTCGACGGCGACGCCCACGAGCACTCCCCCGACGACCCCGACGACCACGGCGAGGAGCGGGCTGTCGCCGAGCCAGGCGCCCGCGAGCGTGCCGATCGCGACCGAGTACGCGGCCCACACCAGGGACGCGACCGCCGAGAGCCCCATGAAGCGACGCCGGGAGAAGCCCACCGCACCGGCCGTGACGTTGACCGCCGTCCGGCCCACGGGCACGAACCGCGCGGCCAGGACGACGGACGCGCCGCGGCGGTCGAGCGCTCGCGACGCCCAGCCCACGGCACGCTGCCCGCGGGCGCCCCGCAGGGCGGGGAGCGCACGGGTCCCGAGCGCGCGACCGAGCGCGTAGGCGAGCTGGTCACCGCACCACGCACCGAGTGCGGCGACGAGCAGGACGAGCCCCCAGGCCACCCCGCCGCCGGACTGCGCCCCGACCGCGAGCATGACGATGACGGTCTCGCCGGGGATCGGCGGGAAGAAGCCGTCGAACGCTGTCGTCGCGAACAGCGTCGGGAGCGCCCAGACGGAGTCGACGAGCGCCAGCAACCACGACTCGACCTGTCCCCACAGCTCCCCCACCCACGTGACCATGCCCCCAGCCTCGACGACAGGTCCGGCCTCCCACCATGGGGTATCCCCCCGGTTCTCCCCTGAGGCGACCCCGAGCCGCCGCTTGAGAACCTGGGTCCGCGACGTCGAGCCGTGGCCAGGAGGGCGGTCCACCCGACCCGCTCGGCCTTCACGCCGGACACGTGCACGACGTCGTCCTCGGACGGGAGACAATGTGCCCCGACGCATTCGCCTCCCCGCGCCGCAGCCCGCGGACGGGGACGTCCGTGATCGAGGAGCACAGTGGATCGAGGAGCACAGTGATCACTGTCAGCACCGACGGCTCGTGCCTGGTCAACCCCGGCGGGGCGATCGGTTGGGCGTGGATCAACCACGACGGGTCGTTCGACTCCGGTGGCGCCGTGAGCGGCACGAACCAGGTCGCCGAGCTCACAGCCCTGCTGCAAGCGGTCCGCTCGCATCCGGGCGCGGAGCCGCTGCTCATCGAGTCCGACTCTCAGTACGCGATCAAGTGCGCGTCGGAGTGGGTCGTGGCGTGGAAGCGCAAGGGCTGGCGGACCGCCGGCGGTCAGCCGGTGAAGAACCTCGAGCTGGTGCAGGCCATCGACCGGGCGATCACCGAGCGCGCCGGGCCGGTGCGCTTCCGGTGGGTCCGCGGCCACGTGGGCGACCCGTTCAACGAGCGCGCGGACCAGCTCGCGGGCCTCGCCGCCCAGGACTGGGCGGCCGGCCGGGGGGATCTCGACGGGACGCTCGTCCCCGAGCTCGGCGACCCGACGGCCGCTCCTGGGAGAGCCGCGCCGTCGTCCGCCGGGACCGCCGCAGCCGCCGCAGCCACCGCAGCCACCGCAGCCAAGGCTGGCCCGGCAGCCTCCGACTGGGGCATGGACACGCTCTTCGACTGACCGGGCGCCCGCCGAGAACGCCATGAGTGTCGTCAAACCGACGAGAACGACCTCCATGTCGTGTTCGGCAGCGGGCAGTGTCGTGCTCGGCAGCGTGCTCGGGCGTCGGGCACGGTGACGGGTGCGACCATGGGACGGTGACCGTCGCGCCGAGCACGGGCCTGGAGCCCGCCGAGCACGGGCCTGTCGACCGTTCTCGCCCGGAACCGGTGGCCGATCCCGTGCTCGCGGCGGACGAGCCGCGTGCTCGGCGCCTCTCCTCCGACCGGCCGCTCGACCTGCGCCTCACGCTCGCCCGTCTCGTGCGCGGTCCCTACGACCCGACCTTCCGCCTGTCGGCGAGCGGGGAGATCTGGCGGACGAGCCGCCTCGCGTCCGGGCCCGTCACGTACCGCCTCGCGCAGGCGGGGCCGCGCGACGTCGTCTGCCACGCGTGGGGACCGGGGGCCGAGGAGGCGCTCGACGGGCTCCCGGCCCTCCTGGGCGAGCAGGACGACGCGTCCGGGTTCGTCCCGCCGCCCCCGCTCCGCGACGTCCACCGCCGGGCGGCCGGGCTGCGCGTGCCCCGCACCGGTCGCGTCCTCGAGGCGCTCGTCCCCGCGATCCTCGAGCAGCGCGTGCAGACCGTCGCCGCGTGGCGCTCGTGGATCTCACTGGTGCGCCGGTACGGCGAGCCCGCCCCCGGTCCCGCGGGCGGGGTCGGCATGCTCGTCGTGCCCGACGCCGCGACCTGGGCGGGCATCCCCAGCTGGGACTGGCACCGGGCCGGGGTGGACCCGGGACGCGCACGGACCGTGCGGGCGGCGGCCCAGGTCGCGCGACGGCTCGAGGAGTGCGCCGACGTGCTCGACGCCCAGGGGGCGCCCGCAGCGCACGCGCGGCTCCGGCTCGTCCCGGGTGTCGGCGTCTGGACGGCGGCCGAGGTCGCGCAGCGCGCGCTCGGGGACGCCGACTCCGTGTCGGTCGGCGACTACCACCTGTCGAAGGCGGTGGGGTGGGCACTCGTCGGCGAGCGCGTCGACGACGACCGCATGCTCGAGCTCCTCGCGCCCTACGCGCCGCACCGCTACCGCGTGGTGCGCCTCCTGGAGACCTCCGGGCGCGCACGTCCGCCGCGCCGCGGACCGAAGCTCTCGATCCAGGACCACCGGCAGAACTGACGGCCACCCCACCCGCTGAGTGCATGAAAGAGTCGCCAGGATCGGTCGATCCGGCGACTCTTTCATGCACTCACGGTCACTCCGGGAGGGCGCACACCCCGTCGACGCAGGTGCCGGCGTCGTCGGAGCCGACCATCGTGAAGGTCTGCACTTCCTCGTGGTGGGGCGCCGCCTCGGCCGCGGACACCGTCATGAGGGTCGTGCGGCGCGGGTTGGCGATCGAGTGGAAGAGCGTGGTGTCGGTCATCGGGAGATCCTCCTCGTGGGATTCACGGGCTCCGGTGCACGGGGGAGTCGGTGCCGGCAGCGGTGCGGGCGTCTGTCCAGTGTCAGTGATACCGCGTCTCGGCACCACCGCACCGGCTGTGACGTGCGTCGCTCCGGTCGCCGCCGCTCAGGCCGCGGCACCCTCGGTAGCCGCCTGTTCGAGCACCTGCACGAACACGGCGGGGTCCTGCGCGCCTGAGACTCCGTACCGTCCGTCGACGACGAAGAACGGGACGCCGTTGATGCCGTAGGCGCGGGCCTGGTCGATGTCCGCCTGCACGTCGTCGGCGTACCGACCGTCCTCGAGCGCGGCGACGGTCTCCTCGCGGTCGAGCCCGACCTCCGCGGCGAGGTCGGCGAGGGTCTCGACACGGCCCACGTGCCGCCCCTCCTCGAAGTACGCCTTGAGCAGTCGCTCCTTCATCTCGACCTGCTTGCCGTGCGCCTTCGCGTGGTGCAGCAGCTCGTGGGCGGCCAGCGTCTTCGTGTGCTGCACGGCGTCGAAGTCGTACGCGAGCCCCTCGGCCGCGGCGAGCTGCGTCATCTGCGCGAGCATCTGCTCGACCTGCTCGCGCGGCATCCCCTTGTGTCCCGCGAGGAAGTCGACCTCCGTCCCGTCGAAGTCGACCGGCGTGTCCGGGGACAGCTCGAACGAGTGGTACTCGATCTCGACCTGCGGCGCGAAGCCGCTCTCCTCGAGGCGCCCGAGCGCCGTCTCGAGACGTCGCTTGCCCACGTAGCACCACGGGCACGCCACGTCGGACCAGATGTCGATCTTCACCGTCGAGGGGTTCTGGGTCATGTGACGGTTCAACTGTCCCGGAGGCTCACCGATTCCCCGGCGCCGCTGTGACGTGCGCCGCGCGGTAGAGGTCCTGCAGCACCATGATCTCCGCGCCGTGGTGGATCAGCTCGCGGTTCATGTGCGCGACGAGATGGGCGAACGGGGACTGCGCGTCGATCTCCGTCGCCTGGCTCAGCCCGACCGTGAACACGTCCTCGTCGGCCAGCGCGTCCACGTCGGCGCGCCAGCGCTCGACAGCGTCCCGCAGCCCGGCGACGGCGGGACCCACCTCGCCCGAGAACGGCACCGCGTCCCGCCGTCGCTCGTGGCCGCCGAACGTCCACTCCCAGCGCTCGACGTACGCCTCCGTGAGGTGTGCGACGAGCCACGCGATCGTGCGCGGCTGCGGCGACTCGGAGCCGGCCGGCCACTCCATGACCCACTCCCCCGGTCCGAGCGTGCGCGACGAACGCTCCTCACCGCGCCGCACGACCCGCAGCGCGTCCGGACCCGGTTCCCACTCGAGCTCGGCCTGCGTCACGGTGGCCAGGCGGTCCGCGAGGACGAGCCACGAGAAGCCCAGCTGACCTCGGACGACGGCGGACGCCGTCGGGACGGAGAGCACCGACCAGTCGAACTCAGGGCTCCCGTAGCCGTGCTGCTCTGCGCCGGCAGCCTCAGTGCCATCGGTGCCGCCAATGCCCTCGATGCCGTCAGTGCCGTGCTCGTCCGCGTGCGCCATCGCCGTCTCCCGACCCTCGACCGTCCCGACGTGCGCGAGACTAGGACGAGGCACCCACACCAGCCGCCGCCCACCCGGCGCGCCAGGTACCCGGACGCCACCCGACACCCCACCCGCCGAGACCCACCGGAGAACCGCCGTGCGTCTACGTCCCCGCACCGTCCTGCTCGTCGCGACCGGGGTCGCCGTCGTGCTCCTCGCCGCGCTCGTCGTCTTCCTCGCGGTCAACGGGGTCGACGGCGTCCCCGACTGACGCCGGGCCGTCCGTCCGCGCGGCCCGCCGCGCGCCCGCGGGGAGCGCGGGGGATCCTGCTGGGAGGCCCGAGTCCGTCGGACCCTGAGCAGGAAGGCGTCCCGTGACAGCGAACGACACCGCACCCGACCCCCAGCTCGTCCTCGTCCGCCACGGGGAGACCGAGTGGAGCGCCACGGGCAAGCACACCGGCCGCAGCGACATCCCGCTCACGGTCGCGGGCGAGCAGCAGGCGGTCGCGGCAGGTGTGTGGTTGCAGCGTTGGGCCGACGCGCGAGGGCGACGCCCCGCCGTCGTGCTCGCCAGCCCCCGGCAGCGGGCGCGGCGCACCGCCGACCTCGCCGGGTTCGCGGACGTCCCGACGGACGACGACCTCGTCGAGTGGGACTACGGGCCGGTGGAGGGCCGCACGACGCGCGAGATCTCCGCCCAGCTCGGACGCGAGTGGCTCGTCTTCCGGGACGGGGTCAACGTGCTGTCCTCGCCCGACCGGCACCGCGGCGAGGCGCTCGACGACGTGGCCGCCCGGTGCGCCCGCGTCCTCGCCCGGGTCGAGCCGACGCTGCGCGACGGCGGCGACGTCGTCCTCTTCGCCCACGGGCACGTGCTGCGCGTCCTCGCGACCGTGTGGCTCGGCGTCGAACCGGGGCTGGGCGCACGCCTGGAGCTCGGCACGGCGACGATCTGCCTGCTCGGGTACGGCCACGGCCTGCGCACGATCGAGGGCTGGAACCTGCCCGCGACCTGATCGTCGTGCCGACAGTCCTCGGCCCGTCCACAGGGGTGGGACGCCTCTGGGCCGGGGCCTCACGAGGTGGCACCATGCTCCCCATGGGACTGAGCGAGAAGCACCTCACCGAGGGCGAGCACGTCGTCATGGAGCTCAAGGAGCACGCGAAGGCGCTGTTCTGGCCGCTCGCGCTGCTCGCGCTCCTCGTCGTGGCGGTCGTCGTCGCGGTGGTCCTCGTCCCGGACCCGGTCGTGCGCTGGGTGATCGCCGGTGCCGCGCTCGTCGCGGCCGTGATCTGGGTCTTCGTGCCGTGGCTGCGCTGGCGCACCACCGAGTACACGGTGACGAACAAGCGCATCTCGCTGCGCACCGGCATCATCACGCGCACCGGCCGCGACATCCCGCTCTACCGCATCAACGACGTCAACTACGAGAAGGGCCCGATCGACCGGCTCTTCGGGTGCGGGACGCTCGTCATCTCCGACGCCACCGACAAGCCGGGTCTCGAGCTGCACGACGTCCCCGACGTCGAGAACGTGCAGGTCCGGCTGCACGACCTCCTCTTCAGCGCCGACGACGGGTCGGACGACGGCGAGTGGCCGCCGAACGAGCCGTCGCGCGGACCCCGAGGTCCCCGCGCGCCGCGCATCCCGCGCGCCGAGCACGGCTGACGCTCAGCGCGACCACCCCGCACGCGGGGGACGGCTGACGCTCAGCGCGACCACCCCGTCCCCTTCGGCGGACCGAGGATCTCCGCCAGACCGGTGCCGAGGCACGCGTGCCACCACGCCCAGTCGTGGCCGCCGTCGACCTCGGTGAGGACCACGTGCTCGCGTCGGCCGCGCAGCAGGTCCCGCACCTCACGGTTCGCGTCCGTGATCGTCCCCTCGTGGGCGCCGACCTGCAGCACCGTGCGGCCGGTGCGCGGGGGCGCGGTCCGGAGCCAGCCGGCGACGTCGCGCGCCGACTCGTCGTCGAGGTCCGGCCACCACAGCGACCCGGACTGCGCGAGCGCGTTCCCGAACCGGTCCGGACGGTGCCGCACCTCCTGGAACGCCGCGAGGCCGCCGAGGCTCTGCCCGGCCGCGACGGTCAGCGCGGGGTCGCGCGTCACGCGCACCCCGCGGTCCGCGAGGTCCCGCGTGACCTCGGGCAGCAGGTGGTCGGCGAGGTCGTCGTAGAACGCCGTGCTGCCGGGCAGGTCCCGCCCGCGCTCGGCCGGGGTCGGCGAGCCCACGAGCACGGCGACGAACGGCGTGACCGTGCGGCGGACGAGCGCGTCGAACAGCGAGCGGGCGTCGAGCTGTTCGGCCCAGACCAGGCCGTCGTGCAGCACGACGAGCGGCAGCTCGCGCCGGCCTGCGACGGGGGACCCGACCGGCGCGTGGGCCGCGGCCGACGGCACGTAGGTCCACACGGGGTAAGCGCCCGCGCCGGGTCGCTGCCAGTCGCGCCGTTCGAGGACACCGCGCGGCGCGCCGTCGGGCAGTGCGGGCGGGCGCGGCGCGCGCGGGCCGCGCGCGACCGAGCGGGCCTCGCCCCGCAGACCCCGGTACGACGGCGACGGGTTGAGCGCGTCGTGGACGGAGCGACCCACGAGGTCGAGCCACCACGCGCGGGTCGCCGGGTCGTTCCTGGCGCCCGGGGCGACGGGCTCCTCGTCGAGCGGGAGGAAGCCGTACCCGGAGACCCACTCCGGGCCGGTCGCGAACGCCGCCCACCACACGTCCGTCCCGGGCACGCGCTCCATGAGCCCGTCCGCGAGGCGTGAGCGGTCGGCGAACGGCTGGACGTCGACGTAGACGGCCGCGGCGCGCGCGTCCCGGTGGAGGAAGAGCGTGAGGTCGGTCGCCCCGGGGCCGGGGACGCGCAGCGGCGTGCCGATCCGGGCGACCTCGTCCCACCACGCGTCGGAGCCCACTGCCGCAGGGCTGGCGACGACGTCGCACAGCCTCTCCGCGATCAGCGACAGCCGCCCGCGCAGGCCCTCGCGGAGGAGCGGCCGAAGATCACGGACGACGGACGCGGGTGACGTGGCCTGCACCTGACGAAGGGTAGCGGCACCCGGCCCGCCCGACCCGCCGGCCCGTTCGACCCGCCGGTCCACCCCGACCCGAGCCGGCCCCGGCCGCTCGCCTGGCTCGGTCGACCGTCCGTCCTCAGTCGTCCACCCCGTGGCCGGCGGCGATCTCGGCGCGCTCGCGCAGCTCGTCCGCGAGGGTGATGTCGCCGCCGAGCTGGGCCGCGAGGAGACGTCGGGCGACGTCGGCGGCGCGCTCCGGGTCGGACCCGCGGCCGGTCCACGCGCCGAACCAGTCCTGGAGCGTCACGCCGTGCTCGGGCCGGTAGCAGACGGTCACGGCGTCGCCCGCGCGGAGCTCGCCGGAGCGCACGACCCGCAGGTACGCGCCGGTCCGGTTCGCGACGGCGAACCGCTTGACCCACCTCTCCTCGCCCAGGTACCGCGCGAACGTCGCGCACGGAGTGCGCGGGAGGGTCACCTCGAGCAACGCCGTCCCGACGGACCACCGCTCGCCCACGACGGCGCCGCTCACCGGGACGCCCTGCACGCGCAGGTTCTCGCCGAACAGCCCCGGCGTCACCTCGCGCCCGAGCTCCCCGGCCCACCACTCGGCGTCGTCCTGCCCGTACGCGTACACGGCCTGGTCCTCGCCGCCGTGGTCGGCGCGGTCGGCCTGCACGTCGGCGTAGAGCCCGAGACGGCGCACCTTGACCGGGCCGTCGACGGGTCGCTTGTCGATCGCCGTGACACCGATGGGGCCGGCGTCGGGCAGGAGCGCGTGCACACGGCACACGGCGAGCAGCGCGCCGGTCGGGGCGGACGACGCGAGATCGGTCACGGGGGCGGTGGTCGCGGTGCTCATCCTCGGATTGTCGCAGCCCGGGTACGGTCGGGGAATGAGCACCGCCCGTCCCTCCCGCTGGGAGCAGAAGGTCGCCGCCGACCCGTCCCACTCCACCTGGTACGTCGAAAGGTTCCGCAGCATGGCCGCCGAGGGCGCCGACCTCGCGGGCGAGGCGCGTCTCGTCGACGCGATGCTGCCGCGCGGCTCGCGCGTGCTCGACGCGGGCTGCGGCCCCGGCCGCGTGGGGGCCGAGCTCGCGGCGCGCGGGCACGTCGTGGTCGGCGTCGACGTCGACCCGGTGCTCGTCGAGGCCGCGCGCGGGGACCACCCGGGCCCCGACTGGCGCGTCGGGGACCTCGCGGAGCTCGACCTGCCCGCGGAGGGCGTGGCCGAACCGTTCGACGCGATCGTGTGCGCGGGCAACGTCATGACGTTCCTCGCGCCGGGCACGGAGGTCGAGGTGCTCCGGCGGTTCAGGGCACACCTCGCGCCGGGCGGCCGGGCCGTCGTCGGGTTCGGTGCCGGACGCGGATACGCGCACGACGCGTTCCTGGCCGACGTCGTCGCGGCGGGACTGCGCGTGGAGCTCGCCCTCGCGACGTGGGACCTGCGCCCGTACTCCCCGGACGCCGACTTCCTCGTCGCCGTGCTCTCCGCCTCGTGAGCGCCGCACGGCGCGCGGGCGGCCCGGTCCTCGCCCTCGGCGTGCTCGTCGCGGTGGCCGCGTGCGGCGGCAGCGCCGAGCCGTCGGGACCCGCGCCACCGCCCGACGCGCTCGCGTCCTACGCGCAGGCAGGCCAGGCGATCCACGCCGACGTCCAGGACGTGCTCGGCGCCGACGGCTGGGCCGACGACCACGTCCCCACGGCGACGGGGCAGGAGGACGGCCGCTGCGTAGTCGTCCTCCTGGACTCCCACGCCACGCGCGACGGCGCGTCGCCCTACGACCGGCTCGAGGACGTTCCCGACGCGATCGCCCCCACGCTCGAGGAGCACGGCTTCGGCGCGCCCTCGGACGTCGTGCACCCCGAGCACGGCGGGTCGGCGTACGTCGAGGCCGAGGACCCCGCCGGGTGGTCGGTGCGCGTGACCGTCGACGGCGACGTCGTGCGCCTCGACCTGTCCGGGCCCGTCGCGCTCGACCCGTGCGACGAGGCCGGCCTGCCGGCGCTCGGCTGACGGGGCGTACGCGTGCCCTCCTACCGCGTCACGCTCGCCGTCGGGCTGCTGCGGCCCGGTGCGGACCCCGAGTCGGTCCTGCCGACGGCCGTCGCCGCAGGACGCCGACGCACGACCGTCGAGGCGTACGACGTCGGCGTCGTGCGGGGCGAGGCACGGATCACGGTGCGCTTCCTCGCCGACGGCGACGAGGCGGCGCACGAGGTGGCACGCGCCGTGGAGGCCGGCGCGCGGACGCTCGCGGCGACGTCGGGCAGGCGCCTGACCCGCCGGTGGGGCGCACGCTGGTACCCCGCCTGACCGGCGGCACAGCGACGGCACACAACCTACGCAACCGTAAGTTACGGTGGTCCGGTGAACATGCTGACGCCGAGCCTCTGGACGTCGCGGTACGCGCCGGGCGTCCCTCCCGAGATCACGATCCCCGACGAGCCGGTCACCGCGGCCCTCACCGCGGCCGCCGGGCGCTGGCCCACACGCGTCGCGCTCGACTTCTTCGGCGCGACGACCACCTACGCGCGGCTCGTGGCCGAGGTCGACCGTGCCGCCGGTGCCCTGCACGACCTCGGTGTGCGGCGCGGCGACCGTGTCGCGATCGTCCTGCCGAACTCGACGTCGCACGTCGTCGCGTTCTACGCGGTGCTGCGCCTGGGCGCGGTCGTCGTCGAGCACAACCCGACCTACACCGCCGACGAGCTCGCGCACCAGCTCGCGGACTCCGGTGCGAGCGTCGCCCTCGTGTGGACGAAAGCCGTGCCCGCGGTCCTCGCTGCGCGCGGCGGCCCGGAGCACGCGGCACCCGACCTGCGCACGGTCGTCGCGGTCGACATCGCGCGAGACCTGCCCGCCGGTTCGCGGCTCGCCCTGCGCCTGCCCGTGGCGCGCGCTCGGGCCCAGCGCGACGCGCTGCGCGGGCCGGTCCCCCCGGGCGTCGCCGACTGGCACGACCTCGTCCGCCGCGCCCGCCGCCTGCCCCCGGCGCTCCCCCAGCCCACCGCCGACGACGTCGCGCTCATCCAGTACACGGGCGGCACCACGGGCACGCCCAAGGGCGCCGTCCTCACGCACCGCAACCTCGTCGCCAACGTCGTGCAGGGCCAGGCGTGGGCCGCGTTCACGGAGGGCGCGGAGGTCGTCTACGGCGTCCTGCCGTTCTTCCACGCGTTCGGCCTGACGTTCTGTCTCACGCTGCCGGCCCGGATCGGCGCGACGCTCGTCGCGTTCCCGAAGTTCGATCCCCAGGCGTTCGTCGCGGCGCAGTCGCGCCGGCCCGCCACCTTCCTGCCCGGTGTCGCGCCGATGTTCGACCGGATCGTCGCGGCCGCGGGGGCGGCGACAGGGACGGCGGCGACCGGCGAGGACACCGAGGGCCGGGCGGTGACGCCCCGGACCGACCTGTCGTCCATCCGGCTCGCGTTCGCCGGCGCGATGCCGATCACAGCCGAGACCGCGCAGCGCTGGGAAGACGCCACAGGCGGCCTGCTCATCGAGGGCTACGGCATGACGGAGACGTCGCCGATCGCGCTCGGCAACCCGTGCTCGGACGACCGGCGCCCCGGGACCCTCGGTCTGCCGTTCCCGAGCACGGACATCCGCGTCGTCGACGCCGAGGCGCTCGACGCGGGCGACCTGCGCGACGCGGAGCCCACCACGCCGGACGGCGGCGTCCCGACCGTCCGGGGCGAGCTCCTCGTCCGCGGCCCGCAGGTCTTCCAGGGCTACTGGCAGCGCCCCGACGAGACCGCGGGCCAGCTCCTCGACGACGGCTGGCTGCGCACGGGCGACGTCGTGGAGGTACCGCTCGACGGTCCCGACGCCGGCACGGTCACACTCGTCGACCGCATCAAGGAGATGATCGTCACCGGCGGCTTCAAGGTGTACCCGTCGCAGGTCGAGGAGCACCTGCGGCAGATGCCCGGCGTGCGCGACGTCGCCGTCGTGGGGCTTCCCGGCGCGGGCTCGGACGAGCAGGTCGCCGCGGTCCTCGTCCTGGACGAGGCGCCCGGCGGTCCGGTCGGGGCCGACGACGGCGGGTCGCCGCCGCGCGTCGACCTCGCCGCGGTCCGGGAGTGGGGCGAGAAGCGTCTCGCCCGGTACGCGCTGCCGCGGACGCTCGCCGTCGTGCCGGAGCTGCCGCGCTCACAGATCGGCAAGGTCCTGCGCCGCGTGGTCCGCGAGGACCTCCTCGGCCGCGACGACGTCGAGCGCCACCGCGGCTGACGGCGCGGCGCCCACCGGTTCGCCGACGGCGCGCACCCGCCGTAACCTGTCTGGCGTCGTCGGCGACGTCCGCGACGCAGGTGGCGGGCGCCGTCGGGCCCTACCACCCGTCGCCCTTCGAGGAGGCCCCGTGCCCGAGTCCGCCCCACCCACCGCCCTGCCGCACGTCGTGGTGGTCGGCGCCGGGTTCGCCGGTCTCGCCGTGGTCAAGGAGCTCGCGAAGGCCCCGGTACGGGTCACGCTCGTCGACCGCCGGGTCTACAACACGTTCCAGCCGCTGCTGTACCAGGTGGCGACAGGCGGCCTGAACCCGGGCGACGTCACGTACTTCCTGCGCGGGCTGCGGCTCAAGCAGAAGAACGTGCGGGTCGTGCACGAGCACCTCGTCGGCATCGACCACGAAGGGCGGCGCATCCGGCTCCTCAACGACGAGTGGGTCGGCTACGACTACCTCGTGCTCGCCAACGGCGTCACCGCCAACTTCTTCGGCACCCCCGGCGCCAAGGAGAACTCGTTCCCCATGTACTCGCGGTCCCAGGCGATGAAGATCCGCGACACGCTCTTCGTCCGGCTCGAGAAGGCGGCGTCGACCCCCGGCACCGACGACGGGCTGCGGGTCGTCGTCGTGGGCGGCGGCGCGACGGGCGTCGAGGTCGCCGGGGCGCTCGCCGAGCTGCGCACCGCCGGGCTGCGGCCCGCGTACCCCGAGATCCACGGCGACGCGTTCGAGGTGAAGATCGTCCAGCGCGGCGCCGAGGTGCTCAAGTCCTTCCACCCGCGGCTGCGCCGCTACGCCGCCGACGAGCTGCGCCGGCGCGACGTGAGCCTGCACCTCGGGGCCGGCGTCGCGGAGGTCCTGCCGGACGCCGTCGTGCTCACCGACGGCACGCGCATCCACTCCGACCTCACCGTCTGGTCGGCGGGCGTCAGCCCGCACGAGGAGGTCGACGACTGGGGCCTGCCGCGCGGCGAGGGCGGGCGCGTCGTCGTCGGCGAGGACCTGCAGGTCGAGGGCCTGCCCGGCGTGTTCGCAGCGGGCGACATCGCCGTCTCGCCTGCGGGTCTGCCTCAGCTCGCGCAGCCCGCGATCCAGTCGGGCACGCAGGTCGCGCGCAACGTCCGGGCCCTCGTCGACGGACGCCCGACGACGCCCCTGCGCTACTTCGACAAGGGCACCATGGCCGTCATCGGGCGACGCGCCGCGATCGCCGAGGTCGTCGGGAAGATCCGCCTCACGCGCGGGGTCGCGTGGCTCGCCTGGCTGTTCGTGCACATCATGGGCCTCATCGGGCCGCGCAACCGCCTGACGACGCTCGCGGGCCTGGTCACCCGGTACGGGTTCCCGTTCCACCGCCGCCCCATCCCCATCGTGGGCGACGTGCCGACGATCCGTCCCCCGAAGAAGCCCGCCGGCACGGACCGTCCGGACATCGCGGACAGGTCGGTCTGAACCGCCTCGCCGCGCGCTCGCGGGCCCCGCGCCTCGCGTACCCTCGGAGGCGCAGGGCGCGACCGCGCGGTCGCCCCGCTGGATCGGGGGTAGTGGTGCTGGACGTGGTACGTCGAGGCGCGGTGGTCGCGACGGTCGTGGTCGCCGTGGGCGTCCTGGGCGCCTGCAAGGCGCCAGCCTGGCCCGGGACCCCGACGCCCGGACCGTCTCCGACGACGAGCCCGACCGGCACCCCCTCGGCGGAGCCCACCGGCGAGCCGACGACCACGCCGACCACCGACCCGTCCGACCCGTCGCTCCCCGGCGGCAGCGACGGCGTCGAGGTCCGCGTCAGCATCGAGCCGGGCTACAGCATGCCGGACCTCGTCGAGACGTCGCTCAAGCAGGCCCGGCGCACGCTCGACGGTGAGGGCGCGACGACGGTCCTCGTCGTCGACGCCCGCCGCGGCGACGCCGTCGCGGGGCAGTCGAACGGCTGGACCGTGTGCGGGCACGAACCCGCCGCGGGGAACTTCACCCTGGAGTCCGCCGAGGTCGTGCTCGCCGCCGCGCCCAACGCGCGCCAGTGCCCCTGACCGGCCCTGAGGCGCGCTCGCACCGGAGCACGAGGCGTCGACCTCTCGACGGCGGTCCCGGCAGCGCCTACGCTCACGATCACACGAGTCCTCGCAGCGTCGCGTCTCGTGTGCGACTCGGCTGACCCCTCGGCACGACCGGGGGCGGCCTGCGAGGGCCACTGCCGAGGAGGATGCGTGAGACCACGAACGTTCGTCCCGTCCGCAGCCGCCGCGAGCCTCGTGCTCGCGGTCCTGTCCGCCGCGCCGGTGGGCGCTGCCCCCGCCGGCGCCCTGCGCGCCGCCGCAGACCCGCTCCCGCTCGAGGACCTCGTCACCGGCGACGCGGTCATGGATCGTCTGGAGGACCTGCAGGCCATCGCCGACGCGAACGGCAACAGCCGTGCGCTCGAGACCCCCGGGTACGAGGCCAGCGCCGTGTACGTCGAGGAGGCCCTCACGGCCGCCGGCTACACGCCCGAACGCCAGTACTTCACGTTCGAGGACTTCGTCGTGGACGACCTGTCGCTCACGGCGGCGGGCGTCGCGCCGGCCGACGACCTCTACGCCGCGGAGTTCTCCCCCGCCACCCCGGACGACGGCGTCACGGGGCCGATCGTCCAGCCCGTCGACGGTCCGCGCCACGGCTGCACCGCCGCGGACTGGGACGGCGTCGACGCGACGGGCGCCGTCGCGCTCGTCAGCCGCGGCTCGTGCGCCTTCTCGATCAAGGTCACGAACGCCATGGCCGACGGGGCCGTCGCGGTGATCCTCTACAACAACGTCGACGAGCCGCTGAACCCGACGCTCGGTGCCGCGGGCTCGTGGGTCCCGACGGTCGGTCTCTCGCTGTCCGACGGCCAGGCGATCCTCGCCGCGCTCGAGGGGGGCGCCGCCGCCGAGGCGACCTACGACTACCAGTACCACGTCGACGAGTTCGAGACCTTCAACGTCATCGCCCAGACGCCGGGCGGCCGGACGAACAACGTCGTCATGGCCGGCGCGCACCTCGACGGCGTCGAGGAGGGCCCGGGCATCAACGACAACGGGACCGGCTCGATGGCGATCCTCGAGGTCGCCGTGCAGCTCGCCGCGGCCGCGGAGACCGACGGCTGGCCGGACAACGCGGTCCGGTTCGCGTGGTGGGGTGCGGAGGAGGTCGGGCTCGTCGGGTCGACGCACTACGTCGACGACCTCGTCGCGAACGACCCCGCGGCGCTCGACGACATCGCGACGTACCTGAACTTCGACATGGTCGGGTCGCCGAACTACATCATCGGCGTGTACGACGCGGACGAGTCGACGTACGAGGCGCCCGTCGAGGTGCCGGCGGGCTCGCCGGAGACCGAGGACGTCTTCACGGACTACTTCGACCAGATCGGGCAGCCGTGGGTCGACACCGAGTTCTCGGGCCGCTCCGACTACCAGGCCTTCATCAACAACGGCGTCCCGTCGTCCGGCCTGTTCACGGGGGCCGACGGCCAGAAGACGGCCGAGGAGGTCGCGCTGTTCGGCGGCACCGAGGGCATCTTCTACGACCCGAACTACCACTCGCCGCAGGACACGATCGACAACGTGGACCCGACCGCGCTCGACATCATGTCGCGCGCGATCGCCCACGCGGTCGCGTCCCTCGCCGACGACACGTTCGCGGTCAACGGCGCGGGCAACCCCGAGCTCACCGCGCTCACCGCGGAGACCCGTTGCGTGAACGGCACGGCGTACGTCGCGGTGCGCGCGACGAACGACGAGACCGGGTGGGCGGACGTCCGGATCGCGACGGACTTCGGCCAGAAGAAGTTCACCAAGGTCGGGTCGGACAAGAACGCGTACCAGTCGTTCAGCACCCGCTCCGCCTCGGTCGAGGCGGGCAGCGCCACCGTCAGCGCCTACCGCTGGAACGACGGCGACCCCCGGCACCAGTACTACGACGTGCCGTACGACGCGATCAGCTGCGGCTGACGCCCAGCGAGCGCCGGGACGGCGACCGGTTCCGCGAGGACCCGGTCGCCGTTCTCGTGCCCGACGGTCGACGTCAGGCGCCCGGCTGCTCCGCGAACACCTCGAGGATCGGCGCGTCGCCGGCGGTGAACCGCACGAACCGGCCGACGGTCCCGGGCGTGCGCAGCACCTGCGTCACGGCCATCGCGACGTCGGCCCGGGACACCTGCGATGCCGCGCCCTCCGGTGTCTCGGCGCCGTCCGCGAGGACCGTGATCGCGCCGGTCGGGTCGTCGTCGGTCAGCGTGCCCGGCCCGAGGATCGTCCAGTCGAGGCCGGTCCCGCGCAGGTGGTCGTCCGCGGCGAGCTTCGCGTCGGCGTACGCGAAGAAGCCGTTGTCCTCGGGGACTCCGTGCTCGGGGACCGAGCCGATCCACGACACCATGACGTAGCGACGGACCCCCGCCGACGCCGCGGCGTCCATCGACCGGATCGCGGCGTCGCGGTCGACGGCGTAGGTGCGCTCCGGATCGCCGCCACCGGCTCCGGCCGACCAGACGACGGCGTCGAACCCCGTGAGCGCCGCGGCGATCTGCTCGGTCGACGCGTGCTCGACGTCGAGCAGGACGGGCTCCGCGCCGAGGGAGCGGACGAGCGGCACCTGCTCCTCGCGCCGCACGACTCCCGCCGCGTGCTCACCGCGGTCCGCGAGGATCGGCAGGAGCAGCCGGCCGACCTTGCCGTGCGCTCCGATGACGGCGACCTTCATGGGACGTCCTTCCGTGGGTGCTGGGTGAGGCTCCACCGTGGCCCGGGAGCGGGCCTGCCGCCACCCGGGGTGGCCGCTGAGGCGCGCGGCGCGGGGGCGTGGATGCCGCGGGGCACCCAGCCGAGCACGCCCGAGCGGCCCAGGAGGTCCGCGGCGTACCACGCGGTCGCGAGCCACATCTCGGTGCCCTGGAGGCTCGGCGACCCGTCGGGGACCCCCGACGCCGTGCTGCCCCGAGCCGTCCGGGAACCCTCCGGGGCGAAGGCCAGCCCGTCCGGCGTCCAGCGCTCCGCGATCCCGTCGAGGACGTGGCGGGCGACGTCGTCCGCCTCGGCCGTGCGGTAGCCGTCGGCGCCGCACCGGCGCGCCCACCACAGGAGGTGCACGACGTCGAGCGCGTCGCACGCGGTGACGCGCGGCGCGTCGAGCACCCCGCCGGCCGCGTGCCGCAGGACCGAGTCCGTGAGCTCGCGCCCGAGCCCGAGGGGCGTCCGCCACTGCGCGAACGTGCCGCGCACGAGCCGGTACGTCCCGTTGACCGGCTCGCGCCACCCGTCGGCCGCGCGCGGCGAGCCCCACAGCCCGGTCACCGGGTCGCGGTGCTCGACGAGCCAGCCGACGAGCGCCTCACGGACTCCGTCGGGTACGTCGACGCCGGCCGCGCGCGCGAACGTCAGCGCAGTGCCGACAGTGTCGACCGTCGAGCCCGCACCCCACGCGTTCGTGGTCCACGGCAGCGTCTCGAGCCTCCGCACGATCTCGGCGGCGCTCGCTGCCACGGGCGGCACGGCGCGCAGCGCCGCGCCGAGCAGGTCGAGCGCGTACCCGACGCACAGCACGTGGTAAGCGCCCGGGCCCTCGGCCCACGCGCCATCAGATCGCGCGCCGTCAGATCGCGCGCCGTCAGGCCGGGCCTCCTCCCCGTGCCCGAGCTGCTGGACGCGGCGGTCCGGGCCGACGAGGTCCGTGAGGCGCCGGACGTGCTCGTCGCGTGACCAACCCGCGGGGACGCCACCCGCGAGCGCCGCGAGCTCGACGGCGTCGCAGTGCGCGCGCACGGTCGGCCGGGAGCCGGGCGCGTCGCGATAGCGCTCGCCGTCGAAGGCCCGCTCGACGAGCGTCGGCAGGGCGGCGAGCGCCTCGCCACCGAACCGCTCGAGCCGGCGCGCACGCTCGGCGTCGGGGTCCGGTCGCCGGGCGGACGCGGTGGCGGCCCCGCGGGCGGTGGCGGTCGCGGGTACGGTGGCGGGCCGCTCGCCCGTGCGACGGTCCCGGACGACGCGCGCGGGGTTCCCGACCGCCACGGCGTCCGCGGGCACGTCGCGCGTGACGACGGCGCCCGCACCGATGACCGCGTGGTCGCCCACGGTGACGCCGTCGAGGATCACGACGTGCGCACCGACCCACACGTCGTCGCCGATCGTGATGCCGCGCGACGTGAGGCCCTGCCGGAACACGGGCACGTCCACGCGGTCGAACGCGTGGTCGAAGCCGAGGACGCTCGTGTGGCTGCCGATGCGGACGGCGTCACCGATCGTCACGCGGCCGCGGATCGCGGCGGAGACGTTGACGGAGCAGTCCGCCCCGATCGCGACGTCGCCCGTGATGTGCACGTGGGCGGCGACGTAGCTGCGGTCGCCGAGGGCGAGGGAGTCGGGATCGACGTCGGCGAGGCCCGACACGACGCAGCCGGCACCGATCGTGTGGCCGGCCGCGCGGAGGGACGCGACGCGCTCGTCGTTGGCCTCGCGCTGCTCCGGCGAGGCGGTGGTGTCGAAGGTCCAGGGAGCGAAGTCGGGGGTCAGCGGGCCGGGCACGCGCACCAGGCTCGCACAGGCGTCCGCGACCGACGTCGGCCCCGGCGGAAGCGAACGGAAACGGTCACGCGTGGACGGCCGCGGCGTCGGCGGCGTCGGGCAGACTGTGCCCGTGCCCGGATTCGCCGTCGTCGACCTCGAGACCACCGGGTTCTCCCCCCGCCTCGGCGACCGGGTCGCCGAGGTCGCCGTCGTCCTGGTCGACGACGCGGGCCAGGTCGAGGACGAGTGGTGCACCCTGGTCAACCCCGGACGCGACCTGGGTCCGCAGCACGTGCACGGCATCGCGGCCGCCGACGTCGCGCTCGCGCCGGCGTTCGACCGCGTCGCGCCGGCGCTCCTGCGGCTTCTCGACCGCCGGGTCCTCGTCGCGCACAACGCGTCGTTCGACACGCGCTTCCTGCGCGCGGAGCTCGGCCGCGCGGGCGTCGCCGCGGCGATCGACCCGCTCGCGTGCCTGTGCACGCAGCAGCTCGCCGGGCGCTACCTCACCGGGTCGCGCAGCCTCGCCGCGTGCTGCGCGACCGTCGGCGTCGTGCACGACGGCGTGCACTCGGCCCTCGGGGACGCCCGCGCCACGGCAGGGCTGCTCGCGCACTACCTCGACGTCGCGCGCGAGGACGAGTGCTGGGACGTCGCCCGCGCCGCGGCGGACGGCGTGCGCTGGACCCTGCCGCCCGCGGTGGACGTCGAGCCCGTGCCACGCGGCGCGAGCCGGCTCCACGGCCACTGGCTCGCTGCCCTCGACAGCCCGACAGCTCGCGAGAGCCCCGGGACGCCCACCGGTTCCGCCGTTGCCCCGCTGCGCGACGGCGTGGCGCGACGGGCGCAGTCCCGAGGCGGAGGCGTCGTGGCCGGGACGGCGGCCGACTACCTCGCGCTCCTCGACCTGGCGCTGCTCGACGGGTACGTGTCGCACACGGAACGCAGCACTCTGGTGGACGCCGCGCGACGCGCCGGGCTCGACCGGCAGGACGTCGAGCGGCTGCACCGCGACCACCTCGCGACGCTCGCCCGCGACGTCCTCGACGGTGCGGGGTCGTCGGCCCTCGGAGAGCGGGTCGACGAGGTCGGCGTGCTCGACGCCCTCGCGGCCGACCGGACGCTGCACGAGGTCGCCGGCCAGCTCGGGCTCGACGCGGACGACGTCCTCGCCGCGTCCCAGGCCGCTCTCGGGGCGAGGCTCGTGGACGAGGCGACCGGCGGCGTCGGGCACAGGGAACGGTTCGTCCTGTCCCCCGGGGACGAGGTCGTGCTCACCGGGTCGATGCGCCGCACGCGCCCCGCGTGGGAGGACGCCGCGCGCCGGGCGGGCCTCGCGCCGTGGGCGTACGTGACACGCCGGACGCGGCTCGTCGTCGCAGCGGACCCCGACTCGCTGTCCACCAAGGCCCGGACGGCGCGCCGCTACGGCATCCCGATCGTCACGGAGGACGCGTTCGCCCGGCTGCTCGACGAGGTCGGGCGCACCACGGCAAGGGTCGCCCGCACGGCCTGAGCGCCCACCCGTCCCGTTGAGTGCTGGGTATATGTCGTCCGAGCAGAGCACAGACAGCAAATACCCAGCACTCAACGGACCGGGCGGGCTCGCACGGGCTCGTGGGCGGGCTCGGCGCTGCGGGACGCACGGCCAGCGGGGAGGCTGTCCCCATGAGCCCCGACGCACCGGTCGACGTCGACGCGCTGCTCGACGAGCTGTACTCGCTCCCGCTCGAGCAGTTCGTCGTCGCGCGGACGGCGGCGTCGAAGCGCATCAAGGCGTCGGGCGACGCCGTCGGCGCCGAGCGAGTCGGCCGGCTCCCCAAGCCGACGGTCGCCGCGTGGGTCGTCAACCAGGTCGCGCGCGAGCACCCCGACGAGATAGCGGCGCTCGTCGCGATCGGCGACGAGCTGCGCGACGCGACCGAGGACCGCGACCGGTCGCGGATCACAGCGCTCGACCGGTTGCGGCGGGAGCGGGCCGAGGCGCTCGTCGGGACCGTCCGGAAGGCCGGGGAGGTGGCCGGGCGCGCGGTCTCCGCGAGCGCCGTCGACCGCCTCGCCGAGACGCTGACGGCGGCCGTCATGGACCCCGACGCGGGCGCCGTCGTGCAGGCCGGGCGCCTGAGCCAGGCGCTGCAGCACGTCGGGTTCGGGATCGTCGACGAGGGCGGGGAGCCCGCGGACGTCGTCACGCTGCACGTGGTGCGGGACGACGGCGAGCCCGCCCCGGCGAGGAGAGGTCGCCGCAGCGCCGGGGGCGGGAAGGCCGGCGGCGGGGGCGGCAGCGACGGCAGCGACGGCAAGGGGGCCGACACCGGGCCGGCGGTCGAGGAGGAGCCGGACCCGCTCGCCGAGGCCGAGCGCACCGTCGAGGAGACCGCGGCCGAGGTCGACCGGCTCGAGGCCGCCCGCGACGAGGCGGACGCGCGGGCGCGCGAGGCGAGCGACGCCGTCGGGCAGGTGGAGGACGACCTGGGCCGCATCGAGGACGAGCTCGCCCGCCTCGCCGACGAGCGCGACGAGGCGCGCTCCCGGCTGGAGGCCGCGCGCGCTGCGCAGGACGAGGCGCAGGCCGGGCTCGAGTCCGCCGACGACGCTCTCGAGGCGGCGGAGGAGCGTGCCGCCGAGGCGCGCAAGGCCCGCCGGGCGGCACGTCGCCGGTGACGCGCGACGACGATCACGCACGCGCCGGTCACTCACCGCGTGGGTAACGCGGGGCCCGGCGCTACGGCGCGCCCGTGTACGGGCCGCCGTCCTCGAGGGTCACGGTCCCGACGGTGAACGAGTCCTCGATGCATGCGACGAGGCTCTCCGCGACGTCCCGCGTCGTGCGTGGCGCGAGGCGCAGCGACACCGCGGACTGCGGCACGTCGGCGGTCCCGAGTGTCTCGACCACCGCGGCGTCGGACGCCTCGACGCAGGCCTGCCAGTCCCCGTCGGGATCGCTCAGGCCGACGACCCAGGTGTGGCCGCCCGGAAGCTCGTCCGTCGGGGCGCACGCCACCGCGAGGAGTCCGACGAGGATCGCCGCCGAGGCACCGCTCACCCACCGTCGCGCGACGCGACCTGATCCCATGGGCGTCTCCTCTCACCGAGCCGACGTGGTCGTGCCGACCCTACCGAGGGTTCTCGTGTCCATGACGGGCGCAGGCGAGCACCCCGCCGTTCGTCGTGCGCGAACGCGGGATTGAGTCGGGAGCGCTCAAGGTTGACCCCGTCAGACGCCGCGGGCTCACCGCGGCAGCAGAACCGGAGGAGTCACCATGACCACCACCCTCACCCCGATCCCGTTCGGCGCCCTGGCCGCGGACCGTCTCGTCCGCGACCTGTGGACCCGTCCCGCCACCCCCGCGCAGCGGAGCGGCTACGCGCCGGCCGCCGACGTCTACCGTGACGGCGACGACCTCGTCGCCCGCTTCGACCTGCCGGGCGTCGACCCGGAGCGCGACGTGACCGTCGAGCTCGAGGGTCGCCGGCTCGTCGTGCGCGGCGAGCGTCGTGACCAGCGCGTCGTCGAGGCGCGCGAGGCCACCGACGAGCCCGCCGAGGGCTCCGAGGCGACCGACGGCACCGAGCGGGAGCCTGTCGAGAAGCCGGTCGGCCGTCGCATCCGCGAGGTGCGGTTCGGCGAGTTCCGCCGGACCGTCACGCTGCCGAAGGCCGCGGACGCCGAGGCGGTCCGCGCGTCCTACGACGCGGGCGTGCTCACCGTGACCGTCGCCGGCGTGTTCGCCGGCCGTGCGCCGCAGCGCATCGAGGTCACGCGCGCGGCCTGACGCCGCGCCACCTGCTCCGGCCGCGCCCGGCCCTGGCGCGGCCGGATCCCGACGGGCCGGTACCTCCCGAGGTGCCGGCCCGCCGTCGTACCCGGGCCAGGTGCCGAACCCCGGGTTGTGCGTCGATCAGCGCCTCATGTGCCGCGTAACCCGGGGTTCGGCACGAGGCGGTGACCCACGATCCCAGGTTCGGCGAGCGCGCAGCCGCGGAACGTCCGCAGCGCCTCGACGACGAGAGCGTGGTCGTCCGCCTGGGGCAGCCCCGAGACGGTGACGACCCCGACGGCGCCCACGCCCTCGACGCGCACGGGGAACGCGCCGCCGTGCGCGGCGTACTCCTGGAGCGGGAGCTGGTGCTGCTCCGCGAACGTCGTCCCCTTCGCGCGCGCCCGCAGGCCCACGAGGTACGACGACGCCCCGAACCGCTGCACGACCCGCACCTTGCGCTCGACCCACGTGTCGTTGTCGGGCGTCGTGCCCTCGCGCGCGGCGTGGAACACCTGCTGCGTGCCCTTGCGGACGTCGATGGTCACCGCGAGGTCGCGCTCGGCGGCGAGCTCGACGAGGAGGCACCCGAGGCGCCACGCGTCGTCGTGCGTGAACGAGGTGAGCACGAGCTCGTGCTCCTGCGCCTCGACGGAGGCGATGGTCGAGGCGAGGTCGTCGGGCGTCGTCGTCATGCCGTCATCGTGACACGCGCGGGGCCGGTGGAACCTCTTCCGTCCGTACACTGTCAGGGTTCGGCCGAGCACCGGCCTGACCGGGCACCGAACCAGCCGGAGACCCTCTTGAGCAACCCCGCGACGGGCCCGCAGCCCCCCGCCGGCCCACCGGGGCCGCCTCCTCCGCCCGCGCGCCGTCGTCGCGGAGGTCGCACGCCGGAGGGCGCCGTGCGGTTCGTGCGCTACTGGCTGCTCATCTACGCGATCCTCGCGCTGCTGATCGCCGTCTCGCTCTTCGGCGGGCTGCTCACCGGCGCCTGGGCCGGGGAGAGCAAGAACACCTCGCGCCTGTTCAGCGCGTTCACGGCGACGGGTCTCGCCGTGCTCGTGCTCTGGGTCCGCGAGCTCATGATGCGCAAGATCCGCAGCGGGCAGTACCCGCCACCGGACCGACGCTGACGCGCTCTCGCAGAGTCCCACCCGGTGACCGGCACCCTCAAGCCGGTCGGTCACGGACGAGGACCTCGCTCGCCGAACCCCGGGTTGCTGCGGCCTCGCGGTGCTGAAGGGCTGCTAACCCACGTCCCGGTTGCTCCACGTGCGCCGGAGATGTCTCCCGTCGTGGGGTCGACGCGGCTCAGTCGCCTCGGGCGTGCCGGGTCGCGCGGTCGTTCGCGCGCTGGATCGCGTCGACCAGCTCGTCCTTCGTCATCGTCGAGCGGCCGTCCACGTCGAGCCGCCGTGCGACGTCGAGAAGGTGCTCCTTCGACGCGTTCGCGTCCACACCGCCCGCCGTCTCCGCCGAGGACTCCAGGCCACCTTCCTCCGCGCGCTCGTCCGACGGACCCGGCTCCTCCTTGGGCTCCCAGTGGTCGCCGACCTTCTCGTGCGTGTGCTTGAGCGCCGCGAACGCCACGCGGCTCGCACGCTCCGCCGAGCCGTACTGCTCCATCGCGGCGTCGTAGGCCTTCGCGAACGTCCGCTGTGCCTTCTCGTCCGAGCGCTGCAGCGTGCTGGGGATCTCGGACTCCTTCGCATCCCCGCCGCGGGTCGTCTTCGGCACGGTCGGCCTCCTTCACCTCGCTGCCCGACGGCGGTCGCCGCCTCCCGTCGAGCGTCTCGCCTCGCGCGGTCCCTCGCCAGCGCGGCGGCTCTCGTGGCGGACGCGCGCCGCGGTGCGCCGCGTCCTCCTGCGCGTCCGCGGGGCGCGTGGGTGCGTGGCAGGGGTGCCGACGGGCGATCTCGACCGCGCAGCCCTACGCTGCCCGGATGCCACGCGCCCTGATCTTCCACGGCCGGATCGCCGGCTGGGGCACGTCGTCCGGCACGCGTGTCGTCGTCGGGCGGTGGGACCGGTCGCCGTTCGGCGCGTTCGCCGACGTCATGGTCGAGCGGCCCGACGGCGAGCGGGTCCTGCTCGCACCGTCCGACGCGGTGGCGTCCCTCGTTGGCTCGACGTACTCCTTCGACCGCGTCGAGATCCTCCCCGTCGAGGTTCGCGACCTCCCGGCCGAGCACCCCGGCGCGACGTCCGTCGTCGGTCGCGGTGGGCGCACACCGGCCCCGTGGCACGTGGCGGCCGGACCGCTCGAGGCACGGCTCGCCGTCGGGCAGCGCACCGGGCTGGGGCACGCCCTGCGCGCCGTGCCCGACCGGCTGGCCGGGTCGCGACGGTTCACCGCCGTGACCGACCCGGTCGCACGAGCGCTGCTCCACGGCGTCCGGACGCGTGGGAGCGCCGGGTCGGGCCGCGTCGAGCACTACGGCGCGACCGACGTGCACGCGCTCGAGGCGGTCACGTCCTCGTGGGACGGTGAGTCCCTGGGAAGCCTGACGTCCGTCGACCCGCCGGTACGTTTCGGGTTCGGGTCGACGCCGCGGCGACCGGCGGTGACCGACGTCGTGACCACGCTCGTGCTGCCGGACGGGGACGTCGTCGCCTGAGCGCCCGCTCCGCGAGAGATGCGCTCCCGTTCGGGCGATGCACCACGGAGCGCACCACTCGGCCCGGGTTGCATCGTTCGGCCTCCGGTGCGAGAGGCTGGTCCCGACCTCGACCCCGAACCCCTGGAGCACGACCTGTGGACGACCACGAGCGCGAGATCCGCCGACGCATGGCTGCGCACGAGCTGTACACGGACCACGGCGTCGCCGGACTCGCCGCCGAGCGCGCCCGCGCGACCGAGCTGACCTACGACTTCAACGCGACGCGCCCGTCCGCGACGGACGAGCGGCAGCGCCTGCTGGGAGAGCTGTTCGCCGCCGTCGGCGACGACGTGTGGATCGAGCCGACGCTGCGCGTGGCCTACGGCTGCACGACGCGCCTCGGGAACGGCGTGTACGCGAACTTCGGGCTGACGCTCGTGGACGACGTCGAGATCACCGTCGGCGACCGCGTGATGTTCGCGCCGAACGTGACGATCTCGACCACCGGCCACCCCCTGCACCCCGACCTGCGCTCGGACGGCACCCAGTTCTCCGCACCCGTCGTCCTCGAGGACGACGTGTGGGTCGGGACCGGCGCGGTCATCCTGCCGGGCGTCACCGTGGGCCGCGGGTCGATCGTCGCCGCAGGAGCCGTCGTGGCGGGGAACGTGCCGCCGATGACCGTCGTCGGGGGCGTCCCGGCGCGCGTGCTCCGCGAGATCACCGACGCCGACCGCGAGTGGACCTACCGTGCGCCACGCACGCTCGAGGTCCCCGGGACGGGGCCACGGATCGTGCCGGCCACGGTGCCCGCCCAGCCCGTCTGACCCCGTCACGCGCCGGGGAGGAGATCGACACCGGACGTCGACCCGTGCCGCAGGACGGTAGCCCGGTCTTCTCCCCGGTCAGACGACCTCGACCCGGCACCGGACGCCCGGCGCCCTCTCGATCCGCGCATCCGCGGTGAGGAGCGTCCCACCGAGCCGCTCCGCGAGCGCGACGTACGCCGCGTCGTACGCCGAGAGGTTGGCGCCGAGCTCCCATGCTCGCTCTGTGACGACGGCGAACGGCCAGAGCTGGATCGGGAGCAGGTCGAACGCCTCCAGGGCGGCCCGCCCCTCGCGGTCCGTCAGGAGACCCGCAGCGCGCCGACGGCGGAGGACGTTCGCGACCTCGTAGGGCAGCAGGTCCGGTGCGTCGAGGACCTCGACCGCGCGGGAACGACGGGCGATCACGTCCCCGCGCGCGCCCGGGTCGAGGAGCATCGTGAGCACCGCCGAGGCATCCACGACGAGCGGCCTCGAGCGTTCGTCGCCCGGTACCCGTTCGTCGCCCGGTACCCGAGGCCGCGGCGCCCGGCCCCTCACCGCCGGTCGGCCGCGAGGTCGGCCAGCACGTCCCCGACCTCGAGCTCCGGCAGGCCGCGAGCGCGTCGCCGCACCTCCACCATGGCGCTCTCGAGCGACGGGCGCGCGGCCAGCTCGCGGAGCGCCGCCGCCAGGTACTCCTGGAGGGACCGTCCGCTGCCTGCCGCGCGCGACGCGAGCTCGTCGCGAACGTCCTGCGGGACGTCGCGGATCGTGATCGTCACCATGCAGGCATGCTAGCGGCATCCTGGCGGCGATGCATGCATTCTGCAGCAGCGACCGAGCGCTGTGCCGGCCTGTGCCACGCCGACCGGGGTACTACTTCGGCTGTCCCGGCGACCTCGGCCCTCGTCCGGCGACGGTCCGTGCGTGCTCGGCCGCGGCCTCGCCGAACGTGGTCCTGAGGTCGTCGAACAGCGCGACGCTGGCCGTCCCCGGCCAGTCCGCCGGGAGCGCGCTGGGTGGCAGGCCCGGGTCGACGTACGGGACGGTCCGCCAGTCGTCGACGGCGCGCACCCACCGGGCGAACGCGTCGCGCGGGAAGGCTGCGGGGCCGGCCGAGCGGGCTCCGTCGGGCAGGGGCGACGGGGCGCCGTCGGGCAGGGCCGAGCGGGCGCGGTCGGGCACCGGCGCGCTCGTCGCGCCCTCGTGGCGAGCGAGGAACCTGCGGTGCAGCGCGGCGATCCGGTCGAGGTCCCACCAGCGGGCCGCGGCGTCGGCGAAGGGCCCGTGGGTCTGCGGCGTCCCGGTGACGAACAGCGTCGCGGCGTCGCGCAGGTCCAGGTGGTCGAGGATCTGCTCGACCTCGCCGGCCAGGTGCGCCGGGCAGATCCACAGGGCGTCGGCGACCGTCCCGCACCCGATGCCCGCGAGGTGCCGGCGGAGCTGGTGGCGCTCGGCGCGCCGGTCCTCGGGGACGGAGAACGACACGAGGAGCCACGCGTCGTCGTCGGTCTGCTGCCGGTAGGCGAAGATGCGACGGTCCCCGCGCGCGAGCATCACGTCCGCGCCCGGTGCGAGGCGGTAGCCCGGGCGGCCGTCGACGTCCTCGGCGACAAGGAGCCCCTTGCCCTTGACGCGCGAGATCGCGCTGCGCGCGGCCGCCGGCGGGACGCCCACCGCGTCGAGCAGCGCGACGAGGTCCGCGACCGCGACCCAGCCGCCGAGGCCGCGCAGGTACAGCCCGACGACCGTCCGCAGCAGGGACGTCGCGCTGCCCGGGCGGGCGTCGAGGTCGTCGAGGACGACGGCGCCGGGCTGGGGCGCCGGGCTCACGACGTCGCGCTCGGGTGCCGGGCTCACGACGTCGCGCTCGGCTGTCGGGTTCACGGCGTCGGGGCGTCGGGCGCGGCGTCGGCCAGACGCTCGGCGGGGACGGCGCCGGACGTCACCTCGACGAGCGCGTCGCGCACCGCCTCGACGCCGACGCGCACCTCGTCGAACGACGTCGACAGCGGCGAGAGGCCGAGCCGCAGCCCGTTCGGACGGCGGAAGTCCGGGACGACGCCGCGCGCCCAGAGCAGCGGGAGCGTCGCCTCGAACGCGTCGTGGTCGACGGTGACGTGGCTCCCTCGTCGTGCGGCGTCGCGCGGGGAGGCGACGCGCGCGCCGAGCGGCACGAGCAGGTCGTCGACGAGCTCGAGCGCGTACTCGGTGAGCGCGACCGACTTCGCGCGGATCGCGTCCAGACCCGCCTCGGCCACCAGGTCGACCATGTCCTGCATCGCGAGCATCCCGACGATCGCGGGCGTCCCGCTGAGGAACCCGCGCGGACCGGGGTGCGGGGCGTAGCCCGGCCCCATCTCGAACGGCGCCGCGCTGCCCATCCAGCCCTGGATCGGCTGCGTCAGCGTGTCCTGCAGGTCGGCGCGCACATAGCCGAACGCGGGCGCGCCGGGACCGCCGTTGAGGTACTTGTAGGTGCAGCCCACGGCGAGGTCGACGCCCCACGCGTCCAGCGCGACGGGCACCGCGCCCGCGGAGTGGCACAGGTCCCACAGGACGAGCGCGCCGGCGTCGTGCGCGAGGCGCGTGATCGCCTCCGCGTCGCTCACGTACCCCGACCGGTACGCGACATGGCTCAGCACGACGAGCGCGGTGCGGTCGGAGAGCACCTCGGCGACCTGGTCGGGCGTGACGCCGGCGTCGTGCTCGGGCTCGATCCACCGCAAGGTCGCCCCGTGCTCGCGCGCGACCCCTTCGAGCACGTAGCGGTCGGTCGGGAAGTTGCCGGAGTCGAGGACGATCTCGTCGCGGTCCGCGTTCTCCGGGGCGGCGAGCGCCGCGCGGACGAGCTTGTAGAGGATCACGGTCGTCGAGTCGGCGACGAACGTCTGGCCCGCGCCTGCGCCGAGCGCCGCTGCGCCGATCCGGTCACCGAGCGTCAGCGGCAGGTCGTACCACTCCTCGTCCCAGCCGCGGATGAGCCGCGCGCCCCACTGCTCCGTCGCGAACCGGGCGAGGCGTTCCGCGGCGGCACGGGTCGGGCGGCCCAGAGAGTTGCCGTCGAGGTACGCGACCACGTCGTCGGACGGGACGAACGCGTCGACGTAGCGGGCGAGCGGGTCGGCGGCGTCGAGCTCGCGACCCCGTGCGGCGCGCGTCGCGTCGTCGGCACGGGCCGCGGCATGGTCGCGGGGGTGGTCGGCGTGGTCGCGGGACGCGGACGTGGCGGTCATGGCTGGTCCTTCCGGGTGCTCGTGTCCGACGGCGGGGCGAACCCCGGCCGCAGCACGTCGGCCAGGTGCAGGGTGGTGGCGCCGGCGAGCCAGCGCGGGAGGTCGTCCGGGTCGTCCGGCGGTCCGCCCGGAACGAACGTCACGCGCCCCGCCGAGAACGACCTGGCAGTCGTTCCGGGGCCCGTAACGTCTTCCAGGTCGTGTTCGGCGTGAAGGGTGGAGGCCGTGGGACGGTTGGAGGTCGCGGGAACGGTGGAGGAGGTGAGGGTGCGCAGGAGGGCGTCCGGGCCGAGCCCGGCGGCGGCGAGGGCACGCAGCTCGCGCTCGTTCACGCCGACCGGCAGCGGTCCGTTGCCGAGGTCCGTGCCGTACACGACCGAGCCGCCGGCGGCCGCGAAGCGCCGCACGTTGTCGATCGCAACGTCCTGCGCGGGCGTCGGCGTCCCCCACCCGTGGATGTCGAGCGTGCTCACCCACGTCATGCGGCTCACCGGCTCCGCGCCGAACATGACGTGAGGGTCGTTCTGGGGCTCATTCCGACCCTCAGGTCGTGCTCGACGGCGCGCAGGGTCGTGCTCGAGGCCGGCGGGCGGGCGCGGGCCGGGGAGGGCGCGCGAGCGGGGGCGGGCCATGGCGAGGATCAGCTCGTCGGGCAGGCGCTCGGAGAACGGGGCGTGCGCGAGCCGGTCGACCTCCGCCTCGAACGCGCGCGCCACCTGACCCGGACCCTCGACGTGCGCGACGACGTCCCGGCCCCGCGCGTGGGCGCGCGCCACGATCGCGGCGAGCGTGGCGTCGTCGGGCACGGGACCCGCCGCGCTGTTGAGCGCAACCTTGACGAACGACGCCCCGGCCGCGAGCTGCCGGTCGACGGCGGCGGCGGCCTCGGCGGGCGACGCCACCTCCTCGACGGAGCCGTCGGGCGCCCAGGAGCGGTCGGACGGATAACCGCCGGGGGCGGTGAGGAACGCGCCGGCGAACGAGACGTGCGGCATGCGTCGCGCCGGACGCACAGGCCGCGCGCCCTCCGCTCGTACCTCCCGGTCACCATCGCGTGCCCACTCGGCGGCGACCTCGGGGATCCAACCGAGGTCGTGCACGGAGGCGATGCCGTGCGGGACGAGCCCGGTCGCGTCGACGAGCCCGAGGTGGACGTGGGCGTCCGTGAACGGCGGGAGGAGCGTGCCGGGCAGATGGACCGGTTCACGCGACCCATGATCCGTGAGATCGACCCGTGCGTCGCGGCGTCGACCCACCGAAGGTCGATCTCGGCCGCTCGGGTCGATCTCGTGAGGCTCGTGGGCGTCGGCGAGGCCGGACGCTGTGGCGAGGAACGCCGTCGGACCCGTGGGAGGACGACCCGGGAACCAGGAGGCGTCGACGGTGACGAGGCGGGCGCCGTCGGGCACGGGCCGGTGCGTCATGCGCCGGACGGCCGCGCGGCGCCGATCTCGGTGCGGACGGCGAAGAGCTCGGGGAAGAACGTGAGGTCGAGGGCCTTCTGGAGGAAGCCGACGCCGCTCGACCCGCCCGTCCCGCGCTTGGTGCCGATGATGCGCAGGACCGTCTTCATGTGGCGGAAGCGCCAGAGCTGGAAGTTGTCCTCGAGGTCGACGAGCTCCTCGCACGTCTCGTAGGCGGACCAGTGGGTGTCGGGGTCGTCGTAGATGCGGCGGAAGACCTCGACGAGGTCGTCGTCGAGGACGTGCGCGTGCGTGACGTCGCGGTCGAGGACGTGGGCCGGGACGTCGTGACCGTGGCGCGAGAGGTAACGCAGGAATTCGTCGTAGACGCTCGGCTCGGCGAGGAGGCGCGAAAGCTCGGCGTGCGCGGCGGGCTCGGACGCGAAGACTTTCAGCATCGCGGCGTTCTTGTTGCCGAGGAGGAACTCGACGGCGCGGTACTGCCACGACTGGAAGCCCGACGCGTTGCCGAGGAACCCGCGGAACTGCGCGTACTCGCTCGGCGTGAGCGTCGCGAGGACCGACCACTGCTCGGTGAGCGTGCGCTGGATGTGCTTCACGCGGGCGATGCGCTTGAGGGCGGCCTGCAGTTCGTCGGCGGCGAGGAGGTCGCGGGCGGAGACGAGCTCGTGGAGCACGAGCTTGAGCCACAGCTCGGTGGTCTGGTGCTGGACGATGAACAGCATCTCGTCGTGGTGCGCCGGGGTGCTGATGGGCTCCTGCGCCGCGAGCAGCGTGTCGAGGTGGAGGTAGGACCCGTAGGTCATGCGCTCGCGCAGGTCGGTGACGATGTCGGGCTCGAGGGCTCGCTCGTTCGAGGACGGGTTCGCGTGCTGTGACGGTTCGGCCATGCACCTGAGCGTATGTCACGGACATGACGGGAGCCATGAAAATGCAATACCGCCTGAGATCGGCACCTCACCGCGACATCGGCTGCTTTGCGCGAGGTCGGCACGATTTAGGACCGGTCTCACGCCGGCTTGCCGATCTCGGTGTCGGCGCTCGCGCAACGAGCGGTAGTCAGGACTCGGCGTCGGCGCGCTCCTCGGCGACGGACTCCCCGGTCGGGTCGTCGGCGAGCTCGTCCGCAAGGACGTGGCCGCCGAGCGGACCGGCGCTCATGCCGACGTAGCGCCAGCCGTTCTCCGGGTCGCCCACGACCTCGACGAGCCCTGTGTTCTCGAGCGGCGTGTACGCCATGGCGTGGAGGTCGACACCCTCGGCGCGGATGCTGGTCCACGAGCGGATGGCCGCACCGTGCGAGACGACGACGGCGGTCTGCCAGCCCGTGGACGCGATCTTCGCGACGGCGTCGTCGAAGCGGGCGACGAACTCGGTCCCGTAGGGCCCGCCGGGCATCCGCCGCGTGAGGTTGCCGCCGCCCCAGGCGAACACGGTCTCGAGGTAGAGGACGTGGTCTTCGTGCCGGTCGGACATCTCGAGGTCGCCCGCCTCGACCTCGCGCAACCCGTCGAGCTCGACCGGCTCGAGCTGACGGTGCTCGGCCAGCGGCGCGGCGGTCTGGTGGGTGCGGACGAGGGTCGAGACGGCGATCCCGTCGATGACCCGTTCCGACAGCGCGTCGGGGAGCGCCGCTGCCTGGCGTGCGCCCAGCGCGGTCAGCCCCGGACCGGGGTGACCGGTGTCGAGCAGGCCGGCGACGTTGGACGGGGTCTGACCGTGACGGACGAGCAGCAGGCGCATGGTTCTCCGGTTCGTGGGGGTACCTGCCACCCTACGATCCGGGTCGCGCGCCTGCGTGCTCGCCGTGGCTGTGGCCGGCGCCACGTCCGACGCCGGCGCCCTCCGTGGGGAGCGACCTCACCCGAGCGGGTCGGTCACCAGCCGGGAGCGCGCCTCGTACACCTGCAGCGGCTCGGCCGTGCTCGCCGTCGTCGCCTTGCCGGGCACGTCCGTCCACGTCGGCGACCCGGCGATGCGGAACTGCCCCGACCACGTCGTGGTGAGCCCGATCGTCAGCGACTCCACCGGCTGCTCGTACGTGTGATGCACCGTGTGGTCCGGGTACGGAGCGCCGGGATCCGAGGTGACGAGAGGTGCGCTGCCGTCGGCGTAGTCCCACGCGAACGACTCGGGCGTCGCGCGGATCTGGACGGGGATGCCGAGCAGCGTGGCGTCGAACGTCTGCTCCGCGGACTCGGTGTACGTGATGGTCGGGACGTTCACCAACGTCCACCCGTCCGGCGGCTGCACCACGATCGACGACGGCGCGATCGGCAGCGTCGCGAACTCCCGCTCCGCCTCGGCGAGCAGGTCCGCCGGCGTCACACAGCCCTCGTCACCGACGAGCTCGGGCGGCCCCCATGAACCGTCCGGCTGCCGGACCTCCCGGAAGAGCGCACCCTCGGCGAACTCGTCCGGACCGCACTCGATGCCCTCGTAGGCGAGCTGCTCGCCCTCGGTGCACGCGAAGTCATAGCGAGTCGACGGGCCGTCGAGGTTGTCGACGAGCGCGCACAGCGCAGGAGTCGCCGAGAAGTAGCGATCGGGCGGGACATCGGTGCCCGCGGGGACGTAGACATCGCCGCCCCGAGTCCCTTCCCGAGCCGCTTCGACCGTGATTGAGCCGCCTCGCGCCTCAGTGTTTCCACCTCCGTACACCGGGCTATCTGCGGAGATGCTAAGCAGGCTTGATAGGAGTACCGCGCCCGAGAGCTCGAAGAAGATGGCCATCTCAGTCGAGCGCCGCGATTTCAACGATCACCCAGTTGCCCGATTGGAGACCCACTTCCACTCGATTCGTCTGTATCGATTCGGCCGCAGAGTAAAGTTCCTCGCCACTTTCGCTGGAAATCGTCGCCGCCGCTTCCACCATCTCCACGTCCAGTGGAAAGATGCCAGTCGCCTCGTCACGCATGTAGTACCGAGGATCCGCGATGCTCGCCTGGATGCCTTCACCGACATACACATCGCCACGTTTCGCTATCGTCTTCGCTTGCTCGATGCTGGCAGCGCACCAGCCACACATCTCGTGTGACATCGACTCCCACTCGGCCGTATCACCGGTGATCATGACGTAGTCGTAGAGCTCGATGAAGTACTCCGCAGCCGCCGCCGCCCCCTCGGCGTCCTGCTGCTCCATCGCGGCGGGGCGCTCAGGCTTCACCGGGCCTGACTTGGTCGGCGTCGGCTCGGGCTCCTCGGTGACCTCCGGTGACTCCGTCGTGCTCGACGACGGCTCCGGCTCGGCCGGCTCATCTCCCGTGCACCCGGCGACCACCAGCCCCACGGTGAGAACGACCCCACAGCCGAGCACGCGCCGTCGGGCACGGGACGACGAACGTGACGCGAGACGCATGCAACCCCCTGGTGACGACCCCCACGCACCCCGGATCCGGGCCGCGCCGCACGAACTGCCCCAGAACCTAGCGAACCCCGGCCCCGCATGGAACCCGTGTTCTCGGTCTGTGGACAACGACGTCGCGTGGCACCCTGTCGGCATGTCGCGCAGGGAGCTCGTGGTGCTGGGGACGGCCAGCATGGTCCCGACCCGGACGCGCAACCACAACGGGTACGTGCTGTTCTGGGACGACGAGGCGATCCTCTTCGACCCCGGCGAGGGCACGCAGCGGCAGATGACGTTCGCGGGCGTGTCCGCGACCGACCTCACGCGCATCGCGATCACGCACCTGCACGGCGACCACAGCCTCGGGCTCGCGGGCGTCGCGCAGCGCATCAGCGGTGACGGGGTGCGGCACACCATCCCGGTGTCGTACCCGGCGTCGGGCCAGCGGTGGATCGACCACCTGCTCGACGCGTCCGCGCATCACCGCCGCGGCCACCTCCTGGAGCAGCCGCTGACGACCGACGGGGTGGTCCCACCCGCGCCCGACCGACCCGAACCGGGCTTCACGCTGAGCCACCGCCGCCTCGACCACACGCTCGAGGCGGTCGGGTACCGGCTCGACGAGCCCGACGGTCGCAGCCTCGACCCCGCGCTCCTCGCGCAGCACGGCCTGGCGGGGCCGATCGTCGGGATCCTGCAGCGCGACGGCGTCGTCAGCGCACCCGACGGCCGGACCGTCACCCTCGAGGAGGTCAGCGCGCCGCGGCCCGGCCAGTCGTTCGCGTTCGTCATGGACACGCGCCTGTGCGACGCCGTGCTCGAGCTCGCGGTGGGCGTCGACCTGCTCGTCATCGAGTCGACGTTCCTCGACCGCGACCTCGACCAGGCCGAGCGCTGGGGCCACCTCACAGCATTCCAGGCGGCGAAGGTCGCGGCCGACGCCGGCGTGCGGCACCTCGTCCTCACACACTTCTCGCAGCGCTACACCGACCCGCGCGAGTTCGAGCGCGAGGCGAGGTCCGTGTTCGACGGCGGCCTCACCGTTGCGCAGGACCTCGACCGCGTGCCGGTCCCCCGGCGCCGCTCCCGCTAGGCGCCGCAGCCCGGCGCGTCGTAGGCCGCGGTGAACGTCTGCGACGTCCCGTCCGGGGCGGTCGCGGTGACCGTGGCCTCCCCCGCCGTCTCCGTGCCGCGCACCTTGAAGGACTGGTACGCGTTCTTTCCGGCCTCCACCTGGGCGAAGCTCTTGTCGCCGAACGGCGTCGAGAGCGTCAGCGCGAGCGCCTCGTCCCCGTCGTTGGTCGCCCGCACCGCGACGAAGGCCGCATTGCCGAGGCAGCGGGTCTGCGCGGTCACCGCGACGTCGATCTCCGTCGGCGGCTCCTCGCGCGGGTAGACGTCGAGCGCGTCGAGCTCGGTGTACCAGGTGCCGCGCGTGAAGGTCACGGTGTTGAGGCCGGCCCGGAGCTCGACGCCGTGCTCGACGCTCTGCCAGTTGCCCCACGTCGTGTGCGGGAAGGTGACGACCCCGGCGTCCTCGCCGTTGACCGTGACGAAGTCGGTCGACGACAGCGTGTACCCGCCGCGCTCCGACCCGTTCGCGAACCGCACGGCGAGCGTGTACGGCCCGGCCTCCTCGGCCTGGACCTGGAGCGTGACGGAGCTGTCGGCGAAGTCGAGGCCGCCGACCTTCTCGCCACCCGACGCGCCCGCCGCCGAGCCCACCGCGCCGCGCACGATCACGCCGTCCTCGAACTCGTACCGCACCGCGTCCGGGATCACCGGCGGGACGACGGTCCGCGGCTCGTCGAGCACGGGGAACACGTCGATCGCGTCGATCTCGGCGAAGAACGTGGCGCGGGTCAGCGTGACGGTGTTCCAGCCGGCGTCCAGCTCGGCGACGTGCTCGACCGTCTGCCAGTTGCCCCACGTCGTGTGGGCGAACGTCACGGTCCCGGCGTCCTCACCGTTCACGGTCATCGTGTGGGTCGACGGCACGCGCTCGGCGCCGTCCGTCGAGCCGTTCGCGTACCGGATGCCCAGCAGGGCCGGGCCGGCCTCCTCGGCGTAGACCTCGACCGAGACCGAGCTGTCCGCGAAGTCGAGCCCGCCGACCTTCGCGAGGCCCGACGCGCTGCCGTCCTGGACGACGCGCGCGTTCGTCACGACGCCGTCCTCCGCCTGGTAGCGGTCGGACGCGGCGGCGACCGACGGTACGCCGTCCTCCGACCACTCGAGGCCGCTGAGGTACATCGCGCGGTAGGTGAACGCCTCGTTCCAGCCGTGGAAGACGATCGCGGTGCCGCCGTCGGGCGTCGTCACGACGTCCTGCCCGCCGGGGCCGCGCACGTCGCCCCGGAACCGATCGCTCGTCATGAGCTCCGTCGTCGCCTTGGTGTACGGGCCGGTCACGCTGTCCGACGTCGCGTACGCCGTCCGGTACGCGCCGCCGTAGAAGTCGTTGGCCGAGTAGAAGAGGTAGTACGTGCCGTCGCGCTCGACGATCGTCGGCGCCTCGACGACGCGACCCTCGTTCGCGCGGTCGACCCGGATCAGCTCCGTGGGCGGACCGGTGAGCGTCGTCCCGTCGGCGGAGAGCGGCTGGGCGAAGATGATCGCCGTCTTGCCCTCGCAGCAGTTGCCGTCCGCCTTCCACAGCAGCCAGAGCTGGTCGCCGTCCTGGAACGTGCCGGCGTCGATCGCACCGCCGAGGTCCTGTGTGCCGTCCTCGCCGTTGGGGCAGACGATCGGGTCGTCGCCGACGGGCACGAACGGCCCGTCCGGGGTGTCGGACAGCGCGAGGCCGATGCACTGGCGCACCGTCGTCGCGTCGCGCGCGGTGTAGTAGAGCGCGTAGCCGCTCTCGACCGCGGCGACCTCGGGCGCCCAGACGCACCGGTCCGTCGCGCCGCCCGGGCTGAAGCTGCACTCACCGACCCAGTCGCCGAGCTCGGGCGCGGCGTCGGGCTGCTCGGTCCACGTCACGAGGTCCGTCGACGTCCGGTGCTGGACGTTGTCCCCGTCGGAGTTCGTCGCGTACGCGTGGTAGACGCCGTCGACGAGCAGGATGTCGGGGTCGGGGAAGTTGTCGTCGATGACGGGCTCGATCTCGGGTGCCGGGTCGACAGCGGCCTGTGCCGCGACGTGACCCGCGGTCGCGGCGCTCGGGGCGGCCGCGGCGCTCGGGGCGGCCGCGGTGGCGGTCGTCCCGGACGCGACGAGCCCGAGTGCGACGAGCGCGCTCGTCGCGAGGCCAGCGAGCGCGGAAGGTGGACGGGTGGTCCGGGTGCGTGGCCTCATCGGTGTCCTCTCGACGGTGAGCGGCGGTCCCCGGGGCGGCGTCGCCCCTAGGGACTCTCGAGTCTCGTCGTCGAACGAACACGAGTCAACAAGTTCGGGCAGGACTGAACACGCCGACGTCCGGCCTCGGGTGGGACGGCGTCGTCGTGAAGCGGCGAACGGTACGGTCGGCGGGTGACTGCACCCGCGGACGGACGACGATGACCGCACGAGCCGTCGTCGTCGGCGGCGGGATCGGCGGGCTCGCGTCCGGGGTCGCGCTCGCGCGCGCGGGGTGGGACGTCTCCGTCCTGGAGCGCGCGACGTCGCTCGAGCCCGTCGGGGCGGGGATCGCCGTCGCGCCCAACGCCGTGCGCGCCCTCGTCGCACTGGGCCTCGGCGACGCGCTGCGCGATCTCGCGACGCTCCAGGGCGAGGTCGGCATGCGCCGCCCCGACGGCCGGTGGCTCGTGCGCGCAGACACCGCGGAGGCGGGCGCGCGGTTCGGGGACCAGACGCTCGTGCTGCACCGCGCACAGCTCGTCGGCATGCTCGCGGACGCCCTGCCCGACGGCGCGCTGCGGCTCGGGGCGAGCGCCGCCGTCGTGCGCGCGGGGGACGGCGGGCGGCCCGCGGTGGTCCGGGTGTCCGACGCCGCGGGGTCGGCAGACGAGGCCGTGTCCGGCGGCGAAGGGCTGGCGGGGACGTCCGGTCCGGAGGGCGAGGGGACGGCGGGGACGGAGCCCGGCGCCGCACCGTCCGGTGAGACGGTCGAGGCCGGCCTCGTCGTCGCGGCGGACGGCATCGACTCCCCGATCCGGACGCGCTGGTGGCCGGACGCGCCGCGGCCCGTCCACGGCGGGTTGACGGCGTGGCGGCTCGTCGCCCCCGCGCCGGACGGCGGCGTCGTGGGGAGCGAGACGTGGGGCCGCGGGATCGTCGTCGGGATCGTGCCGCTCGCCGACGGGCGCGTGTACGCCTACGTCTCGATCGCCGACGCCGCCGGGGTGCCCGAGTCGTTCGCCGAGCTGCGCGAACGGCTCGCCGGCTGGCACGACCCGATCCCGGAGCTGCTGGCGTCAGTGGACCCCGAGCAGGTGCTGCGGCACGCGCTGCGGCGCCTCCCCGCTCCCCCGGCGACGCTCGCGACCGGACGCGTCGCGCTCGTCGGCGACGCGGCGCACGCGATGCTGCCGAACGTCGGGCAGGGCGGGTGCCAGGCGCTCGAGGACGCGGTGGTGCTGGGTGCGCGGGTGCCGGCGTCGGCGCGCCGGTCCGGCCGGCTCGACGTCGCGTCGGCGCTGCAGGCGTGGTCGGCGGAGCGCCGACCGCGGGTCGAGAAGGTCATGAAGCTGTCCGCGCAGGTCGCCGTCCCGACGCGGTGGACGTCGCCCGTGCTCACCGGCGCGCGCGACCTCGGTGCGCGTGCCGCCGCTACGTGGGCGGCGACGCTCGGGACCCGCGCGCTCGACGGCGTCATGGGCTGGCGACCGCCGACGACCGGTGCCTGAAGCACGCCCCTGCTTCGCCCGGACGCAGCAGGAGCCGCTCGATCGCGGACGCGGCGCCTCAGGCCCGACGGAGATCCGGTAGGCCCGCCGCCTCGCGCAGCTCCGCGTACGCCTCCCCGAGCGTCGCGACCGTGTGGTGCGCGTTGAGCCCGCTGGGATTGGGCAGCAGCCACACGCGCGCCGGTCCGATGCGCCGTTCCTGCGGGCCCGTCGTCGCGCGGCGATCGCCGAACGCCGTGCGGTACGCGCCCAGCCCCAGCACGGCGACCCAACGCGGGCGCCAGGTCTCGGCCGTCTCCTCGAGCCGGCGACCGCCGTCGACGATCTTTTCGGGCGCGAGCTCGTCCGCGCGGGCCGTCGCGCGCCGCACGACGTTCGTCATGCCGAGGCCCGCGTCGAGGAACGCGTCGCGCTCCCACGGGCCGAGCACGCGGTCGGTGAAGCCGGCCGCGTGCATCGCCTTCCAGTACCGGGTGCCCGGGTTGGCGAACGGCAGCCCGACGGCCGCCGAGTAGAGGCCAGGGTTGATGCCGCAGAACAGCACGTCGAGGTCCGGGCGCAGCCAGTCGTCGATCTCGCGGTCGCGCGCGGCGGTGAGCTCGGCCGGCGTGGGGCGCGGGTAGGGCGGCGCCGGGCAGGCATCGGGGCTGTGGGAAGGCACGGCACCATCCTGGCGCGCACAGGAGCCGGGTCGACGTGGACGTCGCCCCGGCCCAGTGCGGCAGAGCCTCCTCGTACGGACGTCAGCCGAGCGCGACCTCGACGCCGCCGGAGCGGAACGAGTCGTGCAGGTCGATCGACGCCGGGACGGCGTCGGCGGGGATGTCGAACACGACGGTCCCCTCGACGGAGTTGCCGTGGTTGATGTCGGTGAGGAAGCTGTTCGCGTCCCCGAGGTAGATCGCTGCGCTGCCGTCAGAGGAGTGCGTGCGGCCGACGGTGTCGGTGAGCTCCTGGCTCGACCCGTCGAACATCTGCGCCTCGTCGCTGGTGCTTGTCACCGTCATATGCACCAAGGATCCCAAGCACGGTTGGTGCTCGTCCTGCTTCGCCAAGGCCAAGCATCGCAAGTCGAACCGACCCGGCGGCCAGCTCCCGGTGTACGTGTGCCAGCCTATGGGTCTCCGACACTTCCACGCGTGGCCCGATCGAGAGAACATGGCCCTTCAAGACCGTGGCGCGATCCGCGTCCCGCAGTACCGCGGGACACCGGCACGACGTCCTCTGCTTCGAGAAGGTCCTGAGAAGCATCGGCGAGCTGCACGACTACGAAAACTCCTCAACTACGAGAAGCCCGATCTGAGCGTGCGCGGCGTAGTATCAGGCCGATCCGGCACGGCCACTGGCGCAGCTCTCGACCGAACGAGACGGCATCCTGTGCACGCGCTTCGGAGACGCCACCCAGAGCCACCCGGTGAAGGATCATTGTGCGCTCGGAAAGGCCAACCGCACTCATGGCCAGACCACCCGTCGAGACTGCGACCGCGCAGGCTCTCGACCGTTCGCCTCGTAGCATCGGAGGGTGACGATTCCTGAAGCTGCCCTACAGATCGACTTCAAGACCAAGACGGTGGCGCGGCACGGCGTCGTACTGGAGCAACTCGCAGATGGCGACACGGCGGTGCGGTGGTCGGACGGCACGATCGAGACCGTTCCGGCGAAGGGGCGTCTCACTCGGACGCCCGAAGGTAGCCTCATCCACCTCCAGTGGACCGACAAGGCACGATGGACAGGCCTGGCCCAGAAGGATCCCGCAGAGATGGTGCACCGCCTCTTGCGCGGGCGACCCGACGGGATGACCATCGCCGCCCTGCAGAAGGAGGCACTCAAGGAGGGCGTCTCTCAGGGGTGGCTCGAGGCGAACTGTTCGTCCGCTCTCGACCGCCTGGTCGACACCGGCTTCGCCGTGCGACACGGCAAGAGGATCCGCCCGGACGGCATCCTGACTCCCGGCGTCAAGCGACTCATGGACGACACAGAAAAATCCTCCCAAGGAGCTACTTCCGATTCTCAGGGCACCGCCGTGCACGACACCGCTAAAGGCGGCGAAGAGTCTAGGCGGGCCTCTACCGCGCGGTCAGACCCAAAGAAGAACAGTCCCGATTCGGCGCAAGGCATCAGTTCGAGCGGCCGCCACGAATCCCCAGCCGCGACGCCGTATCGCGGCGCAAAGGTCACACACGATCGGGCGCATCTCAATCCCAAGGGGATTGCGGCCGATCTCGCCGACATCGTTGCTCTTCCGCCTGATCAGCGCCGCAGCCATGTCGACAACGTCCTGGCATCAGTCGGCGATCCCTACGCACAGCTGATCGGGGAACTACTCGCCGGGAACCCCGCACCCACCGGAGTACAGGCTCTCCAGGAGGACCCGGGCGCCTTCATAACATTCATCGCGGCGCTGCCAGATGAAGTAGTCGCGGAAGCGTCCCTGATCGCCCGTCAGCCTGTGGTCCGCGCGCTGCTCGCCGCATACCCGCAGGAGAGCAAGGCGATCGCTGCTCCAGCACCGGCCACAACCGACGACGAGCTCAGGTTCGCCGATGCGGTTGAAGCGACGATCACCACATTAATTCCACTCGCGCAAGGCCCAAACGCTGCCAAAACGACGAAATCGGCACTACGGCAGCTGGTAAAGCGCACTACTTCGGCCCTGGCCGAAAGCGCCCGGATTTCCGTGCTGGCCACGGTTCTCGAGGCGGGCGCGACGGCCATCTCCAAACCTGAAGACCGCGAACTCGTCCTCAGAAAGATCTCGTCACTCGTTCCCCTGAGCTGGGACAGCCTCGATGGCGATGGGCGGCTTCGACTGGCTCGCAGTGCGGCGCAATTCACTCTCCGCACGTCCCGAGCACGCCAGGAGCTCATCGCCAACATCTTTCGGACGGACGGCCATGCCGTGAGCGACGATGTCTGGTGGAAAAACGTATCCTTGGTAGACCTGCTCGAGTCTGGCAACATCCTTGCGCCAGTGCTCACCGACCAGGAGGTCGCCGGGTCCCAGGTTCGACCCAGACTTCAGACCGCCGTGCTCGAAGTGTCAACTAGGAAAGACCTGTTCCAGATCCTCGGCGGTGCGCGGGCAGTCGTCGAGCAACTGAACGCCTCCCAAGTCAGCGCAGCCTTCGACCGCGTCTCCCGCCAGGATGAGGCACTTGGCGCCTGGGCGAACGAGATCACCCACACAGCGGAGCGCCAGGCGTTGAAGAGCGATATCGCGAACCAGAGATTGGCAACCGCGGCCGCCGAGAACTCGCACGGTCGCGCCCAAGCCGAGATCACAGCCCTCAAGGCTCGCGCTGAGAAGGCAGAAGCGGCCGCAAAGAGCCTGCGCTCGGACCAGCGCGATCGTCGAGGTGCCGAGGAGCGTCAGCTCAAGATCGATGCCATGCGGGCTCTCGCTCGCCTCCTCCGGCAGATCGACGTATCGCAAATCGCGGGCATCGATTCGCTCCGCGCGCGGGCACGACTCCTCGCGGGACGTGAAGGCATCGAGCCGATCGGAGAGATGGGACTGGACTCCCGTTTCGATCCTGGTCGCCACCTGAGTGTCGAACCGGAACTCGAACCCGGAGACGACGTTGTTGTCAGAACCTCCGGGTATATTTGGGCGCACGGCAGCGAGCAGATCGTCCTGATGCGCGCCGACGTCGAGCGTCCAGTACCTAAGGAGCACGATTGACCGAGTACGCCATTGGGGTCGACTTTGGAACGTCGACATCTCTGGTCGCCGAAGGGCGCACAAGCCGCGATCCCAGAACGGTGCCCATTGGAGAGACCACGGCATGGATGCCGTCGATCGCCGCCCAGGTCGATGGCCGGATTCTTGCCGGTGAAGAGGCGGAGCGTCGTGCGCCCCAGAGCTTGATCCGCTCCATCAAGCGAGCCATCACCGAGAACCGCGACTTCGCAGACGAGGGACTGACGGAGGACCAGGTTAACCAAGTGATCTCCGCCGTCCTGACCGAACTGCGCAACCGCGCCGTCAACCTGGGACTTGACCTCCAGAACGGTTCAGTTCGCCTCGGGTGCCCCGCCATGTGGACCGGTGCCCAGCGAGCTCGGCTCATCCGTCTTGCGAAGAAGTCCGGTATCACGGTCCAGCCCGGAACTCTCATCGACGAGCCCATCGCGGCTGGCGTGGCCTGGATCATGCAGCGAACTCGCAACTTGGGAGTACACACCGAAGGCAAGGTCCTCGTATACGACATGGGAGGAGGAACTCTGGACGTGGCGGTGCTGCACGTCGCCGGGGGCCCGGGAACAGATCCCGAGATCAATGTGCTGGCAGCGCATGGCACCGCCGAAGCGGGCGACATGGTCGACCAGACAATCGTCGAGCATTACCTAGCGACGAACGAAATCGAGCATCTCGGCTTGGAACGTCGACCCGTCGCGCAGGCTTACCTTCTCCGAGCAGCCCGCGAGGCAAAGCTTGACCTGACGAGAGCATTGAGAACCTCCGTCCACGTCGAGTCGACAGGCGACCCTCTACCTGACCTCGAGATCGAGCGCACAGAGTTCGAAACAATCATCACTCCCCAGCTTGATCGCTCGACCCAGACGGCGCACGAAGCGATCCGGGCATCGCTGCTCACGGAAACTCTCGATGCCAACCATCGGCAGTACACGCCGATGGAACTCCGCAAGATGAGCGACGAAGAAATCCGCTCATCCATCTCCTACGTGCTCCTGGCCGGCGGCATGAGCCGCACGCCGGCGGTAGAGCAGCATCTCCGTTCCCTCTTCCCTGACGCTGAGATGCATACCATTGCGGACATACCGCCCGACGAGGCGATCGCGGTGGGGCTGGCGGAGACGGACACCTACGAACGCCTGTCGCTGCACCGGCCGGGCTTTGACTTTGTCCTCGAGTGGAAGGACCGCGGCAAGTCGCGCGAGCACGTCATCTACGAGGCGTACACACCGTTCTACTCCGGCCTGCAGGTCTTCAACGCAGACACAGCAAAGTACTCATTTCGCGATCGCGGCCGCATTCTACCCGTCGCCGGCGAAGGGCGACTCTCAGTAAGATCGCTTGACGGCGAGCGTGTCAACTTCACATTTCCCGGCAATATTGCACTCGAAGAGATCCCCGTCAGCTTCGGACCGCGCTTTGGCTTCGTCCTCTCGCAGAACGGACAGATCATCATTCAAGACAGGAGCTCGGACCGGCTGCTGAAGCTGGACCGCTGGCCCGTCCTGAAAGGTCCTGGCTATGGCGACTCGCTCCGTGTCATGAAGCAGAAGGGCGACTTCGGCGAATCGTCAAGAAAGACGTGGCGTGATTACGAGGCCGGTCAGTAGATCGAGTTAGGCTGCGTCACCTACGACAAGGAGGTACGCGACAGTACTAAGGTCCAATGAAAGTTTCGCCTTGGACCTGATCGCTCGGCTCTCACGCTGCCACTGGGCGTCGATGTTCCTGATCGCGCCGCGTGCCATGCGAATCATGCGGTCGTCACGCGATCGACCGCTGCCGCTCGTTAGATCTTCCACCCACCTTTTGCGCTGAGCGTCGTGTGATCGTTCCTTGGCGCCCAGCCGCGCCGAGACCAGGGCCCTGTTATCTGCTGAGCGCTTCTGTTCCGTGAGGGAGTGCCGGTCCCACGCCTCGTTGGCAAGGTCATCAAGGAAGTCGGCGATGTGCACGCCGTCCGGTACCGCACCATCGACCAACGTCCCGGAGGCCAGGGCCGTGAGCAAGAGATTCTCGACATCTAGAGCAGGCTCGAGTGTGGCACAGTCGATAGCAGTCGCCCACATCTCCAGTCTGGGCCGAATTCCCGTGCTCTCGGCCAGGTCGAGCTGGACCGCATAGCAAGACCCGAGTTCTAGTCCGGGCACGTAAACCACTCCATAGCGGTTCAAGCCCATTGCGTCGTTTTCTACCTCTCGAAGCGCGGCCTCGATTAACGGGTGCCGGACCGACACTAGATCGACGTTCTGCTTGCTCGCGGTTGACGCATCGAAGGTCACGTCAAGCACGCCTCCGTTGCGCAGGCCAACCTCCAAGCGGTTGTATCGGTTGCGGTCGCTCCGACGGTGGCGCGCGATCTCCGCGATGCGTTCAGCGACGTCTGGCGTACCGCGAAGTTGCCAGACATGCGGCACCTTCGACGACTTTAGGGTGCCGCCAAGTGGTTCGATCAGGCGGCGAAGCAACCGTTCGAGCTCCGCGGTACCCACGAACCGCCCTCCGTCGGGACCGTTCTCACTCATCCCTGCGATACGCAGACTGTCGAGGCTCGCGAGGTAGGCCCGCGAGTCCTCTAGGCGCTGGAGGTCCTTCTTGTGGTTCTCAAGCGCAGTCGCCTTGGAGTCAATCAACTGCTTCCGCTGCTGCTTGTTCAAGGTCTGGTCGAGAACCTGGCGCGCAACTTCGGCCATCTCCGACTCGAGAATCGGCTCGAGGTCGCCGACGGAGTCACGGAAGATGTCGATCCTCGAGTAGAGGCGCTCGAAGATGTCCGACTCGATCGTTCCAGGAACATGCATGTTGATCACGAAGATCTTTTCCTGCTCCTGACCGAACCTGTCCACCCGACCGATGCGCTGTTCCACACGCATCGGGTTCCACGGCAGGTCGTAGTTGACCACCACGTTGCACGTCTGGAAGTCCAGCCCTTCGGAACCGACCTCGCTGACCAAGAACACCTCGAACTTCCCTTCCCGGAACTGGTTCATGAGGTCGGCGCGCTGATCCATTTTCGTCTGACCGGTCATTACCCGAGCGTCGAACCCGTCCCTCACAAGCCGCTCCTGCAGGTAGTCAAGGGTGCCAGGGAAGGTCGAAAAGACCATGTACTGCACGATCCCGGCCGACTTCAGCTGCTGAAGCTTGATGACGAAGGCGTCGTACTTGGCGTCGCCAACGATCGGGGTGAGGATCTTTGGGTGCTGCGCAGCGAGCTCGGCCCAAGCACTCGCCCGCTCCGCGCCGCCAATTTCGACCTCGTCCGGATCGTCATCGAGGCGCGCCTGTTCCATCGCGGCATTCCGCGCTCGACGCTGGAGCGCAGGCAGACAGCTCGCTGCCTGACGGAGCGGCATCTGCATGGCAAAGCCTGGAGGGGTGTTGGACTCCCTTGCGCGCGCCCTGAAGAACTCCCAGACGAGGTCGTACAGCTCGGCTTCTGCCGGACTCCACCGCACCTGGACCTGCTGCGCCTCACGTACCGCCCGGTCGTCGTGGAGGTCGACTTTACGCGTGCGCGTAAGAGCGCTGCCGAGCGGGTTGAGGTCGGTGATGATCGCCCGGGCCTCGGCCCGAGCCGACGGGTCGAGCGGTTCGTCAGTATCCAGCAGCGAAGTGAGCGTCCGGAAGATCGGGCGCTCACGGAGCGCTCCGCCCACGCTACCGCGAGGACCGGCACGCCCCCCCTGACCCAGTGCATCCAGCTCCCGGAGGGCATTCCGGCCAGGCTCCACGCGAAGCACCGATCGGAGCGCCCGGTTCAACGCGGCATTTGGCTCGACGAGCGCATTGAAGGTCTCCTCATCGGGAAAGGTGCCCTCGTCGAGCAGGTTGAGCAAGTTGAAGAGGTCGGTCGTCCTAAGGTTCACCGGCGTAGCGGACAACAGGAGGAGGTTGTCGGCCAACAGAGAGAAGAGCCTGCCCATGTCGTTTGTCTTCGTTCCCCTGTTCCGAAGTTGGTGCGCCTCATCGATGACCACGAGGTCGAACCGCACGTGAGCCTCGCTCAGGAGCTCGAGGATCTCCTCCTGCGCCCGCAGGGATTCGACGCTGATCACGGCATTGATACTGGGGTCGCCGCCGGACGCCACGTCGGCGGCGATCTTACCGAGGCGATCGGGCTTGATGATCTCCAACGGCCGGTCGAATCGACGGTCCATCTCGTCGCGCCACTTGTACGCCAAGCTCGCCGGCGCGATCACCAGCGCTCGCCGCAGATACCCGCCGGTTGCCTGGTCTTGGCCGAACCTTTGGTCCAGCTCGTTCCAGATCAGACCTGCTTCGATGGTTTTTCCCAAACCGACCTCGTCAGCGACGAGAAGACGTCCGGTCCCTCCTGTGAGCATCCGGATGGCGGGGATGAACTGATAGGCACGGAAGATCGTCTTGCTCGCTGCATACGAGTACAGGACGTCGGTTAGTGGATTGCGCAGCTTGGTGTAAGTCATAGTCAGCGCCACGTCGTCGGCCGCAGCGGCACCCTGCTGAATCCAGAACTTTGGGTCGTAGGGGTCACCTTGGATTCGTTCCAGGCTTTCGGGGCGGAAGTTCCGCGACCGTCCAGAGACCGAGACGGCGATCTGGTACCCGGAACGCAAGCGTGTCACCTTCAGGACGGCGCCAACTTCGCCCGACCCCACCACTCGAACCGTGTCTCCTACCTGGATGTCGCTCGCCGGCTGCATGACCGAGGCTCCGTCCCAGCACCCGTCCAGGGCGGTCAGCGACCTGTCGATGCGGCCAGTTGACGCTGGCGTGGCTCGTCTGGACCGGAACGCCTGCGGCGCCTCTTCCTGAGCGCCGGTAGCGCGCGCTACGGCGTACCAGCGGCCGCGAAACCACTTCGCATAGACGCCCCGAGGGAGGTCGATCTCGGCGTCACGCGGTACTTCACGAGTTTCATGCGCTCGACCGACGAGCCGTTGGACGTCCTCCTCGGATCCAGTTCCCACGACCAGCAGGCGTTCGAGGTCGTTCTCTTCGATCCAGTCCAGCCCTGCACTCCAGGGCAGGTAGAGAAGGTCATCCATGGCAGTCCTTTGGTTGTCTCGACGGTTGACATGCGGTCGCAAATTCCACACGGGCGTTGCGCCCCGGGTTCAGTGGAGGCTCGGAACTGACGCCTCGACGGTAGCTGGGGTGGTGTTGCGACGGTAGTAGTCGTCCTCGAGCTGGGCGGTCGGCGTCATGCCGATCTCGACGTGTTTGCGTCGGTGGATGAACCAGTCGATGTACTCGGCGGTGGCAGTGTCGAGGTCGTCGATGTTCCTCCAGGGGCTCGCGGTCGCACACCAGCCCGGCCTTGAACAGCGAGCTGACGTCTCGGCGGCGGCGTTGTCGTACGAATGGCCGGTGGACCCGACCGAGGCGACGATGCCGGCCCCGGCGAGCCGGTGGGTCTTAGTGAACCGCACATATTGGATGCCCTTATCGCGGTGGTGCGTCAGGCCGGTCACGTCGCGCCCCTCGAGCATGTACGTCGAGATCGCAATCTCTCAGGGCGTCCACTGCGAGGTCAGTGTGCAGCGACCTCGACAGCTGCCATCTGACCACCGGCCGGGACGATGTCCGTGACAAAGGCAGTGGCCCAGCCGGAGAAGGTGCGGCGGTAGGTGAAGTCGCAGACCAATAGCCTGTTCGGGGCGTCGGCGGGAAGTTGCGCTCGACCAGGTCCGAGCGGATCGCGGTTCCCGGGCCGCCGATCGTGGTGCGTCGATCATGCGGGCGCCGTAGACCCCAAAGTATCCGCTTGCACCCGCTCGATCAGCGTGGTCGGAGCCGCGTCGGTCACCGACGCGACGGCGCAGGCGTCTTGGTCGCGTAGTACGCGCTCGGCGCAATCTGCATCCCTGCACCGGCAAGGACCCGGCAGATCGGCTCGACCCCGAACCTCTCGCGGTGCTGGTCGATGTACTCGACCAGCACGGCCGTGCTCACCTGAGCTTGCAATCGAGCTCCGCCGCGGCGAAAGACGCCGACGCCGTCCGCAAGAACTCGTTCGCCCGCCACAGTTCGCGGACCGCCCGCTCGAACTCGTTGATCCGCGCCTGCTCCGCGGTGGTCGTCCCGGGCCGGTCGCCCGCATCGACCTCGGCATGGGGCACCCCAGTTCCGTAGCCTCTCGGCATCGATCCCGAGCTGCTCCGCGACCCGGCGCAACGCCTAGGTCCTCAACGCCGGATCACGTCGCAGATCGACAGCCATCCGGATCGCCCGCTACCGCAACTCGGGCGGGTACTTCCTCGGCGCAGCCATTGCTCTCATCCTTGCGTGGATTGAGAGTCTCCATCGGACCCGGGGCGCAACACCGCCCGCGGCAGCGTGACAAGTCGCGCGGCCGATCGTCGGCGCACCCGGATCCTTCGGCCAGTCGATTGGGCTGCGGCCGCCGTCCGTGCGAAGCTCCGCGTGTGCCTTCAGAGAAGCGGATCGACGTGGTCGGTGCAGTGATCATGGATCAAGGGCTAGTTCTTTGCGCGCAACGTGGAGCGAAGGGAAGCCTCGCGGGGATGTGGGAGTTTCCGGGCGGAAAGATCGAGCCGGGCGAGACACCACGCGAGGCGCTCCAACGAGAGATCGACGAGGAGCTCAGCTGCGTTGTTCGCGTCGGTGAACACGTCGAGACGACCAGCCACGCGTACGACTTTGGGGTCGTGACACTCACCACCTTCTACTGCGAGCTCGTCTCCGGTACGCCCACTCTCTCCGAACATTCAGCAGTCCAGTGGCTGCCGCCAGCAGACCTTGGCACGCTCGAGTGGGCGCCTGCCGACGTGCCGGCTGTCGAGAGGATTCAAGGAGACCACGCGCCGTGACCGCCGACTTTGTCTGGAGCGAGCGGTTCAAGCTCGACGTCGATTACGGGTTCCTCAGCACCTCCACCCACGGGGCTCCACGGAGCCACAACCCGCGCATCGTGCTGAACAGCGACGGCAGTACCGTGCTGCGGGCGATCCGTAGCGAACTCCGGAGGTGCACATCGTTCACCTTCTCCGTGGCCTTCGTGTCGCCAGGAGCGATTGCTCTACTCAAGCAGGACCTCGTGGAGTTCGACGGCGTGGGCCGCATCGTCACGTCGGACTACCTGGGGTTCAACTCTCCGGAAGCTTTCGCCGAACTGCGCAACCTGCAAAACTTCGGTATTGATGTGCGGTTACACAACGCCGAGGGATTCCATCCGAAGGGTTACATCTTCGAGCACGACAACGCCGTCACCGCGATGATGGGGAGCTCGAATCTCACCCCGAGCGCCCTACTGAGGAACCACGAGTGGAATCTCAAGGTATCCGCTGCGCCCGATAGCGATCTCGCGGCTCAGGTGAGCGACCTCATCGAGCGCCAAATCGCGGACTCTCTCCCGATCACGACCGAGTGGATAGAGCTTTACGCCCAGAGCTACGTGCGGCCGAGTGGGCGCCCGCCGCGGGCTCCGCGTGACATCTCGCCTCTGGTGTCAACGACTACTCCGGCTCCAGTCAACCCTACGTTGCGCGACCCGGCGCGGCTCTTCGTACCCGCCGTTCAGGCGGGCACTCCGAGCATCGAGCCGAACATGATGCAGAGGGCTGCACTGGACGCACTCGCGCTCGTCCGGGAGTCCGGCGAGAAGCGCGCGATCGTCATTTCCGCGACCGGTACGGGAAAGACCATCCTGTCCGCCCTCGACGTCCGATCTGTCAACCCCCGGCGACTGCTCTTTGTCGTGCACCGGGAGCAGATCCTCGACCGGACAATCCAGGAGTACAGCTACGTCCTTGGTGGAGAGCTGCATGACTACGGGAAACTGACCGGGTCATCAAAGCATTTCGGCGCCCGATACCTGTTCGCCACAGTTCAAACGCTCTCGCAACCGGACGTTCTTGCGCATTTCGCTGCCGACACATTCGACTACGTCATCATCGACGAAGCTCACCGTTCTGGGTCTGCAACGCACCAGCGCGTGATCGCGCACTTCGACCCAGTTTTCCTGCTCGGTATGACAGCGACGCCCGAACGGACTGACGGGTTCAACGTCTACGAACTGTTCGATTACAACGTCCCGTACGAGATCCGGCTCAACCATGCGCTTGAAGAGGACATGCTCGCGCCGTTCCACTACTACGGGATTACCGACGTTACGTTTAGCGACAGTTCCACCGTCGATGCACAGAGCGACCTCAACCTACTCATCTCTCCCGACCGGATCTCGCACCTAATTTGGGCAATCGAGACCTACGGACACGCAGGGGTCCTCCCGCGAGGGCTGATCTTCTGCAGCCGCAAGGACGAGGCGCGACGGCTCTCAGACGCGCTGAACGGCAACAGCCTGCGCGGTCGGACGCTGCGCACCGCGGCTCTCACTGGCGAGGACTCGATCGAGCAACGCGAGAAGACCGTCGAGAGGCTCGAACGCGGCGAGCTCGACTACATCCTGACCGTCGACGTCTTCAACGAAGGCGTCGATATCCCCTCGATCAACCAGGTCATCTTGCTTCGACAGACACAGTCGGCGATCGTTTTCGTCCAGCAGCTCGGCCGTGGCCTGCGCAAGTACGACGAGAAGGAGTACCTCGTCGTCATTGACTTTATCGGGAACTACGCGAACAACTTTCTGATCCCCATCGCGCTGTTTGGCGACAACTCACTCAACAAGGAGTCACTGCGGCAGAACCTCATCGCTGCCGAGGAGGCTGGCGCACTGCCAGGACTGTCGAGCGTTCAGTTCGACAAAATTTCTCAGGAACGGGTGCTTTCCTCGATACGGGATACCAAGCTCGACGACATGTCACGTCTCAAGGCTGCCGTCGTCGCGATGCGCAACCGGGTCGGCGGCGTGCCCCAACTGTGGGACTTCTTCCGCTTCGAGTCAGTCGACCCTGTGCTGCTCGCGACGAAGAAGGAACACTATCCTGCGCTTGTCGAGAGCGCGCTGAAGGTCGATGTCGAGCTGCCTGGGGAGGCAGGCCGCACTCTCCAGCTGTTGTCCCACGAAGTGCTTCCCGCCAAGCGTGCCCACGAGTTCGTCCTGCTCAGAGCGCTGCTCGACGACGTTCGCGTCCCGCTACCGCGATTAGAGTCCATGTTCCGCGACCGTGGCCTTCCCGCGAGCAGAGCCCACGTTCAGAGCGCGATCGACACGCTCACGCTGGACGGCTTCGCTGAAGCTGATTGGAAGCGATACCGCGGCGGGATCGTCGATCGCGACGGCGAATTCGCGGTCGCACTCAGGCCGGAGGTCGCGACTGCCTACCGGTCGAACTCGGTCTTCTCGAGGGCAGCGGACGACCTCCTGGAAACCGGTCTCGCCCTCGTGAACAAGAACTACAACCCGTCATCGGCCTTCACTCCAGGACGACAGTATTCACGCAAGGAGGCTTTGCGTCTTCTCTGCTGGCCACGCAAGTGGGCCTCGACCGTCTACGGCTACAAGGTTGACCACTCTACCGGGCCGGCACCTGCATGCCCAATTTTCGTAACGCTGCATAAGTCCAACGAAGTCTCTGCCAGCACCGCGTACGAGGACACGCTGCTCGACCCGTCATCGATGCTCTGGTACACGCGGAGCCGCCGCACCCTGTCGAGTAGCGAAGTCAGACCGATCGTCTCCAACGACGTGGGGATCTACGTCTTTGTCAAGAAGGACGATGCAGAAGGTACTGATTTCTACTTCCTCGGTCAGGCGACGTCTCATGATGCGGAGGAGACAAAGATGCCCAGCTCAACGGGCGGGGGCCTGCCCGTCGTACGCATGGTTCTGCGATTCAATTCACCAATCGAGTCCGCTCTCTACGACTACTTCCACCCGACAGTCCTCAGTTGAACGGCCCAGGCGATCGACTGACGCAGACCGGGACCTTCGCCGCACCGCTGAAGCGCAGGCGTCCGGCGGTACACCACGGGTCCGTGCCTGCTCTCGGGCGTGGCGCCTGCTCAGAGATGTCCGGCGACAGCTTCGAGCCTCCCCCGCGCGCCGGCGCTGAGTCGCGACAGCCCGAAGACGGCGGCGGTCTGGCGGAGGACCTCCTCGTGGTTGAGCGCAGCATCGGCGTCGACGAGGGCTCGCATGGCGTTGGAAATCTCCTCGGGAGCGACCTCGTCGAACCGACGAGTGGCATCCGCGTCAGGTGTCCGGACCACCCTCCATGAGTCGGGGTCGACCTCGATCGGCCAGGCAAAGACACCGAGCGCGCTCTTGCGGATCTGAGCACGCGGAACAAGCTTCGCGATGTCGAGCGCTCGCGACGCCCGGACCGCGGTGAGGCCGAACCGGCGTCCGACGATACGCACCAGGCGGTCGAGCGCCACCGGCCCTTCGACCGTGATGACGTCCATGACCTGTGCTCGAACAGCGACCGCAGCCGCACGGTCGGGCAGGGCATCGAGCACGTCGCGACTGCCCACGACCTCGGTGTGCGCGGGCACGAAGACGCCGACCTGGGCTGTCGCTGGGGAGAGGATGGCCCGGTCGGGAGTGCCGGGCATTGCCGCGTTCGCGCCGCCATCCGCCGACGGGACAACGGTGAGCGTGCTGACCAACCGATCGTCGATGCCTGCGGTGACGTCAGGCCGGTTGTGGGGCAGTTCGTCAGGCGCCTCGAAGAGATCGGGCGTGGCGCCGAACAGGCTGTGGACCTGGCCGTAGGTGAACTCGTCGCGCTCCTCGGTCGCTCGGACCGTCGACGAGACCGGGGCAGCCGACACCTCGTCGCGGCGCTCCAGCTCCCCGACGATCTCCTCGCTCGTGGCGAGCGCGAGCTCCACCTTGTCGACCTCGGCGAGGAGCCGGTCGACGACCTCTTGGCGGTTCTGCAGCCACATCGGCCACCAGATCCGTGCGACGGCGGGCCAGCGCATGAGATTTCGCAGGACCTCGACGGGAAGGACGTCCCGGTCGGAGACCGTTCCGCGAGACCTCCAGCTCTCCCCGTCGAGAAGCACGGGCAGGAGAAGCCGATCCGGCCGGTCCGGTCGGGCGAGGACGAGGTCCAGCCTGAAGTCGGAGAGTCCGACGTCGGTGAGGACGTGCAGCCCGGACTTCCGGAGTGCCTCGGCGACGTCGTCGCGGTGCCGGTCGCGCACGGCGACTCGGTCGAGCCCGTCGCCGACCTCGGCGCGATCGTTCGCGTCCCGGGCGAAGAGCAGGAACTTCTTGAGGTCCTTGACGCCCTTGTAGGTGGCACTGTCCGCGTCGAGCTCGTCGGGGTCGAAGCTGCAGAACACGATGTTCTTGCGCCGGGCCCTCGTGACGGCGACGTTGAGCCGTCGCTCACCGCCGAGGTTCGACAACGGCCCGAAGTTCAGGGGGATCTTTCCGTTCGCCTGCTTGGAGAACGCGACGGAGAAGAGCACGACGTCGCGCTCGTCACCCTGGACCTGCTCCAGCGCCTTGACGAAGAGCACGTCCGACGGGCCCATCGCCGATTCGTTGCATGCCGCCTGGACCGCCGGGTCGCCCGTGTCCTTGAGCAGCTCCTCGATGAGCTGACGCTGCTGCTCGTTGAAGGTCACGATGCCGATCGTGGGCGGGTTCGGAACGGCGAGAAGTGCTCGGACGGTGTCCACGACGGCGAGAGCCTCGTCGGCGTTGGTTCCCCTGCCGGCGACAATCTTCTCGGTGGTTCCGAACTCGCGTTTCTCGCTGCTCCCGGCACGGATGAACGACCCGTCCACCCGGACGAGCTCCACCCCGGTCGCTGCCGAGAGCAGCGTCGGCGCCGGGAAGCTGCTGAGTTCGCCGTCGTAGTAGGCCCCGTTGCTGAACGCGATGAGCGCTTCGTCCTGGCTGCGGTAGTGCCAGGAGAGCCGCAGCGTCGGCACCCGTGCGAGCTCGCACTCGCTGAGGATCGACTCCTGGTCCTCGACGATCTCGAGCTCGGGATCCTCGATCTCGTCCTCCGTGGCGGGCCGCGTACCGACCTTCCTGGTCGGGGGCATCTGCTTGCTGTCCCCCACGACGACGACGGCGCGGGCGCGTCCGATCGCCCCCACGGCCTCGGGAACGGTGATCTGGGACGCCTCGTCGAAGATCACGAGGTCGAAGTCCATGACACCCGGTGCGATGAGGTCGACGGCCGACGACGGGCTTGCCAGTACGAGCGGCGTCAGTTCCTGGACGGCGCTGCCATAGCGCTTGAGGATCGCGCGCGTACCCAATCGCCCGCGCGTCTTCTCCAGCTCGCGCGCGAGCCCGCCAGTACGTGCACCGAGGCCCTTCCCGCCCCTCCGTTCGAGGAGTGCGGCGGGGCCGCTCGTCACCCATTGCCGTCTCGCCTCGGTCTCCGCCTGCGCATAGGCGACGACGCGCCGGTCGTGCGCCTCCGAATCGAAGCGGTCGAGTCCTTCGGTGCGCAAGCGTTCGGTCTCCGACGCACGAGCCAACCCGCGTTCGAAGGCCTCGTCAACCTGGTCTGCCGGGAGGCTTCCGTCGAGGATCTGAGCGCGGACACCACCCATCCCCGCGTCGATGAGCGGCTGGAGAAAAGCGACGAGCTCGGTCCACCGCTGGAGCGGGAGAAGCCGCTCGTGGTCGATCTGTCCCCGCCAGGTGACAGCGTGGCGCCGGGCGGCAGACGCCAGGCTGGTCCCGTCCCGCCACACCTCGAGGTCGGCGGGCGTCGCGCCCAGGACCTCGAACGCGCTCGTCCACGCGTCCGCGTACGCGCGCAAGGGCTCCAAGTGGTGGCCGATCCCGGTGATGGCAACCTCACGGACCGTCCGTCCCCACGGGGAGTCCTCACGGAGCGGCTCTGTCGCGCTGCGGAGGTCGTCGAACCGACGTCGGGCACCGTCGAGCACTCCGTCGACGAACACGTTGATCCGCTGACCCGGTGCGAGCCCCGGCGTCCGTGCGAGCGTCTCCATGCACCAGCGTGCGGTGTCCTGCGCGGCGATCAGTGCGCCGAGAGCGGCACGGGCGTCCCCGGGAGCGAGCGTCGCCCCGGCCGGAAGGTAGGCCCGAAGCGGCTCGAGCGCTGCGGTCTGCCGCTTCGCGCGACCGAGGACCCCCGACGTCGTCGCGGTCTCGAAGGCGGACCAGATCTGTCGAAGGTCCAGCACAAGGACGTCCGGGTGGAACCCGCCCAGATGCGCCCGCCGCTCGGCGACGGCTCGTTCGCACGCCTCGAGGCTCTGGCGGGCGCCGTCAGGCCAGGTCGGCTGCAGCACTCCGTCGAGCTCGTGTCCGTGGGGAAGGAGGGGGTCGGCGGCGAGAACAAGAAGCCGCAGTTGTCCGGGGGTGGTCGCCGAGTCCAGCGCGGTGCGCAACGGCCCGGTGAGTGTGTCGCTCCATGACAGGCCGTCGAGGATGCCCCGCACGGTCGCGGTTGCAGCCGTCGTGACGTCACGAGACCCGGCCGGAGCGCGCCCGACGAACCGCCACGGGTGGCCGTGGCGCACGTCCGCGGTGGCGGCGAGCTGCGGCAGCCGCGAGAACGCCTCCCTCACCTGGTCCACGAGGTCCGGACGGTGCGCGACGACCTCGGGCTGCACCTCGACGACATGGCCTTCGCCGAGGACGAGAAGCCTGTCGTGCGCGCCGTAAGCTGACAGGCCGACGGGGTTCTCCCGGTGCAGCCGCGTCGGGTACTGCCCAAGCTCGTAGCGGGAGCTCTTGAGCCTCCGCTGGGCGTTCTCCATCGCGACAGGGTCGGGTGTTGCTCGAGTGCTCAGCGAGCGCTTCAAGTGGTCCCGCACGACGGCTGAGCTGGAGCCCTCGTGGTGAAGGTTGAGTGTGAAGGGCGACATCCCGATGGCGTCGAGCCGGCGCTGGACCACGGCGAGCGCGGTGCCCTTCTCCGCGACGAACAGGACCTTCTGGCCGGCCTGCACGCACTCGGCCACCATGTTGGTGATCGTCTGCGACTTGCCCGTGCCGGGTGGGCCTTGGAGCACGAACGTGCGCCCCTCCTTTGCCCACAGGACGGCGCTCTTCTGAGTGGCGTCCGCGGGGATGGGGGTCTGCAGGTCGTCCAGCGCGGACAGATCGATGTGGCCGTTACCCGCGACCGCAGGATCGACGAAGTGCTCGGTCGGCGTGTGCACCAGGTGCTTGACCAGCGGTTGCTCCAGGAAGGAGTCGCCGTGCTGGTTGAGGTCGCTCCACATCCGGAACGCGGTCAGATCGAGGACGGCGAGCCGCGCCTCCGCGGCCACGGTGAACGGGAGTCCGCGCGCGGCGACGGCCGCCCCGACCGCCGAAAGCACCGCATCCACATCAATCCCGGCACGGTCGGCGGCTGGCTCGGCCAGCTCGGGAATCACCAGCTCGTGCTCGCTCCGCAGCCACTCGATCAGGGCAGCATTGGGCGTGGTCTGCGAGGAGGTGTCCAGCGCAACCGAGAACCGTCCCCTGACGCGGCGTTCGGCGAGATGCACAGGAACGAGGATCAGCGGAGCCTCAGCCATCGCCTGCCCCTTGTGGGACCACTGAACGAGGCCGAGGCACAGGAAGAGCGGGTTCATCCCCTTCTCGTCCCGCGCCTCCTTGGCACGACGGGCCATCGTCCGGAGCTCTGAGACGAACTTTGTCCTCGTCACGGCGCCCGGGGTGGACTTCGCGCGGCTGATCCGTTGAACGTAGAGCGAGCGGTCCTGGAACCGTCGAAGGAGCTGCTCCGGCTCGAGCTCGAGCGCGTTCCGGAACTCCTGAGCCCGGTCGACTTCGGAGACCTCGCTGCCGTGCACGAGGTTGAACTCGACATCCTGATTCAGGCGATCCTCCAGTTCGCCGAGCGCCGTTCCGGGAAGCACGAACGGCTGGACGGTCGGTCCATGGCCAAGGTTCAGCAGCGCGTTACGAGCGTTCAGGCTGAACAACGACGACTTCCATGTGCGGAACCTCGTCGGGTGGTGGTCGACATGCCGAGGGCCAGGCGTGACGCCGTTGGCGGAGTCTTCCACCCGCAGCACTGCGGGACGTTCGCCTGCTTGGTACTCGATGACCTCCACGACACCGTCCGACCGCGCGCTGACGGCAGGCAGCGGCCGAACACCGTCCATACGAGCCGCTGCGACGTCGATCAGGGCCAGACTGCCGGCGGTGCGCCCGTCACTGAGGTTCGTTCCACGGGCGACGAGACCTGCATCTCGGGGTGAGACCGCCTTCCCAAGGGTGAACGTCGTGGTCTCGATGACGCCGAGCAGCCCCGATTCGACAAGGCTGCTGATGCCGGCAACGTCGAAATAGGTAGGCCGGCCGGGGTACCAGTCCTGGTGTGTTCCCTGTCCGGGATCCCTGCGCCAGTAACCGACGAAGATGTGTCCCGGGATCAGCACGAGCACAGGCAGCAGTCCGACGTGCTCGAGTACCGCAGCCATGAGCACCGTGGTGTCCATGCATGTACCGAGCCCACCGCGCGCGACATCGCCGTGGTCACGCACCCGCTGCCCGGCCTTGGTGTAGTCCCATCCAGGTGGAGGCTCGGAGTAGGCGATCTTCCGCGCCCGGAGCGCCTCGTAGACCGCGATCACCGTGTCGTCGACCCGCTTCGCCGCGAGCCCGGGATCCTTTGCCTGAAACGCCTTGAAGCCCGGGTCTCCAGTCTTCGCGCCGAGCACGTCCGCGGCTTCTCGTGCAACCGCCGCGACTTCGGGGTGGTTGGGCCGCACGAAGGAGGCGAGAAGTGCCCGGGCGAGACCGCCCCCGGAACCGTCGCGTAGAAGACGTGTCAGGCGTGCCACCTCGGTGCCGGGCCCCGAGAGTCCGGGCGGTTGAGCATGTGCCTGTAGTTCGTTCACACGTCGCTGGAGGGCGGCCCGGTGGGAGGGCGTTCGGCGCGGGTCGCCCTGCCAGTTCCACAGATCGCGTGGCTGCACGTCCACCGCGGTCGCCTTCTGCGCGAGGACGGTTCCCCGCGCGGACACAGTCACCACGCACTCAGCCGTCCGGCGCTCGTCGATCGTCGCCATGACCGTGGCAGAGAGCGGCACGTGGACGCTACCGAGGTGCAGAGTTGGGGTGCGCACCGGTCCGTCGTGGACGACGGTCGATCCGTAGCGCAACTCGCCGTCAACGAGTGCGACCTCGACACGCGCCTCGGAGAGCGGCGCGGAGACGGTCAGCGTGACTTCGGTGATCTGCGGGATCTTGGCGAGCGACGAAGCCCAGGACCATTCCTCGCTGACAAGGGTCTGCAACTGGACGTGAACGTCCGTGGGATCTGCCTCGGACCAGGGTTGGTCGCTGTCCAGCACGTCCGTCACTCGAGGCTCCTGCTCATCTCACGATCACGTTCCCGGTGACCATCGCCGGTGATCGAGGTGACTGTAACGCGCCGAACCGACACAAAGTCACCGTGCAATGTCCTTCGGCAACCGTTGTCGGGTGAAATTCTTCCGGCAGTTCTCACCGCGTTCTTCCGGTGGCGGGCAGCAGACTTCACCCGCAGGAGGGACATACCGTGCCAGGCCACGGATATCCTCGGGGTGGTTCCTGGCTGCCGCAGTGTCGTCGGCCACGAGCGACCGCACCACAGACGGTGCCCGAATCGAGCACGACCGAAGGACTGAGCGTGGCAGCACCGACCGAGTCACGGACCACTGTCTTCACTGCTGCTCCGGGGTCGACGGTGGTCGTCCGTGACGAGGAGTGGCTCGTCACGCAGGTGGAGCCGACGACGGACGGTCACTTCGTCCACGTCGTCGGGCTCTCGGAACTCGTCCGCGACACAGAGGCCATCTTCTCGACGGCGATCGACGACGTCGTGGTCGCGGACCCGGCGGAGACGACCGTCGTCGCGGACGGTTCCCCCCGGTACCGCGAGTCGCGGCTGTGGCTGGAGGCGATGCTGCGCAAGACGCCGGTCCCGATCGCCGAGGACTCACTCACCACCGCGCACCGTGCGCTCGCGGACCCGCTGCCGTACCAGCTCGCCGCGGTGCGCAAGGCGCTGGACCCGGACAACCTGCGCCCGCGCATCCTGCTGGCCGACGCGGTGGGTCTGGGCAAGACGCTCGAGATCGGCATGATCCTCTCGGAGCTCGCCCGGCGAGGCCGCGGCGAGCGCATCCTCGTCGTCACCCCCAAGCACGTGCTCGAGCAGATGCAGTTCGAGCTGTGGACGCGGTTCGCACTGCCTTTCGTCCGCCTCGACAGCACCGGGATCCAGCGCATCCGCCAGAAGCTGCCGGCGAACCGCAACCCGTTCGCGTACTTCAAGCGGGTCATCATCTCGATCGACACGCTGAAGTCCGACAAGTACGTGGCACACCTGCGCAAGCACCGGTGGGACGCCGTCGTCATCGACGAGTCGCACAACGTCACGAACTCCTCGACCCAGAACTTCCGCCTCGCGACGATGCTCTCCCGCCAGACCGACGCCATGATCCTGGCGAGCGCGACCCCGCACAACGGCGACCCCAAGTCGTTCGCGGCGCTGATCCGCATGCTCGAGCCGTCGGCGGTGAAGCCGGACGGTGTCGAGCTGGACGAGAAGCAGGTGGAGCGGCTGATCGTGCGCCGCCATCGCCACTCCCCCGAGGTCGCGTCCGTCGTGGGCGCGGACTGGGCGGAGCGCAAGGAGCCGCAGAACACGCTCGTCGAGCCATCGCCGATCGAGGAGGAGATCGCGGTCGAGCTGGAGCGCACGTGGCTCTGGCCGGCGGGCGGCGCCAGCCCGTACTCGGGCAAGGGTGGCGCGACGCTGTTCCCGTGGACGCTCGCCAAGGCGTTCCTCTCCTCCCCCGCGGCGCTGGAGGAGTCGGTGCGCAAGCGGCTCCGCGTCCTCGAAGGTGGCCGCGAGGAGTCCGACGACGAGGACTCGCTCGTCGCACCCGACAGCGCCGAGCAGGTGCCCGACGGCGCCGCGCACCTTCCCGGCATCGGGTCACCCGATCCTGCCTCCCCCGTACGCAGGGCATCGGCGGGCACCGGCTCCCGCGCCGACGAGCGCGCCGCGTTGACGCGCCTGCACGAGGTCGCAGTGCGGTCGAAGTCCGAGCCCTCGGCGAAGTACGAGGCGCTGCTCGCCCACCTGCGCGGCATCGGCGTCCGCAAGGGCACGGAGATGCGGGCCGTGGTCTTCGCCGAACGCGTGGCCACGCTGGGCTGGCTGCAGGCAAAGCTCGTGGAGGACCTCGGCCTGACCGACGAGAACGTCGTCGTGCTGCACGGTGGCCTGTCCGACGTCGACCAGCAGGAGATCGTCGAGTCGTTCAAGCTGGCGTCCTCCCCCATCCGCGTGCTGGTGACGGGCGACGTGGCGTCCGAGGGCGTGAACCTGCACAGTCACTGCCACCACCTGGTGCACTACGACATCCCGTGGTCGCTCATCCGCATCGAGCAGCGCAACGGCCGCATCGACCGGTACGGACAGAAGTTCCCCCCGCAGATCACCACGCTGCTGCTTGACCCGCAGACGACGACCCGGTTCGGCGGCGACATCCGCGTCCTGACGCGCCTGGTGGACCGCGAGCACCACGCGCACACCGCGCTCGGCGACACGGCGTCGCTCATGGGCGAGTACTCGGTCAAGGCCGAGGAGCGCGCGATCGCGGACGTGCTCCGCCAGGCGAAGTCGCTGGACAGCGTCGTCAAGCAGGTCGAGGAGGTCGTCGCCGACGACGGCCCCGCCGGCCTCCTGGCGCGCATGATGAACCTCGGCAGCGCTAGCCCCGCCACCCCGGCGCAGCCACCGACGACCCCGGAGACCGGCGGTCGCACCGGCGTCTACGACGACGAGCTGACGTTCCTGGAGGACGCGCTCACCCAGATCTACACGACGCCCGGCCAGGAGCCGACGAACGGTGTCGCGTGGAAGACGTTCCCGCACCAGTCGATCGCGTCGCTCAAGCCGCCGCGCGACCTGCAGCAGCGCCTGGAGGTCCTGCCGCAGTCGTACCTCGCCGACCGGCACGTCACCGAGACGCTGCGCCTGGCGACGTCGCTCGCGCAGGGCAAGCAGGAGCTGACGAACGCCAAGAGCGCGGAGTCCCGGTCCACCTGGCCGGAGGCGCACTTCCTCGGCCCGCTGCACCCGATCGTCGACTGGGCGTCCGACCGGGCGCTCGCGTCGCTGGGCCGCAACCAGGTGTTCGCCGTGCGCGGCGACGTCGAGGACCTGACAGTCCTGGTGCAGGCCGCGCTGTACAACGCGCGGGGGCAGGTCGTCGCGACGTCGTACCAGACGGTGGCGTTCCCCAACCCGGACAGCCCGTCGTTCGGGCTCGTGACCAAGCACGGGTCCGCGCCCGACGCCGTCGCGCTCCTGGGTGTCGGTGTCACCAACACCGGGGCGATCGACGGCGCCGAGTCGTTCCAGCCGTTCGTCCGGCAGGCGGTCCGGTCGGCGGAGGTCGCCGTCGGCGACCAGATCGCGTCGATCGAGGCCGAGACCCAGCAGCGCGTCGAGGCGTGGCTCAAGCGCAGTCAGCACTGGCGCATGGAGGCTTCCGCGCTCATGAGCCGCGAGGCCGCAGCGGCCAAGGCGGGCATCACGAACCGCCAGTCGGACATCGACGAGGAGTCGCGCCTGGCGCGCGAGATGGCGCCGCAGCGGACGCTGCTGAGGCCGCTGCTCGTCGTCGTCCCGCACCACATCGAGGAGAACCACTGATGGCCGCGAGCGACGCGATCGTCGTCGGCGAGGACTGGATCAGCGAGCACTACTTCGGCACGGACGGCAAGCAGTCGTTCCGCTCGCAGGTGCTGGAGCGCCGCAAGGCGTGGGACGACGCCGCGAAGGAGGGTGAGCAGACGACGCGCGCCCGCTTCGTGGGCGCGCGCGCGAACCTGCTGTCCACGCTGGCGGGCCTCGGCGAGGCGGGCGGCCGGTTCGCCGTGCTGCCCGAGCTGTACGCCGAGCTGCGCGACGTGCTCGGCTACTCGACGGTCGCGCTGCAGTCCAAGCGCGTCGGGCCGGTCGAGTGGATCCACGCGACCGGCCTGGAGGCCGCCGCGCCGCTCGTGATCGTCGAGGCCGTGGCGGTCAAGGATGTCGAGTCGCTGCTGGTCAAGGGTGACCCCGCCAAGCCGGCCCGCCGCGACCGGACGCTGCTGGAGCCGTACGACGTCGACGAGAAGACCCAGATCCACTCGGTGGCGCGGCTGCTGTCGTACCTGTTCGTGCAGGACGACGCCCCGGAGTTCGCGCTCGTGCTGGCGGGGGGTTGGATGCTCGTCGGGGAGAAGGCCCGCTGGGCAGAGGGCCGGTACCTCGCCGTCGACCTCCAGCTCGTGGCCGAGCGCGCGGACGACAAGCGCGGCGGCGAGACGGACACCGCGCTGACGTGCGTCGAGGCGGCGTCGCTCGCCCCGGACGCCGAGGGCAACCTGTGGTGGCCCACCGTGCTGGACGAGTCGGTGAAGCACACCGTCGGGGTGTCCAAGGACCTGCGCGAGGGCGTGCGGCTGTCCATCGAGATCATCGCGAACGAGGTGGTGCGACGCCGTGCCGCGCAAGGGCTGGAGCCGCTGCCGCAGGCGGAGGCGCAGGAGCTCGCGCGGCACGCGCTGCGCTATCTCTACCGCATCCTCTTCCTGCTGTTCGCGGAGGCCTCGCCGGACCTCGGCGTGCTGCCCGTCGGGGACCCGACGTACGAGCAGGGGTACAGCCTCGACCGGCTGCGCGAGCTGACGCTCGTGGAGATCGCCGGGCCGCGCTCCGAGCACGGCACGCACCTGTACCAGTCGCTGGGCACGCTGTTCGCGCTCGTCGACAAGGGGCACGACGGCGCTGCGGGCGCCTCACGAGGCGAGCGGGTCGACGGCGAGGTGCAGCGCGTCGACGACGGCGCGGACGGCCTGACGTTCCAGCCGCTCAAGGCCGACCTGTTCCTGCCGAGGGCCACCGCCCACATCGACGCCGTCGGCCTGGGTAACGCGGCCCTGCAACAGGTGCTGCGGCACCTGCTGCTGAGCAAGGAGTCCAAGGGCAAGGACCGCGGGTTCATCTCGTACGCCGAGCTCGGGATCAACCAGCTCGGCGCGGTGTACGAGGGCCTCATGAGCTACACGGGCTTCTTCGCCACCGAGGACCTGCACGAGGTCGCAAAGGAAGGGAACTCCGAGAAGGGCTCGTGGGTGGTGCCCGTCGTGCGGTCGCAGTCCATCGCGGCCAAGGACTTCGTCAAGACGCCGGACCCCGTCACGGGCGAGCTCAAGCCGGTAGTCCACGAGCAGGGCACGTTCGTGTTCCGGCTCGCGGGCCGGGAGCGGCAGCAGTCGGCGTCGTACTACACGCCCGAGGTGCTGACCCGGTTCACGGTGTCGCAGGCGTTGGAGGAGCTGCTCGACCAGGAGGGCCCGGACGGCGTGCGTCGGACGACGTCCGCCCGGGAGATCCTCGACCTGACCGTGTGCGAGCCGGCCCTCGGGTCGGGGGCGTTCGCGATCGAGGCCGTGCGCCAGCTCGCCGCCGAGTACCTCAAGCGCGCCCAGGCGGAGCGTGGCGAGTCGATCGACCCGGACAGGTACGCGGCCGAGCTCCAGAAGGTCAAGGCGTACATCGCCCTGCACCAGGTGTACGGGGTCGACCTCAACGCGACCGCGGTCGAGCTCGCGGAGATCTCCCTGTGGCTCGACACCATGGGCGAGGGCCTGAGCGCACCGTGGTTCGGCCTGCACCTCAAGCGCGGCAACTCGCTCATCGGAGCGCGGCGTGCGGTGTTCCGCCGCGACCAGGTGACGAAGAAGGACTGGCTCAAGGCGATCCCGCGCGACGTGTCGCTCCTGCGGGGAGCGTCAGAGCCCGGGGGTTCCGAGTCGGGGGTCGACGGCGGCATCCACCACTTCCTGCTGCCGGCCGAGGGCTGGGGGTCGGCCGTCGAGGCGAAGGAGGCCAAGGAGCTCGCGCCCGAGGCGCTGGCTCGGCTCAAGGCGTGGCGCAAGAGCGTGCTCGTACGCCCGACGGCCGCGCAGGCCAAGGCGCTCGACGACATCGCGCTGCGCGTCGAGCAGCTCTGGGACATCGCATTGCGGCGGCTCACGATCGCGGAATCCGAGATCCGCCGGCAGGTCGACGTCTGGGGTGCCGACGACCTCCCTGCCGGTGGGGCCGTGACCCGAGAGCAGATCGAGGCGAGCCTGGCTGACGCGCGCGGGGCGTACCAGCGACTACGCCGCGTCATGGACGCCTGGTGCGCGCTGTGGTTCTGGCCGCTCACGGACGAGCTGACCACGCGCACCGACAATGTGGACACTGAGGGAGCGGGCACCGAGGTGTCCGACGGCGGCGAGCGCGGTCGCGTCCAGATCGAACCGCCGTCGCTCGGCGAGTGGATCGACGCGCTGCAAAAGCTCGTCGGGGTCACCGTCTCGGCCGCGAGCACGGGCTCCGACAAGCGCTGGCGCGGCGGCGACCAGACGTTCTCCGACGTTGCCGACTGGAACGAGCTCAACACCGCCGAGGAGCTCGACCTGGGCTTCGCGCAGGCACTCGACCCCGAGAAGGTGCTCGCAGAGCACCCGTGGCTCGGCGTCTGCGAGAAGGTCGCCGCCCAGCAGGGGTTCTTCCACTGGGAGCTCGACTTCGCGCCGGTGTTTGCCGGGCGCGGTGGGTTCGACCTACAGGCAGGTAACCCGCCGTGGGTGCGGCCTGACTTCGACGAGGCGTCGGCGCTCGCGGAGTACGAGATCGGGTTCGCGCTGGAGGGCAAACTCGCTACCACGCGGGCGATAGAGCTCCGGGAGCGGACGTTCGCGAACCCCGAGGCGAAGGCCTTCTACCTCGATACGCTCACGTCGACGATCTCGACTCGCGAGGCGGTGTCGAGCACCGCGGAGTATCCGCACCTCGACGGCCTGCGGCCGGACCTCTATCGCTGCTTCATGGAGCAGACGTGGCGGCACAGCTCGGTTGTGGGCTCAATCGGTCTGATTCACCCGGAGACCCACTTCACCGACGAGAAGGCGGGACCGTTGCGTGCTGCGACCTACGAACGGCTGCGTCGGCACTGGCAGTTCATAAACGAGCTAACCTTGTTCGAAGTTCACCACCTCGTAAGCTACGGAGTACACGTCTACGGCTCCGCGCGCTCGCCAAAGTTCATGCAGGCCGCTTCGCTCTACCACCCGGACACTGCGCTGCGTTCACTTGCACACGACGGTTCGGGTGCGGAGCCCGGACTGAAGGACCCAGACGGCAACTGGGACCTTCGTCCTCACGAAGGGCGCAGGATCGTTGTCGACGACTCGGTGCTTGGTACCTGGCACGCGGTATTGGAAAACGACACGGTTCCAGTACGTCAGAGCCGGATGGTCTATGCAGTGAACCGATCGACGGCCGCCGTGCTCGACAAGATCGCCCTTGCGCCGCGCATCGGATCACTTGGGTTGCAGTTCTCCCAGGGGTGGAACGAGACAACCGACTTCAAGAACGGTTTTTTTGCGAAAGAATGGGGCCCTGCCGATTCATGGGCCAGTGTGATTCTTCAGGGACCCCACCTGCACGTAGCGAATCCTGCCTACAAGACGCCGAACTCGACGATGCTCCACAACCTCGACTGGTCCGCCGTCGACCTGGAGGAGCTCGCACCCGACGCCATCCCTGCGACGTCGTACAAGCCGCGGGGAAGCCGCGCGGCGTACGACGCGGCGTACACGCATTGGACCCGCGAGGTGCGCGAGGCGCTGGACGGTTCCGCCCTCGCCGCCGTGCCCACCGTCGACCCGCAATACGTGCGCAACGTCGAGCACCGCACCGACGCCGACGGCACCCGCATCCGCACGGAATCGGTCTCGGCCCGAGGCTTCTACCGCCTCGCCTGGCGCCGCATGGCGGCCAACACCGGCGAGCGCACACTCGTGCCAGCACTGATCCCGCCGGACGCGGCGCACGTCCACCCGGTCTACTCGGTGAGCCTTCCGCACCGTGAACCCAGCGAAGTCGCGCGGCTCGCTGGAGTCGCGTCGTCGATGCTCTTGGACTTCTCGATTCGCACATCGCCGAAGTCGGAGATCAACTTCGTCACGCTCAAGCGGCTGCCCTGTCCGGACCTGGGGCGCCTGGACGGAGCGCTCCGCCTGCGCGCGCTCCGCCTCAACTGCGTGACCGACGCCTACGCCGACCTCTGGGCCGACTGCTTCGACCCGGCGTTCGCCGACGACTCGTGGACCGGGCTGCCCGAGCGTTCCGGGTTCGTGGACCTCGGCGACGTGGGGCCGGTCTGGACGCCCGAGACACCGCTGCGTCGTGCGGAGGACCGCCGTCAAGCGCTCCTGGAGATCGACGCGCTGGTCGCGCTGTCCCTGGGTCTCACGGCGGACGAGCTCTGCACCATCTACCGCACGCAGTTCCCGGTGCTCTACGGCTACGACCGCAACCGCGACCACTTCGACGCCAACGGCCGCATCGTGCCCAACAGCATCCTGACGCTCTGGCGCAATCGGGGCGGCAACGACGGCCGCTACACGGACGAGGAGCTCACCTCGACCCACCCGGGCAGTGGCGTCGACTACCTCTACGAGCTCCCGTTCGAGACCCTCGACCGCGAGGCTCACATGCGCCAGGCCTACGCCGAGTTCGAGCGCCGCCTCGGAGTGGACCGTCATGTATGAGGCGCCGGGCGGGAGTGCGCCGCCGAATCTTCCGCCGCCGCACGCATCGTCCTCGATGCCGCCTCCGGCACCGGGCTACGCGCCGCCACCCCCGCCGTCGTCGATGCCGCCTCCGGTCCCCGGGACCGGCGTCAACTTCCAGCCTGCCCCCGGCACGGCGATGTACGCGCAGCCGACCGCCCCTGCCGCCTACGCCATGCCCGAGAAGTCTCTCGCCGTCGCGTACCTGTGGTGGTTCTTCCTCGGCTGGTTCGGCGCGCACCGGTTCTACCTGGGCAAGACCGCACGAGGAGTCGGCTACCTCCTCACCGTCGCGTGGTTCCTGATCGGGTGGTTCGTGGACCTGTTCACGCTCCCGGCGCAGGTCCGGCGCATCAACATCGAGCGACGACTGGGGCTGCGATGAGCGGCGCCCATGGCTATCGCGCCCGCGATCACCGCGGCACCGAACTCACGAAGGAAGCGGTAGCAGATGACTGACCATCCGCTCGCGGGATACCGGGCCGAGAATCGAACCGTCTACATCAAGGACGACGCGGACTTCTCCGAGTCCCGAACCCACCCAGGCAAGCAGAGTCCTCTCGCCCGCGGCCGAGGGACGAACGCGCTCTCCAACATCGTGGTCGGGGACGAGATCTCCGAGCACGACGACGAGAGCTACGCCGACGACGAGCCGAGCATCTCGGGTCTGGTCCCTCTCGCGCTCGTCGCCGTGGCGGGTATCGCCGTCGGCGTCGCCGGGGTCAAGGCCGTCCAGCACGTCAGGAGGAAGCGCGAGGCCGAGGCCGTGGCGAGTGACCGCGCCCTTCCCGCGAGCTCGGCGCCGGCCGGGTGGTACCGGATGTCCGCTGATCCGACCCGACTGCGCTACTGGGACGGGGCGGGCTGGACCGACGACTTCGCGCGGGTCCAGACCGCCGCGCCCGCGATCCCCGCCGCGTGGTACCCCGACCCGGCGAACCCAGCCTTTCAGCGCTACTGGGACGGACGCGAGTGGACCCACCACGTCGCACCGGCGGCCCACGCCACGGCGACGCCTGCCGGCTGGTATCCCGACCCCGCGACCAACGGGGCGCAGAGGCGCTACTGGGACGGAGCGGCCTGGACCAACCACCTAGCCCCGCGGGCCGGTATCGCCCCGGCCCCGCAGACTGCCACTGCGTCCCATCCGAGGGCCTTGCCGCCGGGCCAGCCGGCTCCAGGCATCGCGATGACCGGCGCCGAGTGGCAGGCGAACTTCCGCGCCTGGGCTGCGGCTGCGTCCATCGAGCAGCAGCTGTGGTGGACGCTGACGAACGCGCAGATCGCCGACGCGGACCAGGCGGTGCTGGCCGCGCAGCAAGAGCTCCGGCAGCTCACGCCCGAGGAGGGCGCGCGCCGCATCAGGCTGTTGCTCGAATCCAACCCCGCCCTGCGCAGCGACCTCGGAGTCGCCGAGATGATCAGGCTTCTCGGCGGCCTCGGTGCCGTGATCCAGGGAGCGGCGGCAGTCCGAAGCCACGTCCCCGCACCCCGGCTTCGGGCCGGAGGCCGGTGATGGCGAGACGGGTGCAGCATCCCCCATGGGCCTGACGCGATAGCCGTTCACTCGGAGGTGCCGAGGTTTACGCACTCGGATAGCGTCGCGCCATGGGCTACCTCCCCCCGACGACGATCGCCGACGTGCTCCGCCGGATCCAGAAGGGGGAGCTGATCCTTCCGGCGATCCAGCGCGAGTACGTCTGGCGACCCAAGCAGATCGTGGCGTTGTTCGACTCGCTGCTCCGGGGGTACCCCATCGGCAGCTTCCTCTCGTGGAAGATCGAACGCCCCACCCTCGAGACGTTCCGCTTCTACGGCTTCATGCGGGAGTACAGCGAGTTCGACAACAGGCACAACCCAGCCCTGGACGTCGAGCCGGACCGCATAGCGTCCGCGATCCTCGACGGCCAGCAGCGGCTCACGTCGCTGAACATCGGGCTCCGGGGCACGTACGCCTACCGGCTCCCCCGCGCCTGGTACAACAACCCCGCCGCCTACCCCAAGCAGCGCCTCTACCTCAACGTGCGAGAGGAGGCCGCGGAGAACGAGGCCGGCCTGAGGTACGACTTCCGGTTCCTGACGGACGGCAAGATCGAGGCGATGGAACAGGACGAGGCCCGCTTCTGGTTCCCGGTGACCAAGGTCTTCACGACCCCAGACGTCAGCAGCCTCATGAAGCTCCTGGCGCAGCAGCAGCTCGGCAACCACGAGACCGCCATCGACATGCTCGGTCGCCTCTGGTCGGCCGTGCACTCCGACCAGAACCTGCACTTCTACCAGGAGGAGGAGCAGGACATCGAGCGGGTGCTCGACATCTTCATCCGTGTCAACTCCGGCGGGACCGTCCTCTCGTACAGCGACCTGCTGCTGTCGATCGCGACGGCGCAGTGGAAGAACGTCGACGCGCGCGAGGCAGTCAACGATCTCGTCGACGGGCTCAACGCCACCGGGAACGGGTTCAGGTTCACCAAGGACGTCGTCCTGAAGGCGGGGCTCGTCCTCGCCGACGTCCCCGACGTCGGATTCAAGGTCCGCAACTTCACGGCCGACAACATGGCCACCCTCGAGATCGAGTGGGAGCAGATCTCGGCGTCACTCCACCTCGCTACCGGTCTTCTGCACGACTTCGGGCTCTCCGGAGGCCAGCTTGCCGCGGACAGCGTCCTGATCCCGGTCGCCTACTACGTGCACCGGCGCGGGTTGGGCCAGTCGTACCGGACATCTGTGGGCGAGTCCACGGACCGCGCCACTCTTCGCTCGTGGGTCCTGCGGTCTCTCGTCATGCGCGGCGTATGGGGGTCGGGCCTCGACTCCCTGCTCCGTGACTTGCGCCGAGTGCTGAAGGATCACGGCGCGGACAGCTTCCCCGCGGTCGAGATCGAACGACGCATGGCGGCGCTGGGCAAGTCCCTCGCGCTGAGTGCCGACCAGATCGACGACCTGCTCGACCTGTCGTACGGCGGGACCCGCACCTTCGCGGTCCTGGCGGCACTGTTCCCTCACGTCGACACCCGGAACGTTCATCACGTCGACCACGTGTTCCCCGCAGCGCTGTTGAGCAGGTCGAAGCTCCGAGCGGCCGGTCTCGACGCCACGACCATCGAGTCGTACGAGGACGCGCGCGACCGCCTGCCCAACCTTCAGCTCCTCGAAGGGACGGTGAACATCTCGAAGTCCGACAAGGTGCCAGCCTCGTGGGCCGCCGCGCAGTACGCGGACAGCCATCAGCTCGCCAACTACCTCGAGCGCAACGCCCTGCCCCCGTTACCGACGTCAGTCACCGAATTCGGCGAGTTCGTGGACGCTCGCCGGGCGGTGCTTGCCGAGCTCATCCGTCGACGCCTTGCCGCCCCGAGCGGCGTCGATCGAGCGGCCGACGCGCCGTCGTCTCCTGCCGATGCCCCTGTCGCCGCGACCAGCATCGACGAGGGCCTCGCCGAGGCGGACCTGAATCTCTGACCCGATGATCACACCATGAAGACCATTGGCCGCGATCCGCGTCCTTCGACCGCAGTCGACCTCACGAGGCTCCCAGCGGGACCGGACGTACCGCGGCTCCGACAGCTCACGGACGACGAGCGGCTCGAGACGCTCGCGTACTTGCACTTTCGCCTCGAGGTCGACACTCCCGGTCATGGACGTACCGCGCTCGGGGTGGGCCAGACGAGCCTCGTCGCATTGCTCGTCGCGCTGCTGGCCCTCGTCCTGCAGTTGCCCGGCCCCGGAATCCTTGTTCCCGCCATCGCCATCCTTCTGGGCGCGATCTTGGTCGTCGGCGCGCTGATTGTCGGTGTGTTCGTGGGACCCCGCGTCGATCGCCGACGCGGCTTCACCCGCGCATGGCTCGAGACCTTGCAAGCGTTGCCCTGCGAGCCTGAGCGCAAGCACTCGTGAACGAGTACTTGCCCTCACGCGGCTACCAGCCACCGCGCTCTCTCACGAGGTCGACGAGGCGCGCGACGGGGCTACCTGCGTGCGGATGATGCTTCGCATAGCCTCCTCCGGGTGAGCCTCGCCCCGTTCGCACGGATAGACGTGACGTCTTGGCGCGCCATCGCCGAAGAGCCGGTAGGAGCTGAGGAGAAGTGGTGGCTCGCGGATCCGGAGGACGTCCGGTGGCTGTACAAGCCGGTGCGGTTCCGCGAAAACGGGACCCGCATGGGCATGGACTGGGCCGAGGTGATCGCCTCGCATCTCGCCGGCCTGCTCGGACTGCCCCACGCGCACGTCGAACCGGCGACAAGGAAAGGGGTCGACGGGTTGATCTCCCGACGTGTTGTCCCTCCTGGCTTCGCCCTCCGGAGCGGCGCCGACCAGCTTCTCGACTGCAGTGCACCCGGGTTCAAGACGTACGAGGAACGTGTCGGCGCCGAACGCAAGACTCGTCCCGGCCACTCCCTCGCCAACATCCGCGCTGCACTCGCGGACGTCGATCCCCCGCCAGATACAGCGCCCGAACTGACGGCGTTCGACGTGTTCGTCGGTTACCTGATCCTCGACGCCTGGATCGGCAACGCCGACCGGCACGAACAGAACTGGGCAGTGCTAGAGCCCGAGACCGGTGCCGACGCCCGGCGCCTTCTCAGCCCGACCTTCGACCACGCGAGCTCCCTCGGCTACGGGCTCACGGACGAACAGCGTCGCGAACTTGCGGCGGACAGCCCTCTGCTCCAACGGTTCGCCGAACGCGGGCACGCCACCCGGTTCGAGAACGCGGGGCCAAGTTCGATCCCCAGCCTCGTCACGCTCGCCGTCGACGCCGTCGCACTCTGCTCAGACGGTGGACTACGGTTCTGGCGGGACACCGCCTCCGCGCTCCCGGCGGCGACCGCGCGTACCGTGGTGGAAAGAACGCCCGGGCTGTCAGAGGGGACGAGTACGTTCATCATCCGACTACTGGACGAGAACGCGAGGAGGATCCAGCGTGAGTGCGACCGCAACGCTTGAGGCACATCGTGGGCGCGAGCGTTCCTCTGTAGGCGACCGACGCATGATCGTGGCGTGGCAGGACCAGCAGTCGCGACGCATCGTGCCGATCGGCGTGCTGTCCCACGACGACGCAGGTTACGGCTTCGCCTACCTCGAGAGCGTCCGAGACATCGAGGGCTTTCGTCCCCTGCTCGGCTTTCGTGGCCTTGACCGCCAGTACACGAGCGAGACGCTCTTCCACCTGTTCGCGCAGCGAGCAATGAGCCCTCGTCGCCCTGACTACGTGCGGTACGTCTCCGAACTCGGGCTCACCCCAGAGGACGACGAGCCGTGGGAGCAGATCGCGCGGTCCCACGGGCGACGCGAGATCGACCACCTGCAGCTCTTCCCCGTCCCGGAGGTGATCGACGGCACCGTCCGTTGCAGCTTCCTCGTCCACGGCACCCGTCACGTCGCGGAGAACGAGATCGTCCGCGACGGCATTGCGCAGCGAGTCGAGCCCACGTACGTCGAGCGGACGCTCACGACCCTGGTTGCCGGGCAAGAGCTGCGGCTCGAACCGGAGCCGACGAACTCCTACAACCCCAACGCGCTCCTGGTGACCGCGTCGGGAGAGGTCGTCGGCTGGGTGCCCGACCTACTCCTCGAAGATCTTCACCGGCTTCGCCGGCAGACGGACGTCACGGTGCGGGTTCAGCGGGTCAACGGCCCTGACGCTCCCGCCCACATGCGAGTTCTCGCAAAGCTGTCCGCCACCGGCATCGACGGGTTCGAGTTCTTCACCGGCCCACGATGGCGGACCATTCCCGAGGGTTGACAGTCAGTAGGCGAAGACGTCGCTGATCCCGAGCGCGGCTACCTCCGTCCTTGTGGGCAGGAAGTCGCAGCACTGGTCGTAGAGGTCCGAGACGCCCGCCTCGGCAAGCCTTCCCTCGAGCACGTCATAGAGGTCGAGCAGATGGTCGACATCGGCGGCGGCATACCGGATCTGCTCGTCCGACAGTGCAGCCGCGCCCCAGTCACTTGTCCTGACAGCCCCCTTCGTCAGCGAGCGACCGAGCATCCGCGAGCTCAAGGCCGCCAGGCTGTGCTCTGACGGCGGGCTCTGAGGAGCAACCAGCTTCGAGGCGATCTTCGTGCACCGGATGTTGGTCGCTCGCACCTCCCAGGCCACCCGCATGAAGAGGAGGTCGAACGGAGCATGGTGCATGACGACGCGCACCGCAGGATCGGCCAGCAGAGCGATCAGACCCGCAGGCCGCTCGTGCCCGATCTGGACGAGCGTGGTCCCGACACCTCGGGCTGAAAGCTGGCAGAGTTGCAGCTCATCGCTCAGCGGATGGAGTCCGGACGTCTCGGTGTCCCATGCCACCATCCCCGCACGGCGATACGCTTCAAGGAGGCGATCAGGGAGATCACGAGTCACGACCCGGACAGGCTGTGGCTGGTCCATGCCTGGAGGTTAACGTCGCCGACCCACGTCGGAGCCGCTGGCCCCCACCCGTCACCGATCTCTGCCATGAGGCGCTGACTCAGTCCCCGACGATCTCGGCGTCGACCACACCAGCATCCACCACGTCTTCATCGTGATCGCCGTCCGTGCCGGAGCGCAGGTACGAAGGAAGTTCGGTCGGGGGAGGACCGAAGGACTTCTTGGTCGAGCGGATGGTGAACTGTGCGAACGCCGCGTTTCCACCGGCTCCGATGATGGCACCGATCCCGAAGGGCACTGTCTTGCCGAGGACGAGAATCCCCTGCTTCGTCCCGTACTTCGTGACGAAGTTCTTCCCGAGCACGCCGTTGACCTTCCGCAGCGCGGAGACGGGGACGCTCTGCACCACCTTCCTTCCCCAGTGCGCTCCGGTACGTCCGGCCGCTTCCTTGATGATGGGGGTGGCGGAGTCTCCGAGCATGACACCGAGAAGGAGAGTACGCCGGCGTACCACGTCCTCGGTCGGGATGTCGTACACCTCGGCGACCGCAAGTACGTAGGTCATTGCCGCCGTCGTGAACGCGGTGGCATCGGCCACAGCCAAGGCGAGCCCAGCAGGAATGCCGACCCCAGGGGCCGCCGCACCGCCGCCGGCGGCCGCTCCCGTCGCAGCGACAAGCGTGGTGAACTGCGCGCCGAGCGACTGGACCACCTCAGCCGGGGTCGCCTCTGGGTTGCGACGAACCGTGGCACGTACGTGGCCCAGGATCGCCGGACGACCGACCTGCACGGCCTTGTCGAGTCCCACCAGGAGCGCACGAGCGACCGGATTGGTCTGGACGGTCTCCTCGGCTTCAGTCGCCATCGTCGATCTCCTTCGTCGGCACACATTCCCACGAGCGAGTTGCACGGTATCGGTGGGCGTCGCGCTAGTCGAGGCCGTGGCGGGTGAAGTCCGGCGAGAACAGATGCCCACGTCAGATACCGCCTGAGGTTGCCAGAGAAGTCTGAAATCATGCGCACGTGAGCGAGCTCCTCCCCGTGTCCCAGGCCGAGTCACTGCGTGCTGCGTTGCTGGAGTATCTGGGCACGACGTTCGCCCTGGCCGACGCGAGCACGCGGGCGTCGCTCGAGGACTTCCTGCGCTCGCCGCAGACGGGCCTGTTCCGCGGCCCGTACGTGCGACTGCGGCTCCCGTTCCGCCCCGCGGACGACGGCTGGCGCGACTCGCTCGACTGGTACGGCGGGTACCCGCAGCCGTACGGGCACCAGGCTGCGGCGTTCCAGCGGCTGTCGTCGCTCGGTCCGGACGGCGGTCTCCGCCGCCCGCAGCCCACCCTGGTCACGACGGGCACTGGTTCGGGCAAGACGGAGTCGTTCCTCTACCCGATCCTCGACCACGTGCTGCGGGCCAAGCGCGCGGGCCTCGGCGGTATCAAGGCGGTCATCCTCTACCCGATGAACGCGCTGGCCAACGACCAGGCGAAGCGCCTCACGGAACTACTCACCAGGAACTCCGAGCTCGGCGGCATTACCGCCGCGCTCTACACCGGTCAGCAGGGTGGCACTCGCTCGAAGGTCAGCACCGCCGGCCTGATCACCGACCGCGCGATCATCCGCGACACGCCGCCCGACATCCTCCTGACCAACTACAAGATGCTCGACCAGCTGCTGCTCCGCCACGCGGACGCGAAGCTGTGGTCCGCGAGCGCCCGCTCCCTGCAGTACCTGGTGCTCGACGAGTTCCACACCTATGACGGCGCGCAGGGTACCGACGTCGCGATGCTCATCCGCCGGTTGGGGCTCGCGTTGAAGTCCCACTGGCCCACCGAGCCCGACGCATTGGCCGACGCAGAACTCACCGACGCCGACGTCGACCGCCCGCTCGGGATCGTCACGCCCGTCGCGACGTCCGCGACGCTGGGCGACAAGGGCGACCCGACGGCGATGCTGGAGTTTGCCTGCACGGTGTTCGGCGAGGAGTTCCCCGCGGAGTCCGTGGTGACCGAGTCGCGCCTGTCGCTCGACGAGTGGGTCGGCGACGCGGTGGCCCGGACCGAGGCGCGCGGGCTGCACCCGGTCGACGTGGACGACGTCGTCGCACGCGCCCTGCTCGCCGACCTCACCGAGGGTGACCCGACCGACCCCGACGCCCTCACCCGGAGGGTGCTGTCCCACCTGTACCGCGAGGGCTCCGGCGACGCCGGCTACGTCGACCCCGCGTGGCCCCGCCCCGACCTGTCGGGCGACTCGAACGACGACCTCCTGACCCTCGTGAAGGCGCTCCCTCTCGTCTCGGGGCACCGCGGCCTGGCCCGGCTCGCGGATCACGCCGTGGACCTGGGCGAGCTCGCCGCCCAGGTGATCCCACCGTCGTCGGACCCGGCCTGGCGTGCCCGCGCCGAGCAGACGCTCACCGCGGTGCTCTCCGCCCTGTCGCACCTGCGCAAGGAGACAGGGCGGGGCGCACTGTCGGTTGACGTGCACCTGTGGACCCGCGAGCTGACGCGCCTGAACCGCACCACCGCGGGCGTCGCCCAGTTCCGCTGGCAGGACGACGGTGTCGTCGTGCAGGACTCCGACGAGGACGAGTCCGGCGACGAGTCACGTGCGTTCCCCGCGCTGTACTGCCGGCACTGCGGCCGCTCCGGCTGGGGCGTCGCGCTCGCCCCGACCGGGACCGATCTGGACACGCACGACAACGACATCCGGGGCCGTCACCTGCGCGGGGACGAGCGGTTCCGCGCCCTCGTCCACGCCCCCGCCGAGGGTGAGCGCGCCGAGGGTGGCGAGAAGATCGAGGGCCTGTGGTGGTTCCTCGTCGGACAGCGCCGCCTCGTCTCCACACCGCCGGACGGCGAGGACGCCGACCAGGGTGCCCTCCCCGTCCTCGCGCACCCGATGGACGACGCCGGTGCCAAGCCCTCGAAGGACGACGACTGCCCGTCGTGCGGGCAGAAGGACGGCATCCGGTTCCTCGGCTCGGCCATCGCGACGCTGCTGTCGGTGTCGTTGTCCAGCCTGTTCGGCACCGCGGGGCTCGACCCGGCGGAGAAGAAGGCGCTCGTCTTCACCGACTCGGTGCAGGACGCCGCGCACCGCGCCGGGTTCGTGCAGTCCCGCTCGCACGCGCTGACCCTCCGTGCCGTGCTGCGCCACGCCGTCGGCGACGAGCCCGTCGACCTCGACACCCTCGTGGACCGCGTCATCGCCGAGGCCGGGGACGACGCGAAGAAGCGGTACCGGCTGCTCCCGCCGGACCTCGCAGACCGCGAGAAGTTCGCACCGTTCTGGAAGGCCGCGTCCTGGGCCAAGGTCCACCACACGGTGCGAGGACGCGTGCGCCGCCGCCTGCTGCTCGACGTGCTGCTCGAGCACGGGCTGCGCTCCGCCGTCGGCCGCACGCTCGAGGCGACGGGCACCGTGGTCGCCGAGGTCGAAGCCGATCCCGAGCTGCTGCTCACCGCTGCGCGCGCTCCCCTCGACGAGGCCGACCGTCAGGGCGTGCTCGACGGGTTCACACCCACCGACGCCGACCTCCGGGCCTGGGTGCGCGGCGTGCTCGAGCACATGCGCACCCGCGGCGCGATCGACCACGAGTGGTTCAAGAAGTTTCGCGAGGAGGACGGCAACCGCTGGTGGATCACCGGCGGCCGACGACGCCACGACGGCATGCCCGGCTTCGGCAAGGGCGCCAGCGCGCCGGGCTATCCGCGCGTCGGGGGCGCCGTCACCACCGGAGCCGGCGCGAAGGCGCCCGGCGACGACCTCGAGCCCGTGGGTTCCTCTCGTGGCTGGTACGCGGCGTGGACGCACAAGTGCCTGCACGTCGACAAGACCGAGGCCGCGACGTTCGCGCGCCTGCTCATGAAGCAGCTCGCGCGCTTCGACCTCGTCGGCACGCTCCTGTCGTCGTCCGGTGCCACGACGTACCACCTCGCTCCGCGGAGCATCACCGTCCAGGCGGCCACGAGGGACACGCTCGGCTCAGGAGCCCTGTGCCTGGAGTGCAGCGACTGCGGTTCGACCGTGCCCGCGACGGCGACCGTCGTCGACCAGCTCGACGGGGCGCCGTGCCTCGTCGCCCGATGCACCGGGCGCCTGCGCCGGCACACGATCGCCGACAACTTCTACCGCCGGATGTACGAGGACTCCGACCCGGCACGCGTCGTCGCGCGCGAGCACACCAGCATGCTCGAGGACGAGGTCCGGCTGGCGTACGAGACGGCGTTCAAGTCCAGCGACCCCGAACCCGACGCGCCGAACGTCCTCGTCGCGACACCCACACTGGAGATGGGTATCGACATCGGCGAGCTGTCCGCCGTCATGCTGAGCTCCCTGCCTCGCACCGTCGCGTCCTACCTGCAGCGCGTCGGCCGCGCCGGGCGCTTCACCGGCAACGCGCTCGCGCTCGCGTTCGTCACCGCACGCGGCGACCAGCTCCCGCGGTTCGCCGACCCTGGCAGCGTCATCAACGGCGCCGTTCGCCCGCCGGCGACCTACCTCGACGCCGAGGAGATCCTGCGCCGCCAGTACGTCGCGTCCCTCGCCGACGAGCTCGCGCGACGGCCCGACGCGCCGCACCCGCGCACCGCCTCCGACGCGCTCGGCAGCAGCGACCCGGGCACGTTCCTCGGCGAGCTGGTCGCCCTGTCCGAGGCCGAGGGCCCTGCACTGCTCGACCGGTTCCTGAGCGGGTTCGCCGAGATCTCCGACGCCGTGAAGGACAGTCTGCGGGAATGGGCGCTGCCGTCCGTCGACGCGAGCTCGGGCGAGACCGTCCCCTCCGAGCTGGCCGGACGTGCGCACGCGGCGTCCCAGGCCTGGCGAGCCCGCATGGAGACCCTCGCGTACCGCGAGAAGGAGATCCAGACGGCGATCAACGCCGCCGACGGTCTGCGGATCAAGGCGGAGTCGCCCGCCGCGACGAGCGACGACGAGCGCGCTCTCCGCACCGCGCAGGCCGCGCTCAAGCTCACCCAGTACCAGAAGGCCCTGGCGTCCACCGAGCACTGGGTGGGCGTGCTCGAGGAGCACGGCCTGCTCCCCAACTACACGCTCCTCGACGACTCCGTGTCGCTCGAGGTCGCGCTGTCCTGGGTGGACCCCGACTCCCAGGAGTACCGCACCGAGCACATGGAGCTGAACCGGGGTTCGGCGCAGGCGCTGCGCGACTTCGCGCCCGGCTCCACCTTCTACGCCCGCGGGTACGCCATCGCCATCGACGCGCTCGACCTCGGCCGGGACGACGACGCCGTCCGTACCTGGGCGTGCTGCCCGCGGTGCGGCTACACGCAGGACGTCACAGACTCCACCGCGCCGGGAAGCACCGGCGCGCCGTCGTCGTGCCCGCGGTGCGGTGATCCCGGGATCGCCGACATCGCGCAGCAGATCGAGGTAGTCGAGCTCAAGCGCGTCTCGTCCGTCATCCGGCGCGAAGAGGCGACCATCGACGACCGGCACGACGAGCGCGAGCGCGAGCGCTTCACCATCCGCACGCTCGCCGACGTCGACCCGACCGCCGTCACACGCCAGTGGTTCGTCGAGGACTACGGGTTCGGCGCCCGCTACCAGCGGCAGATGACCATCCGCTGGCTCAACCTCGGCAAGGCCTCCGCGCAGGGCGCCACCGTCGAGCTCGCCGGGCAGCCGCACGACGTCGCCCTCTTCCGCGTGTGCGAGCAGTGCGGCAAGCTCGACACCTCCACCGGAGCGAACCGCGCCTCCGAGCACCGCCCGTGGTGCCCGCTGCGCAAGGCCAGCAACGAGAAGGTCCGCACCGTCGCGCTCGCGCGGTCGCTGACCACCGAGGGCCTCGTCCTGCGGCTGCCCGAGTCGGTGACCATCGGCGACGACTTCTCGATCCCCTCGCTGCGCGCCGCGCTGCTGCTCGCGCTGCGCATCCGGATCGGCGGCGACCCGGACCACCTAGAGGTCACGGACGTCGTCGACCCCAGCCCCGCCGCCGACAGCCCCGCCGAGGCCCTGCTGCTCCACGACGTCGTCCGCGGCGGCACCGGCTACCTCGCCGAGCTCGCCGACCACGAGGCTGTCTGGGCCATGCTGCGTGACGCCTGGCAGCACCTCGAGGAGTGCTCCTGCCAGCACGACGGGAAGCTCGCCTGCGAGCGCTGTCTGCTCCCCCATGCCGCACTGCACCAGGTGGAGCACGTCTCACGGGCCTCCGCGGCGCGCCACCTCCGGTCGATCCTGCTCGGCCGGTCGCAGGTCGGTGCCGACGACGAGGTCCCGGCCGCGAGCCCGTGGACGGTCACCGTGGACGAGCCGGACGTGGCGGACCCCGAAACCCATATCGAGCTGCTCTTCCGCAAGGTGCTGCGCGAGCGCCTGGAGAAGATGGGCTCGACCATCACCGAGAAGCCCGGTCCGAACGGCAACACGTGGTCCATCACCATGCCCGGTGGCGCGCACTGGCGGCTCGAGCCGCAGGTCCTCGTCGCGCAGGCGGGGACCAAGCCTGACTTCGTGCTGCGCAGCGACCGCCCGGACGTCCCGCCGACCGCGATCTACACCGACGGCTGGCAGTTCCACGCCTCCCCCGCCGTCAACCGGCTCGCCGACGACGCCACCAAGCGACAGGCACTGCGCGGCCTCGGGTACCAGGTGCTCGCCTTCACGTGGGAGGACCTCGACCGCCAGCACTCGTCGACGACGGACGTACCGTGGCTGCACCCCCAGGCGACCGCGGCCGTGCTGAGCGAGGCCAAGGACTCGCTGTCGCCGGCGACCGTCGCTCTCGTGACCCGTCCCGCGCTGGACCTCTTGCTGGACTGGGTCCAGCGTCCGGACCGCGGCGGCCGAGCACAGCTCGCCCGGTGGCTGCCTCTGCTCGTCGCGCCGTCGTTGAACGGCGGCGCGATCTCCGCCGAGATCGGCATGGACCAGGTCACGCTCGACGTGCTCGACGGTGCAGGTCTCCCGCCCGGGACCAAGTTCGGCGGCGTGTGGTCTCAGGGAACGGTGGCGATCGGCGTCCGGTCTTTCGTCGGCGAGTCGTTCGAGATCGCCGTCGTCCTCGACGACGCGGTCGACGCTCTCGGCCACGACGAGAAGACCTCGTGGCGGGAGTGGCTGCGCCTCGCCAACCTGCTGAACTTCCGCGAGGAGCTGCCGCTGCGGATCGTGACGCGGTCGATGCTCACGGGCGCCGAGCCGGCCGCCCAGCCCTCCCTGGCCGAGGCCGAGGAGTCCAGCCGTGTCGAGGCCGAGCTCCGTGAGCGGCTCGACACGTACCCCGACTGGCGTGCTGTGGCACGGCTCGCCACGGAGGCCGAGCACGATCTGCTGGTCGAGCTCCTCGACCTCGCGGCATCGGGACTCGAGGCACCGACGATCGGGGACGAGGTGGGTGACGGCGTGCCTCTCTCATTGTCTTGGCCAGACCGTAAGGTGACCGTGCACGTCGACGACCTGGACCACGAGACGATCCGCACCCTCCACGCCGCCGGTTGGGTCGTCGTCGAACCTGAAGCTGCCGCGCTCCGCGCGGCCCTGACCGCCTGAACCGGAGATCATCCCCGATGCCGCAGATCATCCTCGGACCGTCGTTCGGCAAGCTCGACGGCGCCGTGCGCAAGGCCGCGTACGCGTTCCTCGAGAAGCTCCAGGAGAACGACGCCACATCGGGCCTGCACATCGAGCCGATCAACGGCTCCGCAGACTCGCGCATCCGCACCGGTCGGGTCAACGACTTCTGGCGCGCCCTGCTCGTCAAGATCCAGGGGCAGGCCGCCGAGGCGCACTACGTGTACCTCGGCACCTACCCGCACGACGAGGCGATCAGCCGGGCCAAGACCGCCGTCGTGCGGATCAACCCCCGCAACGGCATCGCCGAGCTGGTCGAGGCTGCGTCGGTCGTCGAGCCCGCGGTGGAGAAGCCGGTCGTCGAGAAGCCGGTCGTCGAGAAGCCGGTCGTCGAGAAGCCGCGACCCAAGCCGGACGACGTCGACCACACGACGTACCCCCTGCTGCAGACGCAGGGGATCACCGTCGCCGACCTCGTCGACCTCGGCATCGACGTCGAGATCGCGAACTCCGCCGCGACGGCCGAGACCGAGGACGCGATGCTCGCCGTCGCCGAGCGCGCCCCCGCGACGTGGCAGGGTGACGCGCTGCTCGACCTGTCGACCGGCGCCGGACTCGCGACGGTCAAGGAGAAGCTCGGGCTGACCGTCCCTGCCGTCGAGCCCGACCCTCAGAGCGACGAGCAGCTGCTCGACGCGCTCAAGCAGCCCGCGGCGCAGATGGACTTCGCTTTCATCGAGGACGACGCCGCGCTGCGCGCCGCGATCGAGGACGACAACTTCGGCCGCTGGCGCGTGTTCCTCCACCCGGAGCAGCGCGACTACGCCTTCAAGGCACGGACCGGCTCGTTCCGGCTCTCGGGGGGCGCCGGCACCGGCAAGACGGTCGTGCTGCTCCACCGTGCGCGGCACCTCGCGCGCACCAATCCCGCGGCGCGCGTCGTCCTCACGACGTACAACCGGACTCTCGCCTCCTCGCTGCAGGAGACGCTGAAGCTCCTCGACCCGACCCTGCCGATCGCGAAAAACCTCGGCGACCCCGGCGTGTACGTGGCCGGCGTCGACGCGCTCTCGCGACGCGTGCTCGCGAAGGCCGAGGACGTCCACGTGGCCTCTGCCGCCTGGGGAGAGACGGTCGCCGCCGTGCTCGGGCCACGCTCGCCGTACGTCCTCGATCTCACGACGGCCGCGCGATGGGACGCCGCGATCTCGGCCGCTGGTCCCGGCCTCGCACCCGAGCTGCGGAGCCAGGCGTTCTTCATCGCGGAGTACTCGACCGTCGTCGTCCCGAACCGGATCACGACGCGGGACGAGTACCTGCGCGTCCGCCGGCCCGGGAGGGGCGTGGCTCTGAACCGGCTGCAGCGCGTCGCCGTGTGGGAGGTCGTGGAGGCCTACCGCGCATCCGCCGACGCCGCGGGGTCGACCGACTGGGACGAAAAGACCATGATCGCGGCCACCCACCTCGACGCCCGGGCGGCGGCTGGCGAGCCGCGCCTCGCCGACCATGTGCTCGTCGACGAGGCCCAGGACCTCGCCCCGGCCCGTCTCGTGTTCCTGCGTGCGCTCGTCGCCCAGGGACCGGACGACCTCTTCCTCGCCGAGGACTCGCAGCAGCGCATCTACGGGCAGAAGGTCGTGCTCTCCCGGTACGGCATCAACATCAAGGGCCGGTCACGCCGCCTCAGGCTCAACTACCGCACGACGGCGCAGGTGCTGCGCTACGCCGTCGGAGTGCTCGCGGGCGAGGAGTGGATCGACATGGAGGCCGAGGACGCCGCGGCCACCGGCTACCGCTCCGCGCGGTCCGGGCCCGTGCCGCGTGAGGTGAAGGCCAGCTCGCTCCTCGACGAGTACGAACAGGCCGCCGAGCTCGTCCGCGGCTGGCGCGACGGAGGCGACCCTCCCGAGACGATCGGCGTGCTGGTCCGCGCCAACCACATCGGCGACAAGGTCGTCCACGCGCTGAGCGAGCGTGGGGTCAAGGCGAAGTTCATCCAGGACGACGCCGCGACGGGATCGGGCAGCGTGCTCGTCATGACGATGCACCGTTCCAAGGGCATGGAGTTCAAGCGCGTCGTGCTGTTCGGCGTCTCGTCGGACGAAGGAGGCTGGGGATCGGGGCTCTCGTCGCTCCCCGAGGCCGATCGGGTCGATGGCGAGCTGCGCGAGAGGTCGCTGCTCTACGTCGCGGCGACGCGCGCACGCGACGAGCTCGCGGTCCTGTGGAACGGCCGGCGCAGCGACCTGCTTCCCGCACCGCTCCAGTCCGCATCGTCGGTCTAGGAACCCGCCAGCACCCGCATCCACAGCACAAGGAGATCCACATGGGTCGCATCGCGTTCGTCTCGGTCAACCAATCGTTCTCGTCCTCGATGACCCTCGCCCAGGTGGCGGAGGCCGCCCGTCGCGCGTGGCCGCTGAGCCTCGCCAAGGCACAGGAGTGCGACACGCTTGTCGCGGTGGCCCGAGGGGTCGCCGTCGCGTCGTGGCGAGTCCTCGATGCCTACACGACCGACGAGACCTACGAGACGAACGGAGGGCCCCGCCCGAGGATCGCCTTCGATCTCGGCGAGGCACTACCAGTCCTCCCGGAGTACGGGGAGTTCAACGCCCTCGACAACCTCCGGAGGGGCGTCACGACCGTCGAGTGGGGATGGTCCCCATCAACCGAGACCGGGGAGTCGAAGACCCAGGAGTGAAAATCGCTCTCGGTCGGTCCTGAAGTCGAACGTTCGCGAGCTCGTCCCCACGAGATGGCCGACGACCCGCCCGTACAGCTCGACGCGCAGGTCACCCATCGCGGCGTTCCTCGTCACCTGCCGCAGCGCCGCCCGCGGCGCCACCCGTCGCGCCGACACCGTCGAGCACCGAGTCGTCGATCTCGGCCCAAAGCCGCACGCCCGTCGCGTCGAGCATGGCGAAGAGCCGCTCCATGAGGAGACCGGGCTTGCCGTTCTCCATCTCCCAGACCCACTTCTGCCCGATGCCGAGCTGGTCGGCCAGCTGTCGCTGGCTCGCCCCCCGGACGAGGCGCCCCTGCTGCAGGGCGAAGCCCAGCAGCTCAGGACTCGTGATCTCGATCCGGACCGCCATGCCCACCTCCGATGACGTCGATAGCGAAGTCAACCTAGATGACTTCACTATCGAAGTCGAGAGCCGCGACGTCGATATCGACGTCAGCGCGCGCACTCAATGGCGGCGACGAGGTCCTCGAACCACGCCTCCGCATCGTGCGCAGTGCGATGGACTCCCACGTCCAGCCGTGCGGCGTGATGCGGGCGCGCCTCCGCGCCGCGAGTGCCGCGGGTGTCTCGCGGCGGCTCGTCAGTCGCACTCGTCGCACCTGCCGGTCGCGGGGAGCTGCGTGAAGCAGCGCGGGCAGGCGCCGAAGGACCGCTCGTCCAACCGGCGCGCCGCGTCCGGCGCACCGGCTCCGCGGGGGCCGCTGCGGAAGTTCGGCAACTCGACGAACTCGTAGTCGTTCGGCCCTCGTCGGATCGAGACGTAGCCGACGCCGAAGTAGGCAGCGGCGGGCTTCCCGACAGACCCGACGGCGACGTACGACCTCGCCGGCGGGATCCAGACCTGGGTGTACTCGAGGCCCGCGGCGATCTCGCGCAACCGCGTCCGGTTCTCCACCGGCATGCCGAAGTCCTCCATGGCCTCGTCGAACGTCGCGAACGTCGAACGCTCAGGGCCGGGTCGATCCTGCGCGATCGCCCGCTCGAGGTCGCCGGAGTCGCGGTGCTGGGACGGGCTGCTCATTGCGGACCTCCGAGAGAGACGGTGAGCTCGGCCGACAGGTGGGGCGGGCCGGGGTGGGGTGAGCGTCGGACAGCGGGAGCCCCGGTCGACGGCGCGTGGCGGCCGCGCTCCGCGACCCGCCACGCGTCGTCGGGCACTCAGCGTGCGGCAGGAACACCGCCCAGCGGACCTGCCGCTGGCTGCACCTCGCTCGTGTAGCAGTAGAAGCCCGGGACCGCGGACCCGTCACGCCGGAAGGTCACCTTGTTGACCTTGCCGGTCCTGCTGGCGATGGCGGTCCACGTGAGCGTTCCGTCCCCCGCCGCGTCGACCAGCTGCTGGAGGGCGACCCGCGGGGTGTCCGCGTTGAGGAACACCGGGACGCCGTGGACGTTCGCCCACACCACCGCTCGGCCACCGTAGGTCTTCGCGTCCGCGAGCGACTCCGACCTGGACGCCACGACGGACCGCAGGTGCGCGAGCAGCTCGGCCTCGGAGAACGGCGCCGCCTGGGTGCCGTCACCGGCAGGCCGGGCCGCCGGACGCGCCTCGGGACGAGCCGTGGGGCGCGCGGCGCGCCGCCCGCCACCGGGCGCAGCGGCACTGCGCCGCTCGGCCTCGGAGTACACGGCGTGCCGGTCGCGCGCCGCTGCGGGCGCGGCGCCGGCTGCGACGGCCGACCGCAGGTCATGGAGCGCGCGCGACGTCGCGGTGTAGGCGTGGTCGACGTTGCCCATCTCGTACGTCAGCGACCGCTCGCGCTTCACGCCGATCGACGCACCGACCTCGATCGCGTCCTGGTTCGCGCCCATGTAGAGGAACGTCCAGCCGAACGTCTCCTCGCGCTCGGTGATGTGCGCCTTGATCGCGGCGTGCGTGAACTCCTTCGACGCGTTCTCCATGCCGTCGGTCATGATGCCGACGATCACCGCGCCCGGGCGCTGCTCCTCCGGCAGCTGCGCGATGCGCAGCGCGGTCGTCTGGACGAGCCTGCCGATCGAGTCGAGCAGCGCCGTCATACCGCGCGGACGCAGGTCGAGCGGCGGGACCTGCCGGATGTCGAGGTCGGTGTAGACCTCCTCGTACTCGTTGTCGAACTGCGCGAGCGTGACCGTGCAGCGGCCAGGCGCCTCGCGCTGCTCGGAGAGGAACAGGTCGAAGCCCTGCTCGGTGGCCGCCTTGATCGCCTGCATCGAACCGGACCGGTCGAGCAGCATCGCGAGGTGGGTGAGGGCGTTGTCAGGCATGGCGGTTCCCTTCGTCGTGCTGCTGGTCTAGGGTCCTGAAGAGTGGTGCAGGCTCAGCTGCGGCGTCGGCGGAACCGCAACGGTTCCGTGGACGACGGCGCGGCCGGCGGCGGGGTGCCGCGCTCCCGGTCGTAGCGGGCCCGGGTGACTCCCTCGGCCGAGACGCGCCCGTCGGGGCCGGAGTAGCCGCCGAGCGACTCAGTCCGTCCGAGCCGTGGCGGCACGGTGTTGGGCGCGACGCCCGCCTCCTCCGCGACGGACCGCATCGACGCCCCGGCGAGCAGCGACTCGGCCATCGCCTCGTCGAGCGCGGCGTCGAGGAACCCGCGCGCCCGGGCGAGCGGCTCGACCGCTTCTCCCGGCGCGGCCTTCGTCGCCTCGTCGAGCGCCGCACGGACGGCGTCGAGGCGAGGGCGGGGCTGTCGCGCCGGGTTCGAGGTCATGCCGAGACACTACGTGCAGTAACTGCACATGCGCAAGAGGTGCGCGTGGACTTTCACCCCCCTCGTCGGCCTACGACGCAGGGGTCCCTCGATACGGTGGCAAGGCCACTCGCCGACGAGGAGATCCATGTCAGCCACCCGCATCCCCTACCCGACCGCCCAGCCGATCTACGCGGCGGTCGCCCGCTGGCGAGACGTCTCCCTCCTGGAAGATCGCTCGCTGTTCTCGAACGGTCCCGGCTCGACGCTGGCGGACGGTGAGGCCTTGGTACGCGACTTCGTTGTGAGTCCGGACACTGGCAAGGGCAGCTTTCTCACAAAGCTCGGGACGCAGCTGGCGACCACGCCGACGGGGGCAGTACAGCTCGCCGCGGAACTCCTCTACGTGCACCTGCTCATCGCGCGCGCCGACGCCGTCAGCGGGGCGAAGAAGCGAGAGGTCATCGATACCGTGCTCGCGCTCCGGGAAGGCACGCACGCGACCCCGCGAGACCTCGCTTCAGCACTCGACGCGGGCCTTGTCCGCCCGGGCACCGCCTATGGCACCTATCGATGGAAGCTCTTCGCAACCCTGATCGAGACGTTTGTCGCACTCAAACGTCTGCCGCTCGACGAACGCACCCGCGTGCTCCGAGACCCCGACGCCTTCGTCTCGCTGCTCGAACCGATCGACGACGCCGAGGGCGGGCAGATCCAGAAGCTCGCGCTCCAGCACCTGCTATTCCCGGACGACTTCCCGCCCGTCATCAGCCGCGACGCACGGGCCGCGATGGTCGCGCGCTGGAGCGAGGTGGCGACGGGCTCGACCGAGCCCCGGCGGCTCGCCTCGGTCTTTCGAGCCCTCGCGAGAGAGAACGACGACGCCGAGACGTTCGTCGACCTGTGGCGCGCACCGTGGCTGTGGCAGTGGTCGGCACCCACCGAGGCCTGGGAGCGCGCGGGTCGATGGTTCCGATGGTTCACCGACCGGGTCGACCTCGACACGGCGGAACGCGCATACAAGCTCGAGACGGTCGACCACCTGCGAGACGTCCAGCATGCAGTATCGGAACGCGGTGAGTGGCTTCCGCTGCTCAGGAAGAGCGTGCGCGGGACGAACCTCGTGAACTACCGCGCCTACGAGGAGCTGCTCGGCTGGGCGGAGGTAGATCCGGACACCACCGCCGTCGCCCTGTTGCGCCTCTGGGCCGCGGACAGGGACGCCGCACTGAACGGCTTCGCTGAATCGCTTCCGGCCGACGTCCTCGTCCAGCGTGGGTCGAGGCTCAGCGTCTCCTCCTTCCTGCGCATGGCGGTGGAGCCGACGGATGCGCCGGTCTGGCGGTCGCGCTACGTGGCCGCCTTCACGCGCATCATCGGCTTCCGCGCGCCGGCGCCGAGCGCTCCCGACAGCGAGGTGTACGACAGCTTCTTGGCCCTCCTTGCCCTCGTCGCTGAGATGGCAAGACGGCACGGAATCGACCTCGATGACGCGCTCGACGCACAGGGCCTCCTCTGGACCGCGATGACGAGCGAGGCGTCGGAGTCGTGGTCCCCCACCGAGCGCGCCGCCGTCGAGCAGTGGCGCGCCGGGAGGAAGGTCGACCCGCCGGGTGGCCAGCGCCAGCCCGACGACGCCACACCGGACGAAACCCCCGAGGCACTGCGTGACGTCTCCATCGAGGAGCTCGCGACCGAGCTCTATCTGGAGCCCTCGTTTGTGGACGACATCCGTGCGCTGATCGAGGACCGGCGCCAGGTCATCCTCACGGGCAACCCGGGCACGGGCAAGACGTTCGTCGCCCGTCGGCTCGCAGCATGGCTTGCTGGCGCCGACGACCGGGTAGGCCTCGTCCAGCTGCACCCCTCGTACTCGTACGAAGACTTCGTCGAGGGGTATCGCCCGACGGAGCAGGGCGGCTTCACGCTGCGCCCAGGTCCCCTGCGCGCGATCGCCGAGCGGGCGAGCGCCGATCCCGACCACACCTACGTGCTGCTCATCGACGAGCTCAACCGTGGGAACGTCGCCCGAGTGTTCGGCGAGCTCTACTTCCTGCTCGAGTACCGTGACCACAGTGTCCGATTGATGTACTCGAACGAGCCGTTCTCGCTGCCCAAGAACCTGCTGGTCCTCGGGACCATGAACAGCGCGGATCGGTCGATCGCGCTCCTCGACACCGCGCTGCGCCGTCGCTTCTCCTTCGTCGACTTCGATCCGACGACCGGACCCGTGTCACGCGTCCTTCCGGAGTTCCTGGCCGCCAGGCATCCACAGCTTCGGTGGGTGGCGGAGGTCGTCGACCGGGCGAACACACTCCTCGACGACCCGTTGGCGTCCATCGGTCCGAGTCACTTCCTCCGCGACGACCTCGACGACGCGCTGGTCGAACGCATCTGGACCTACGACGTGCTGCCGACGCTCCGCGAGCACCTGTACGGTCGCCGCGACGTTCTCGAGCTGCTCTCTCTCGAGGCACTTCGCCCTTCGTCCGTGACGTCCCAGAGCCTCGACGATGCCGACGACGTCTGAGGTCCTCCACCTCAACGAGTGGACGCCCACCGAGGTCGAGTGCGACATCGCCGAACTCAGATTGCTTCGCGATGTCTTCAAGGCCGAGATCTCACCCGCGCGCGTCACGGGAGACCGGCAGATATGGCGCGTCCGTCCGAGCGGGATCGTCGGCGTCGCTCGGACGGACGAAGCCATCGTCGCCGTGCGTCCACGCATCCCGGTCGCCAACGTCCTGACGCTCGCGGGCGCATCCGCCACTCCCTGGACGGACGACGAAGCACCCGCGGACGCGCGCGACGACGTCCATCTCGCCCTGGCCCGGCTCTTCGTGCTCACCGCCGAGCGCACCCTGAGCGAGGGAGTTCTCCGCGGCTATCGAGAGCAGCACGACGAGCTGATGACCGTGCGCGGCCGTATCGACCTGGCGGAGCAGATCCGGCGACGTCCCGGCCGAAACCTCCCGCTCGCAGTCAACTATCAGGAGCACGACGAGGACGTGCTGGAGAACCGCGTCGTGAAGGCCGCCGCATCGGCGCTCCAGAGGCTGGGCCTCGCGGACGGCCCGGTACAGCGCGGACTGCACCGCATCCTCATGACACTTCAAGCGGTGACTGCGGGAGCGTCGATCGCCAGCCCACCTCAGGTCCACTGGACGCGGATGAACGAGCGCTATCGCCCGGTCGTCGAGCTGGCACGACTGGTGCTCGACGGAGTCGGCGTCGACGTCGCGGCCGGCGGCGCGCCCGCCCGGTCGCTCACGCTCGACATGCCGCGCGTTTTCGAGGACTTTCTCGCTCGTGAGCTCGGCAAGCGACTCGAGTTCAGAGGCGGCGTCGCCCGTCCACAGGACACCCGGTGGTGGCTCGATACAGGACGACGCGTCTCGCTCCGACCGGACCTCGTCTGGGACGTCGGCGGTGCTCCGGTCGCCGTGATCGACGCCAAGTACCAGACAGTCGGGCCTCGGGACACGCACGGCGACAACACGTATCAGCTGCTCGCCTACTGCACGGCTCTCGGCCTGCCCGACGGACACCTCGTCTACGCGAACCTCGATGGGTCCTCTCCCGCTCCGGTGCAGGTCGTCCGCAGCGGCCCGCGGATCCACCTCCATGCCTTCGATCTCTCTGTGCCGCTGGAGCAGATCCTGGAACAAGTCGAAACCCTCGCGGACCGTATCGCTCAAACGGCTGCGCACGAACGCCAACTTCACCCAGACAGATCGCGCTCGACCGGTGGCGCCCGTGTTCTCGCCCCATAGGGTCGCGATGGACGCCGGTCAGAACGAAGGAGCACGTCCGTCACGACCGACGTGGCTGGAGCCAAGCCTTTGCTGTGCACGATCGCAGCTCGGGTATCGACATCTGAGCGACGCGTGACGCCGTGGACGGTAGACCACGCAATCTGGCGGAACGAGCGCGCTGACCACGCGTCCCTCCGAGCACTTTCAGAAGACGGTTGTTAGAACCCGGTTTACGAAAACTGCGCAGCCACCAGCGATCCTGATCAAGGAACTCCTATGACGCCCGGACACCTCTTCGTCGTCAACGGCCGCCTCGAGGCGCTGAGCGCTGACGCCGTCATCATCCCGACCGACACGGACTTCCATGTCGGGGACTGGTGGCTCGACGCGGCCGGCCTGGAGCCCGAGACCACCTGGAGCCAGGTCAAGCCGCGCGGCTGGGGGCAGGGCGCAGCCCTCCCTGCGCGGACGTCCCGCCGTGGCGCGAAGCACCAACCTGAGGCCTGGTTCCTCGACACCATCGCCACCACGCCGGATGGCGTCGGCGACGCCGCCCGCCGGGCCGTCACCGCGATCGTCGAGCACTCCGCCGACCGTCTCCGCACCGCTGCCGAGACGGCGGGTCGGGACCTGCCGCTCGTCGCCCTCCCGGTCATCGGCACCGGCTACGGCGGCCATCGGCTGCGCCGCGGCCAGGTCATCTCGGCGCTCCTCACCACCCTGCACGACGTCGCACGCGACCTCGGCGTCGACGTCGCCCTCGTCGCGTCGAACCGGGCGGACTACTCGGCGCTGCAGCACCGCCGTCGGGCGCTGGCCCGACCCACCGGGCTCCCGCCGGAGACGACGACACGAGCGCATGAACTGGGACGGCACGCCTCCGACGGTGACCTCGCCCTCTTCTTCGGGGCCGGTGTGAGCATCGCCGCGGGACTCCCGTCGTGGAACCGACTGCTCACCGAGCTGGTCGCGAAGCTCGACCTCGACAGCGACGTGCGCGAACGCATCAGCGAGCTCGGTCCGCTCGAGCAGGCGGAGCTCATCCAGGTCGCGCTCGCCGACCGGTCCGCGCGCGCCAAGGCGGACACGCAGAAGGCACTGGGCAGTCGCGTCGCGAAGATCATCGCGACGGAGTCCGCACGACCCAGCCTGGCCCATGCTCTCCTCGCGAGCATGCGCGTGCGCGAGGCGGCGACGACCAACTACGACCAGCTCTACGAGCAGGCCGTCACCGCGACGGCCGGCCGCCCGTCGGACCACCAGCGGACCGTCATCGACCGGCTCCCGTGGGACCGCACGAGCACCGACCGGCCGTGGTTGCTCAAGATGCACGGCGACGTCGACGACGCGCGCTCGATCGTGCTGTCCCGCAGCTCGTTCGTGCACTACGACACCCGGTGGAAGCCCGTCGGGTCGCTCGTCCAGTCGCTGATGATGACGAAGCACCTGCTCGTCGTCGGCGCGTCGATGACCGACGACAACCTGCTGCGCTTCGCCTACGAGGTGGCCGGCCTGCGCGCGAGCATCGAGAAGCGTGACCCGAGCGCGCCGGAGATCGGCACGGTCGTCCACCTCGCCGACGACGCAGCGTTCAGCCGCCTGTGGAAGGGCCGGTTCGACGTCGTCGTCCCCACCCTGGACGCCGCCGACCGGATGGGGGCACCGGCGCCTGAGGCCTCCGAGTTGGACGAGGTGCGACGCGACCGCGAGGCGGCCGAGCGCCGTCGAGCCGCGCGAGCCCTCACGGTGTTCCTGGACGTCGTCGCGATGCACGCCGAGCGCGACGCTCCTCACCTCCTCGACGACCGGTACGCCGACGAGCGCGGGGACGAGGCGGCATCACTCGTCTCCGAGCTCCGGAACATGGCAAGAACTGCTCGTCGGATCGGCACGGACGACGCCTGGACCCAGTTCGCCGATGTGCTGGACCAATTCGGCGCCGGATCAGCGGAGCACTGACGCTTCGGCGGCATCTCGAGCCTTCGAGCAGGCGCAGGCGGAGGCGGAGGCGGAGGCGGAGGCGGAGGCGGAGGCGGAGATTTCCCTTCACGCAGAGCGCCGAAGCTGCGCCTCCATGATCTTCACGAGCTTGCGCGCCGCTCGCAGCATGCCGTCGATGCGTGCGGGCGTGAGATAGCTCGTCCCGTACTGCGCATTGCTCTTGTCGTCGAGCAGCCGACGCAGCGCGGCCGCAGCGTCCTTGCCGTGGGGTCGTACGGTGGCGAGGACCACCGCTGCCTGCTTGTGATCCTGCCCCTGCGGCCGCTGCCCCAAGACTGCACCGCAGATGGCATCACTCGCAGCGATGCCAGCAAGGACAGCGAGGGACGCCGAGACGTGGGCGACGGTCCGGTCGCCGTCGTCCGCGACAAGCTCGGCCACCGAGGAATTTGCGCGCAGACTGGGCGCGCACCGACACATCCGCCGCGGTCATCGACTGGCTGCGTGCTGGCGTCCGCGGCGTCACGCGGCAGCTCCGATGAGGTCTCGGAAGGGTTGGCCCACCAATGTCCGCGCGTCGTCGCGCCAGGACGTCACGATCGGATCGTCGGATCGAACGGCCGCCGCGAGGTCGCCGTTCCGGAGCGCGTAAACCTGCACCGCATTCCCGGTCCACACCTCGCCCTCGACCCGAAACCGGTCGGCCAGGACGTCGACGACCTTGCCCGGCAGATCGTCCGGCACGACGAGCACGAGGTCCAGATCGCTGTCCTGTGTCGCCTCGCCCCGTGCCACGGATCCGAAGACCGCGACGGTGACGGCCGTTCGGAACCCGTCGGGCACCTCGTCGTGGACGAGTGTCTCGGCGTTCCGAGCGAGGTCGGCCCACGGATCGAAACGATCGAGAGCAGCCTCGATGGCCGGCCATGCCAGATGATTCGCGTTCGGCCGGTACGCCGTCGTGCCACCGATCCGTTCGGCCAGCAGCACGCCTTGTGAGACGAGGCGGTCGAGGGCGTAACGAACGCCCGAGTACGACGCATGGCGAGCGGCTCGATGGACATCGCCGCTCGTCAATGGGCGCCCTGCGGACCAGAGCACGCGGAGGGCCACCCCCTCGAGACCAGGGATGACAGCAGAGGTCGTGTGCCTCCAGTCCATGAGCGATCAACCTCCTCGTCGTGCCAACATCTTGGCAGTAGTGCCGAAATGTTGGCAAGCGCGAGGAGAAGGTTCACAACTGGATCGCTTCGACCGTCGCGCGCACTGCCGGTCGCAGGGACCGTTCCGGCACCACGTCGACCGGGCGACCGAGGATCTCTTCGAGCTCGACCTGGAGGGCGCCGAGTGCCAGCAGTCCGACGCCGTCGTCCAGGTCCACGAGCAGGTCGACGTCCGACCCGGCGCCGTTCGTCCCGGACGCCACGGACCCGAACACCCGCACGTTCCGCGCGCCGTGGCGTGCCGCGGCGTCGACCAGGGCGTCTCGCCTGCGTCGCAGGACGTCGTCGAGGGCCGAGGGACGCTCGTCGCGCACGACGGCGCCAGCTCCGGTTGCTCCGATCCCGGTGCCGGTGCCGGTGCCGGTGCCGGTGCCGGTGCCGGTGGAACGGTCGAGGAGCCGCTTGACCTCCGGTTGGCTCCGGCCGAGCGCACCGGCGATCCGTCGCTGGCTCCACCCCAGCGCCGCCGCCTGGCGCGCGCCGCGCTTCAGGGTCTCGCGAGCCTCGGCACGCAGAGCGTCCGCCCTGCCGGACAAGGCGCCGAGGTACTCCTCGAACGCTCTCTCGACCGCAGACCGCTCGCCCATGCGCCCACCTCCGATAGGAGATGCTATCGCGACGGTCGGCGCGCCGCGAGCGCCTCCCGCAGCAGCCGCACGGCCTTGGGCCCGACCCCGTGCAGGGCGAGCAGCTCAGGGTCGCTCAGTCGCGCGACGTCGGACAGCGACGTGAGACCCGCGCCCGCGAGCGCACGCGTGGCCGGCCCGCCGATGCTGGCAGGCAAGTCGCCGACCTGTCCGGGTTCGACGGCGTCCCCCGCCGTGACCGACGCCGCGAGGCGCTTCGGCGCCCGGTGGAGCCATGCCCGGCGCACCCAGTGGTTGAGCTGCTGCCCGTTCACATCGGCGAGCGGAACGCAGGCCCCGAGCAGGGAGTCGCCTCGCGTCAGCCGCGTCGCACCGGGGTGCTCGGAGAGCAGCCGCTCGACGTCGTCGGCGGGGAGGTGGAGCTGGACGACGTCGTCCTTCGTCACCGACGCGAAACTCATGTCGCGCACCCTGAACGCGACCATCCCGAAGTGCGGCTTCTCGACGGTCTCGGGCAGTGCGAGCGCAGCCTTGCGGAGCTGGGCGACTGTCGTCATGAGATCAGAGTTCCACCGCCATCGGATTCCCGGAACCCGGTGTCGGGCACCCCTCGCGAGCTGTGGAGCCGGGTCGCTGCGCAACGGTGCAGGAGAAGTACCCGTGCGAGCCACGACCTGTGCTGGGACCCTCGACAGATGGCAGCACCTTCGCTCCGGTTCTTGGTTCCAGCGGCGAACGAGAACCGCTGGTCCGACCTTCTCGCGACGCTCATCGAGACGGATCCCGCCCCGCTGCTCGCGCTCCTCGCTACGGACGGAGAGATCGGGGTTCGACGGGAGGTCAGCGTCGCCGGAGAGGATCGGCGGTCCGATCGACTCGATCTCCTCGTCGCTCGCCCTGAAACGGGAAGTCCCGTCGCCGTCATCGAGGCGAAGGTGCTGTCCGGTCTCGGCAAGGAACAGCTGGAGCGCTATGAGGCCGCGTTCCCCGGAGCCGACCGGTACTGGCTCCTTCACCTGGAGGGATTTCCTTTGTCGCTGCCGCGCGGGTCGCGATGGGAGTCACGCACGTGGGAGGGCCTGCTACGTGCGTACGGCGAGAGCTCGGATCCGTGGGTGAGCACGACGGCGCGCGCGTGGGCCGATCAGATCGCCGCCCTCGTGCCGTCCGTCGGCCCGGACACCGTGTGGAACGACGTCCGGGACGACCCGCCAGGCTTCGAGCTGGACCTGCGCGCTCGCGCGGTCTGGCTGGAGGGGCGGATCGGGCGCTGGTCCGAGCTCGAGCACGACCTCGTGCCATCGACGGCCGGAGGTTCCTGGGTGGCTCGCGTGCGGACACGATCGGCGGTGCCGGGTTACGTCGTCGGCTTCGAAGTCGAGGAGTCCCTGACCGCCCAGGGCTGGCGTCCAGACCCGGCACGGCCGTATCGGGATCGGCTCGAGGGTCCGACCGTGTGGTTGGGACTGTGGCAGGAGGACGTCCGGACGTCGGAGCGTTTCGACTGGTCCCTCCTCGTACGGCTGTTCCGCGCCACCGTCCTCGACGAGCTGGGGCGGCCTGCCGACGGGCGGCCGTGGCGCACGACAGCTCCGGGCCTACCCGATCCGGGCGACAAGGCACGCTGGAAGGCCGAGGTCGTGGAACGAGGCGCGCCGCGGTGGCTCGGGAAAGGGTTCGGCATGCGTCAGGCGGTCAAGCACGGCGAGTGCATGTTCGGCGCCCGGTACCGGCTCCCGCCGACGTCCACGCTGGCAGAGATCGACTCGGACCTGCGCGGGCTCCAGTCGGTCGTGCAGCGGATGTCCACCGTCAGCTGAGTCGCGTCAACCGGGTCAGCCGAGGGCCCACTCGTCCGCCCGCTCGAGCCGCCGACGTACCGCCTCGCCGCCGACGCGCTCGATCCAGGACCGGTCGCCTACGACGACGAGCAACGATCGCGCGCGCGAGAGCCCGGTGTAGAGCATCTCGCGCGCCCTCGACTCGTCCCGCACGCCGTTCACCGCGAGCACGACGACGGGCCGCTCGAGGCCCTTGAACCCAAGGACGTGCCCGTAGAACACCTCGTCCTCGGCGAAGAACGCGTCCCAGTACGCCGCGTGCCCGCCGGCCTGGACCTCGTTCACCTGCTGCGGGTGCCGACGCCCCGTCGCGAGCAGCGCGAGCTGTCCGATTCCCCAGCCCTCGTCGAGCAGGGCCTCCACGGCATCGTCGGCGGCGCCGATCGCGTCGGTCGCGGGCACGTCGACGACCCGGACGGGCGGCCCCTCCATCCCGCGCGGCGTGATGCGTTCGGGAGAGAGCGCGCCGAACACCTGGGCGATCTGCTTCGTCGAGCGCAGGTTCTCGTGCAGCGTCACGGGCACGAGCTCGAGCGGCACGCGACCCTCGCGGGGGAAGACGCGCTGCGCATCGTCCATGAAGACGTGCAACCCGCCGGCGTCCTGGTCGCGCAGGCAGCGCAGCAGCGACGGCCACCACAGGTCGCCGAAGTCCTGCGCCTCGTCGACCACGACCGCGTCGAACAGCTCGCCCGGGCCACGCCCGTCCGCGAGCTCGCCGAGCGCCAGCGGCAGCCGCCGCTCCCAGTAGTCCGGGTCGTCGTCGGCTCCGGGCTCCGCGCCCCACTCGAGCGGCAGGTCGTGGAACAGGCCGACGTAGGCGGGCCGGTCCCGCGCCGGCCACTGCTCCACGATGCGCTCGAAGTACCGCCCGAGCCCGCGCGAGTAGCACAGGAGCGCGACGCGCTCCCCGGCTCGCGCCCGACGCCGCGCCTGCTCGAGGGCGAGCCACGTCTTCCCCGACCCGGCACCGCCCACGACGCGCATGCGCCGCACGCCGGAGAGCGCGTCCAGTGTGCGCGACTGGTCGCGCGTCATCTGCTCGAGCCGCGTCTCGTGCTGCGCCGCGAGCGTGAGGTGCTCCGCCTGGCTGGGGAAGCCCCCGACGAGCGACTCGACGAGGTCCGGGACGTCGTCGGCCGCGAGCGGCGCGTGGCCCAGGCCGTGGCGCTCGATCGCGTGCTTGACGCGCTCCGCCACGCCGTAAGGCCGCTCGAGGTCGCCCCGGTCGACGAGCATGTCGCGTGGCAGGTCGAGCGCGGCCCAGTCGGCCGGCACGTACCGGTGCGGCAGTGCCACGAGGTGCGCCGTGCGCGCCTCCCCCGCCCAGAGACCCCGGCGACGCAGGAGTGCCTGCAGCGCGTGCCGCGCGCCCTGCACCTGCCGCAGTGGCTCGATGCGATGCCGCCGCTCGCCGCTGCCCTGGTACCAGGCGCCGTCGACCCGGTCGACGTACCCGCCCTTCACCTCGATCGCCGCGATCCCGACTCCGGGCCAGACGACGAGCACGTCGATCTCGTACTCGTGCTCGTCCTCCTGGAGGTGCAGCCCGTGGACGACGACCACGTCGTCGGGCAGCTGGTCGACGAGCGCCTCCCACACGGCACGCTCGGCCCCGCCGTCGTCGGGGAACGTCGGGTCGGACGGGTACGCGCGCGGCATGACCCGTTCGTACCGCACGTGGCTGTCGACGTCACGCGCGCCGGGCACGATCGTCGCCGCGGTCATCGGATTTCACCCGCGACCGCCGTCGCGACGGCGCTCGCCGGGTGGACCGCGCGGGCCCACGCGAGGTAGGCCTCGCGGCGGGCGGCGTCGTCGAAGGTGCCGTGCGCGACCCAGTCGTCGTGCCAGGTGAAGACGCGCTCGGGGCGCGAGAACATCGCGTCCTCGATGACGCCGTCCTGCACGGTCCGCTGCCCCCAGTAGGGCGCGTTCGGGTCGAGCCGCAGGACGGGAAGCCCCGAGGCACGGGCAAGGCGCCAACGCTCGGGGAAGACGAGCGTGACGTAGGCGCCCATGCGGGTGTTCCCGGGGTCGTCCTGGTGGCGCGGAGCGAGGGACGGCACCCCCAGCGCCGAGGTGATGCTGCCGTCGACGGCGAGGCACTCGTCGCACACCGAGCGCTGCACCCGGAACGTGCCGCGGAAGTACGAGCGCCCCCGCAGGCAGACGCGGCACAGGGTCAGCCCGCCACGCACGCCGCACTCGCGGGACGGCGTCGGGCGGGGGACGCCGGTGTGGACGGGGCACAGGAGCCGCGCGTCGGCGCTGAGGAGGACGCGGCACGCGTCGTCGGTGCGGACCCAGTGGGTGGTGGTGACGGACATCGGTGAGGCCCTTCGTCCAGGGCCGTCGTCGGGTCGGACGCACGGCGGTGCGACCGAGAGGGACGACGACCTCGCTCTTCCCGCGGCCGGTCGGCCAGGGCCGGTCTTCCTCCTGGGGCACCGTGCGCGAGGGGCGCGGTTGCCGGACCGGCACGCGGAGGGCGTATCGCCGGTCGCTCTGGACCTGGGGAGATGTCTACCGGACGCCACCGACACGCCGCAACTCGGTGCCACCTCTTCCGCCGAGCACGCGATCAGTCACCGCCGATCACGGGGCTACCCACCGAATGTGCCGCAGAACGGTGGCCAAGCCCGTGCTCGGCGGACGGCCCCCGGCCTGGGCGCTGCGGCAGGCACAGCAGCGGGCCGCGCCCCCGAGGGAGCGCGGCCCGCTGTTCCGTGCTGTGTCGCGTCAGCGCCTCAGCGACCGATGTTCGACAGCTCTGCCGCAGCGATGATCAACTGCCGCTCGGCGCCGATGAGCACTCCGGCGTCCACGAGCTCGGCCGTCACCTCGCGCACGTGGCGGACGAACTCGCGGTGCGTCGGGTACTCGCCGTCCTCGGCGATGTGGTCGTTGACGGTGCAGCCCTCGCCGTCGTCGAAGTTGCCGACCGTGCTGTCGTTGCCGTCGATGATGACGGTCGGCCGCACGTCCGAGCCCTGGCAGCGGTCGCGCAGCAGCTGGACGACGGTGAACGTCACCTCGCCCGTCTGCGACGTCTCGCCGGCGCCGTTGACCGCCCGGTAGCGCACGACGTGCTCGCCGTCCGCCGCGACGACGAACGGTGCGGCGTAGCGCTGCCACGTGCCGCCGTCGACCTGGAACTCGGTGCGGTCGACGCCCGACTCCTCGTCGACGGCCGTGAGCGTCACGGTCGCGCGACCGACGAACGCGCCGTCGCGGTTGCGGCTGCCGCCGATGCCCGCGGTGACCTCCGGACCGCCGGGGTCCGGGTCCTCGCCCTCGACGTCGACGACGACGCTCTGCGGTGCCGACACGTTGCCGGCGACGTCCGTCGCGCGGTACGTGATCGTGTGCTCACCCGGGGTGCGCAGCGAGATCTGCTTCGAGTACGGCATCCACTCGCCGCCGTCGACCTGGTACTCGATCGACGCGACGCCGGAGCCGGCGTCGGTCCCGCGCAGTCGGACGAACGCGGGACCGACGTACTCGCCGGCATCGTTCTGCTGGCCGTAGACGCGGTGGTCGACCTCGGGCGCCACCGTGTCGCTCCCGTCGCCCGCCACGACCGCGAAGGTCACGGTGCCGGCCTCGGAGACGTTGCCCGCCTCGTCGGTCGCGCGGTAGGCGAGCGTGTGCTGACCGGGCTCGTCGACGACGACGGCCTCGGTATACGGGGTCCAGCCCGCGCCGTCGAGGTCGTACTCGACGGACGCGACGCCGGAGCCGTCGTCGGTCGCGGTGACCATGACGGATGCGGAGCCCACGTAGGCGCCGTCCTCGTCCTGCGTGCCGCTGAGCTCGGTCGCCACCGTGGGAGCGGTGGTGTCCTCGCCGCCGTCGGCGACGACGGTGAACTCGGTGACCGTCTCCTCGGAGACGTTGCCCGCGACGTCGGTCGCCCGGTAGACGAGCGTGTGCTCGCCGGGCTCGTCGACGACGACCGGCTCGGTGTACTCGACCCAGCCCGCGCCGTCGAGGTCGTACTCGACGGTCTCGACGCCGGACGCGTCGTCGGTCGCGGTGAGCGTCGCGGTCGCCGACCCGACGAACGCGCCGTTGTCGTCGAGCTCGCCCGTGACCTCGGCAGCCACGGTCGGGGCCGTCGTGTCGTCACCGCCGCCGTCCGCGACGACGGTGAACGTCGACGTGCCGACCTCCGAGACGTTGCCCGCCTCGTCCGTCGCGCGGTACTGCACCGCGTAGTCACCGGGCTCGGTGAACTGGACGGTCGTCGTGTACGGCAGCCACGTGCCGTCGACCGCGTACTCGATCGACGCGACGCCGGAGCCGCCGGTCTCGTCGGTCGCGTGGAGCATGTAGCCGGCCGAGCCGACGTACGCGCCGTTCTCGTCCTGCTCGCCCATGACCATCGGCTCGACGACCGGGGCCGTCGTGTCCTCCTGGACGTCGCCCTCGACGACGGTGAACTCCGCCGTCTGGGGCTCGGACGTGTTGCCCGCCGTGTCCGTCGCGCGGAACTGGAGCGTGTGCGCCCCGACCGCGTCGACGACGAACGGCTCGTCGTACGCCTGCCAGCCCGCGCCGTCGAGGTCGTACTCGACGCCCGCGACGCCGGAACCGTCGTCGGTCGCGGCGAGCGTGACCGTGGCGCCGCCGACGTACGCGCCGTCGCCGTCCTGCTCACCCGTCACCGTGGCGGTGACCGACGGCGCGGTGGTGTCGTCGCCGCCCCCGTCACCGGTGACGACGAGCTCGCCCCACATCTGGCCGTGGCCCGGGATCGCGCAGAAGTAGCGGTACGTGCCCTCCGTGAACACGACCTCGGCCTCGTGCAGACCGCCCTTCGCGTCGAACGGGCTCGCGAGGATGTCGAGCGTCACGTCGTGGTTGTAGCCGGGGGTCGACGTGTCGAACGTGAGCGTGTGGCTCATGCCGAACGTGTTCCCGGTCGCGATCGAGTTCTCGAACACGATCGTCGCCGGGCCGGCCGTCGCCGTGGCGGGGAAGGTCAGGTAGTCGTCGACGCTGTTGCCGGCCGTCCAGGTGAGCACCTGCTCGGCCGCGACCTGGGCGTCGGGCGCCGCGGGCGTGGCCGCGGGTGCCACGGCCGACGGCGCGGTCGTCGTGGGTAGGGGGCTTGCCGTCGCGGGGGCGACGGAGATGACCGTCGCCGCCGTGAGGCCGGCGACCACGGCGGCTACCAGCCGCTGTCCGCCGCGCGCTCTCGCGCTGTGTCGTTCCATGGGGGTGCACTCCTCGTCGATGTGCAGATCGTTCAGGTCGGTCGTACGGAAGAACCCCGGGGCGGCACCCCGGGAAAGCCCTTGCGCCGCGCGGGCGGCGCGGTGCCGGGCCGGCGGGGGTCGCCCCGCCGGCCCGGCCGGGTGCTACAGGTCGGCCACCCGGATGTCACGGAACTCGATGAGGTCCGCGTTCCCGTGGTTCTGGAGCCCGATGAACCCGCGCTCGAACTGGCGCAGGTCCGTCGGCGGGTCGCCCGCGCGCGACGACTCCTGGCCCGGCGAGTTCTCGAACTCGTTGATGACCTCGCCGTTGCGGATGATCGTGTACTGCTGGCCGACCACCCGGATCTCGTACTCGTTCCACTCGCCCTTCGGCTTCAGCCCCGGGGTGTCGAGGCCGAGCGGGTCGAAGTTGTAGACCGAGCCCGTCTTCTGCGGCTCGCCCGTCGGACCGTCGTAGATCTGGATCTCGTGACCGCACGAGATCGCGACCCACGCCGGGGACTGGCCCTCGGCGCACTCGGCGTCGCCGGGTGCGTCGGGGTTCGGGAACCGGGTGAAGACGCCGCTGTTCGCGAAGGTGCTGCCCTGCGAGATGTCGCGGTACAGGAGCTTCACGGAGAAGTCCCCGAGCTCCTCGCCCGCGTACCAGAGCATGCCGAGCCCGCCCTGCGAGCGGAGCGACCCGTCGGGCTGCAGCACGAACCTGCCGCCGGGCGCCTGCTTCCAGTCGAACAGCGAGTCCTGGGTGCCGTCGAAGATCGTCCGGTACCCGCCCGGCTCGACGCCGATCTGCGACCGTGCGGCCGCGTTCACCAGCGCGTTGCGCTCCGAGCCCGTGATGCGGCTGTCGTCGAAGAGGCTCTTCGCGACGGCCCGCACGTGGCGCAGGAACTTCTGGTGGGTGTCCCACTCCTTCTCGTCCTGGAACAGGTCGTTCATCGTGCAGCCGCCGAGGTCGAGGTTCTCGACTCCCGAGTCGACCTCGCCGAAGAAGACCGTCGCGCGGTCGTCCGGCAGGGTGCACGTGGTGCTGGCGTCGGCCGTGACCGTCTCCGTGCTCCCGTCGGCGTAGGTGACCGTCAGCGTCGCCTCGTACTCGCCCACCCGGGGGTAGGTGTGCGTCGGGTTCGCCTTGGTCGACGTCGCGCCGTCGCCGAAGTCCCACTGGTAGGACACGCCGCCGGAGCGGGCGCCGGTGAAGGAGACCGTGAGCGGGTCGCCCTGGATGCTCGCCGCGGACGCGGCCGGAGCCGGGGTCGGAGCCCCGCCCTGGTACGTGATCCGCATGAGCTTCTGGTTCGGGTCGAGGCTGAAGAAGCCGCCCGCGTAGTCGACCATGTACAGCGCGCCGTCCGGACCGAACTTCGCGTCCATCCAGCTCTGCAGCAGCCCGTCACCGCGACCGCCCGGGATGATCTGGCGCAGGTCCTCCATGAAGACAGGAGCACCGGCCTCGTCCACGGTCTCCGGGTCGACCGTCACCGCGACGCGGTTGTTCGAGTTCGACTGGTCGCCGATGAACCACTTGCCCTCCCAGTACGACGGCCACGCGACGTCGGACTCCGGGTCGACCTGCGACTGCCGGAAGGTGGGACCGGACATGACGGCCTGGCCGCCACCCCGCAGCCACGGGATGGTGTAGGTCGCGTCCTCGTCCTCGTACGTCGGGATGCCGTTGCCGCGGTCCGGGAAGACCGGCCCGCCGCCCGAGGGCGAGTACCAGATCATGTTGTTCCGCACGGGCGGGAGGTCCACGAGGCCGGTGTTGCGCGGCGACGTGTTCTTCGGGTTGTCGCAGTCGTACCAGCCGGTGAGGACGCTCGCGTCCTCGTTGCTCCGGTCACGGTACGGCTGCTTGTTGCCCATGCAGTACGGCCAGCCCTGGTTGCCCGCGGACGTGATGATCGTCGCGGTCTCGTACTTGGCCGGGCCGAGCTCTGGGTTCGGGCTGCCGGCGTCCGGCCCGACCCAGGCGGCGGTCAGCCAGTCGGTGTCGGGGTCGATCTGCAGGCGCGAGATGTTGCGCACGCCCATGACGTAGATCTCGGGGCGCGTCTTGTCCGCGGGGTACTCGCCCACCGGGAACAGGTTGTCCTCCGGGATCGTGTACGTGCCGTCGGGCTCCGGGTGGATCCGCAGGATCTTGCCGTTGAGGTCGTTCGTGTTGCCCGAGGTGCGGCGGGCGTCCTGGAAGCTGATGCCCGCGTACTCCTGCGTCCAGTTGTTGCCGGAGTACCCGTTCGAGCCGCCGGACGAGTTGTTGTCGCCCGAGCCGATGTAGAGGTTGCCCTCGTCGTCGAACGCCATGCCGCCGCCCGCGTGGCAGCAGCTGTGGATCTGCGTCTCCCACTCGAGCAGGTCGACGCGCGTGCTCTGGTCGATCGTCGGCGTCGCCGGGTCGTACGTGAACCGCGAGACCGTGCGGTAGCCGACGCGACGCTCACGGTCGATGTTCTCGTGCGGCATCCAGTACACGTACAGGTAGTGGTTGTTCGCGAAGTCCGGGTCGGGCACGATGCCGAGCAGGCCCTCCTCGTTCTTCACGAGCTCGTCGCCGCTGCCGCGGTTGCCCATGACGTCGAGCGTCGTGAGCAGCTTCGCCTCACCCGACTCCGGGTCCCACTGGTGGATCGTGCCGCAGCCGAGGCCCACGTTCGGGTCGCTCCACGGGACGATCGGGCCGGTCGCGCACGCGCCACGACCGATGTAGAAGACCGTGCCGTCGGGCGCGACCGTCAGGCCGTGCTGCTCGCCGTTCTGGTCCAGCGTGCCGGGCGTGTTCACCTCGGACAGACGCTCGGCCGTGTAGTTGGACGCGATGGTCGCCTGGCAGTCGCCACGCACGACACCGGTCGTCCACTGCAGCGCGCCGAGCAGGTGCGTGCGGAAGGACTCGTCCGCCCAGCTCTCGGGCGTGCCGCCCATGCCGGTGTAGAACGAACGGCCGCCGTCGTAGTCACGGCACCAGGACACGGGGTGGAACGGGTTCGTCGTCGGCCCGGCGTCGGGGCCCGGCTCGACCTGCGCGACGGTGTGCACCTGGCCGGTCGGGCTGTCGGCCCAGTCGAGCCACTTGTCGTCGCGCTCCCACGTGAGCGGCAGCTCCGCCGTCGCGGGGTGCTGACGGTCGACGAGGTCGACGGTGCGCGTCTCGACCGGCAGCTCGGGCTCCGGCTGGTTCACCGCCTCGTCGTCGAACAGCGAGATCTCGGCGAGCTGCGTGAGGCCCTCGCCCGCGTTCTGCGTGATGTCGAGCCGGTACCACTCGTACGCGGCGTCGCTCTCGACCTCGAAGTCGCGCGGCTGGAAGCGCTGCGGGAAGTCCTCGCCGCTGCGCTCGTCGACGTCGACCCACGTCTCGCCGTCCGTCGAGCCCTGCAGCGTCCAGCTCTGCGGGTCGCGGCCTGCGGAGTCGTTGGCCGAGATGAGCGTGTACTGCGCGAGCTCGAGCGGCTCCTCGAGCCGCATCGTGATGGTCGCGGTGGGTGCGAACGCGAGCCACTTGGTGCCGGGGTCGCCGTCGACGAGGTTCGGTGCGTCCTCGTTCGGCGGGTTCTCCGCGGTCGCGGAGACCTCGGCGACGTCCGCGGCGTCCGGCTGCGCGCCGGCGATCCGGGCGCCGACGAGGCCCGTGAACCACTGCGACGCCTCCTGGGCGCGCGCCGCGTCACGGACGCCGAGGAAGCCTCCGCCGCCGTTCACGTAGGCCTGGAGCGCCGCTTCCTGGGCGGCGCTCAGCTCGATGCCCTCCGCGGACAGCATGACGACGCCGCGGTAGTCGCTCAGCGCGGCCTCGGTGAAGACCGCCGGGTCGGACGACGCCTCGACGGCGAACCCGTTCGCGGCTCCGAGCTGCGAGAGGGCTTGCGTCGCCTCGACGACGGGGTCGTCCTGGGCGTCCGGGGCGCCGTGGAACACGAGGACCCGGACGGGCTCGGCGGCGGTCGCCGTCTTCACGGCGGCGGGCTGGGCCGCCGTCGGGGTGGTGCCTGTGGTCAGGCCGGACTGGGCGGACGCAGGGATCACGGCCGCGCTCGCGACGAGCGCGACGCTCGTCAGACCCACGGCGACCGAGCGGAGCGCTCCCGGTCGGGAGCGCCCTCTCGTGGTGGGGGACGTTGCACGTCTGGATAGCACTCTCCAACTCCTTCGTCATCGGTGCGGTGCACCCGGACGGGACCGGGCGCCGATCGGTGGAACGGCTCGTGGTGGGACGGGTCAGTGGTCGGTGTGCACCGCCAGCGGCGGCAGGCCCGCGACGCCGTGGTCCGCGTGGGTGGCGTCCGCGCCGGCGTCCGGGGTCGCCGTCGTCCCGCCGGACGTGCCCGACGTCGTGTGGGCGCCGTGGGCGTGGAAGCGGTCGATCGACTCCTGCGCGCCGGCCGGCATGCTGCCGTCGGCGTTGCGCACGAGGAAGATGCCGGCCATGCCGCCGTCGGCGTGGAACTGGACGTGGCAGTGGTACATCCACGCCCCGGCCCCGACCCCCAGCCCGGCCACGACCTGGAACCCGAACGCGTCGCCGGGGTTGAGGTCGCGGTTGTCCACGACCTGGCTCACGTCCTCGCGACCGGAGAGCAGCCCGGTGCGGTTGTTCGCCCAGCGGTGCGCGTGCAGGTGGAAGGTGTGGAACGTGTTGCCGTGCCCGATGCAGATGAACTCGACGCGCTCGCCGAGGTTCGCCTCGAACATCGGCGTGTTCGGCGCGGCCTTGTTGTTGATGAGCATGTCGTTGAACACGACGGTGAACTGCTTCTCGGGCAGCACGTCCCCGATCCGGCGCACGACGAGCGCGCCGTAGAGGCCGGCGGCGATGCCCGGCGTCCCGTGCTCTCCCCACGCGTGGTCGTGGTAGTGCCAGTAGCCCGCGCTGCCGGGCATCCAGATGCCGCGGTCGCGCCGCATGGGCACCGTGGACCACACGTACGTCCGGGTCTCGCCCGGCTCGTTGAACGAGTCGTTGAACGGGCTGCCGTCGCTGTTGACGTCGTAGTTGACGCCGTGGGGGTGGATCGACAGGCGCTGGTCGGTCGTGTTGACCAGCGTGATCTCCAGCGTCTCGCCCTCCCACATCTCGAGGATCGGGCCGGGCACCGTGGCCTTCCCGGGCTCGAGCCCGTAGCCGACGGTCTTCGCGTCGATGCGCTCGGCGTACATCGTGATCTTGCGGACCGTGCCGCTCACGGCGGTGGCCGCGGGCGCGGCAGCCGCCGGGGTGGCGGCGACGACGCTGCCTCCCGAGCCCAGCACGAGCGCCGCGGCGGGGCTGGCGGCGACGACGCCGGCACCGATGAGCAACGAGCGTCGGGACAGCGGCTTCGTGGGGGACTCACCGTCTGTCGTCGGTGCGGACATGGTTCTCCTTCCGGACGCGGGCATGCCGAGTCGACCCGGCGCGTCGGCGCGCCGCGGCGATCGGTGCCACGTCTTTCGATCGAGCGGTCACGGGCCGAGGCCCGGGCCGCGAGGGCACGGCTGAGCGCGCGGGGTCGTTCCCGCGCAGGAGGTACGTCGGAGGCGTGATGAGGTTGTCGGACGGGCGGGGCTCGTCTCGCGGTGGGCAGGTACCCGGCGCGCGAGGAGGTCCAGGGCCGGCGAGGGCCGAGCCGGTGCACGCCGCGGTGCGTGCGAGCCGGCGGTCGGTCCGGACGTCCGGCTTCCCCAGCGCCAGATGTCCGGATCCCCCGGTGGATTCCAGGGGCAGCTTCGATTCATCTCACCCCACGCAGACAGCGGTGTCAACAGATGTACGGAAGTTTTGCCGTCAACATGCAAAAGTCCCCTGTCGATCGACAGAGCGCTCAGCATGTGGGAGCGATGCCACCCGCGCAGGCTTCCGGGCGCGCGCGAGGACGCCGCCGCGCTCGTAGGCTCACCGGATGCGACGTATCGTCCTGCTCGGCGCCACGGGGTACACCGGGACGCTCGTCGCGCACGAGCTCGTGCGGCGCGGGGCGCGGCCGCTGCTCGCGGGGCGGTCGCGCAACAGGCTGGCGTCGCTCGCCGACGACCTGGCGGGCGCGACCGCGTGGTCCGACGGCGCGTGGTCGGGCAGCGCTCGGTCCGGTCCCCGGCTCGAGACGGCCGTCGCCGACGCCGACGACCCTGCCAGCGTGCGCGCGCTCGTCGGGCGCGGCGACGTGCTCGTGTCGACGGTCGGCCCGTTCGTGCGCCACGGCGCGGCGGCGGTCGAGGCCGCGATCGACGCGGGCGCCGTCTACCTCGACTCGACGGGCGAGCCTGCGTTCATCCGGGACGTCGTCGAGCGGTACGGTCCGCGAGCGCGTGCGGCGGGCACCGCGCTCCTCACCGCGTTCGGCCACGACTGGGTGCCGGGCAACGTCGCCGGGGCGCTCGCGCTCCGCGCGGCGGGCGACGCCGCGACCCGGCTGAGCGTCGGCTACTTCGGCAGCGGCGGGGGCGGCATCAGCGGCGGGACGCGGGCGAGCGCCGCGCTGGTCGTGCTGCAGCCGTCGTACGCCTTCCGGAGCGGGCGCCTGCAGGCCGAGCGGGTCGGCGCGCACGTCGTGACGTTCGACCTCGGCGGCGGGCGACGCGTCCGCGGCATCTCGGCGGGCGGCACCGAGCCGTTCACGCTGCCGGGCCTGGCGCCGGGACTGCGTGACCTGGACGTCGTCATCGGGGCGAGGAGACCCGCCCTGCGGCTCGTGCCCGCGGCGACGGCGGTCCTCGACGGAGTGCTGCACGTCCCGGGCGTGGGCCGCCTCGTGCGCCGGGGCGTCGAGGCGAGGTCGTCCGGCTCGTCCGGCGGCCCCGACGCCGCCCGACGCGCACGGTCGCGCAGCCACGTCCTCGCCGACGCCCGCGGCGCCGACGGCGCGCTGCTGCACCGCGTCCGCCTCGACGGCCCCGACCCCTACGACCTCACGGCCACGTTCCTCGCGTGGGGCGCGCTCCGCGCCGCCGAGGGGCGCGTGCGTGACATCGGCGCGCTGGGTCCCGTCGACGCGTTCGGCCTCGACGCGATGCTCGACGCGCTCCGAGAGGCAGGCGTCAGCGTCCGCTGACCCGCGCCCTCACCGCCCACGAGCCCGGGCCCGGGCCCGGGACCACTGCCTCTGCCTCTGCCTCTGCCTCTGCCTCTGCCTCTGCCGGATCGTGACGTCACGATCCGGCGGTCCGGGAGCCACCCGGTCCGCCGATCCGGGACACTGAGCGCGTGAACCGCCCTCGCCCCGCCGTCGCGCGCCGCCCCACGATGGTCTGGACGCGCGTGCGGGGCGGCGTCCGCGGCCGCGAGCGCCTCCGCCCGCTCATGGACTTCCTCGCTGTGCTGCTGATCCTCGTCGCGCTGCTCGGCGGCTGCGTGTGGTTCGCCGTGCTCATGCTGCGCGCCGAGGAAGGGCTCGCCGCCTTCCTGGCAGCTGTCGGTGCGCTCGGGTTCGCGGGGGGGGCTGGGTCTGTACGTGCGCGCCCCGCTGCGCCGGGCGGTCGTCCTGCGGCCTGACACCGTCGAGCTGCCGACAGGCCGCACGGAGACGACCCGCGTCGTCGTGCGCTGGGACGACGTCGCGGACGTGCGGGTCGTGGCGGGAGAGCGTCGTCCCGCGCTGGCCGTGGACCTGCGCGCAGGGGCCCACATCGTCCTGGCCGAGGGCGAGGACCTCCTGCAGGCGCGCCTGCCCGGTGCCGTGCCGGACCTGGGCGCCGTCGGCCTCGTGGACGCCGAAGCCGTCGCCCTCGTGCTGCGCCACCTCCTGGACCACCCCGCCGACCGGGCGCTCCTCGCCGCGCGCCCAGGGCTGGGGATCGTCCTCGCCTTCTCGCGCCCGGTCCACGGGACGACGGAACCATGAGACTGCCAGAGAGACGTGAGATCGGCAGAAGGGCATGAGGCCGGTCCTTCAGAGGACCGGTCTCACGCCGATCTGCCGATCTCGTGACCCGCGTCAGCCCGCGAGCACCTCGCGCAGGGTCTTCGCGAACGCCGCGGGGTCGTTGTGCGGCGACCACTCGCTGACCATGAAGCCGCCGTGGTCGCCGGGGAACGTCACGGCCTCGACGCCGAGCAGCCCGGCGACGGCGACCCCACCGCGCCATGCGAGCGTCCCCTCGCCGTCCGCGCTGATCGCGGGGACGATCCGCACCCCGGACGACCGCAGCGCCTCGACGTCGGGGGCGTACAGCGGCTGGGCCGCGAGGTTCCCGGACAGCAGGACGTCGTCACGGGAGCCGTCGTCCTCCGTCGGCATCCCGAACATCGCCGGGTCGGGCGCGGGGCGGTCGAGGTAGTCGGCCGGGAGCGGGCCGACGTGGCTGACGAGCGCGATGAACTTCGCCATCGCCGGGCCGTACCCCTCGCGGTGGTAGGTCGCGACGATGTCGAGCTCGGCCGCGTCGGCGATCTCGCGGTCCTCGAGCGGAGCCGTGAGCGGCGGCTCGTGCGCGACGAAGGTGCGCAGGTCCTCCGGGTGCTGCTCGATCCACGACAGCCCGACGATCCCTCCGCCGCTCGACCCGAACACGTCGACCGGGCCGATGCCGAGCGCCTCGACGATCCGGTGCAGGTCGTCCGCGTGCAGCGGCATCGTCACCTCGCCGTCGGGCGCGAGGGTGCTGCGCTCCGCGCCGCGCGGGTCGTAGAGGACGACCGTGCGGTCGTCGAACAGCTCGGCGAGCTGCGTGAAGCCCGACGCCGCCATCGGCGAACCCATGACGACGAGCGGCGGCTCGTCGCTCGGGGTGCTGGGCTCGATCACGTCGTAGGTGAGGACGGCACCGGGCACGTCCAGGGTGTGGGTGGTGCGCTCGCTCATGACAGCCTCCGCGTCGTCGGTCGTGCCGGCCCGGCCACCCTGCGCGGGCGGGTCCGGCGCTCATGGACGGTAGACGTGGGGTCGGACGCAAACTGATCGTCGGGCCGGGACGCGTCGCGCAGGGGCCAGGCGTGGTCGTGGTCGGCAGCGAGGGCTCGGCTCCTGTCCTGCGGCACCCGGGTGCCACTACCCTCGCAGGATGCCGTCATCGAGGACCGCCCCACCCGTCGTCGTCGCCGGACTGCTCACCGCGCTGCTGTGGCTGCTGACGGGCCAGGCCGCGGACTGGGTGCACGCGAACGCCACCTACCTCGTGCACAGCGCGGTCGTCCGGACCGTCCTGCCGCACCCGACCGGCCTCGTGCTCGGCGGCGAGCCGCTCACCGGGAGCGCCGTCCTCACCGCGGTGCTCGCGGGCGCAGTCGCCGCGCTCGGCACGTTCCTCGCGGTGCGGCGTCTGCCGCTGTGGACGGGCCGCTGGGCGGCGTTCCTCGCGGTGTGGTTCACGGTGGTGGCGGCGGCCGTGGGCGCGGGGACGGCGCGCTGGTTCTCGGGGATGACGCTGCCGTGGACGGAGGAGCGGACGTCAGGGCTCCTCGGTGCGCTCGTCGACGGGTACTGGGGCCTGGTGAACGGCTGGGTGGTGGGCCTCGCCGTCGTCGTGACGCTCGCGCTCACCGACCGGCGCGACGACCCGGCAGGGTCCCGGCACGCCCGCGCGCTGCCGCACGTGCGGATCCTGCCCGCGGTGCTGACGGCCGTCGTGTCGGCGGTCGCCGTGTGGGCGGGCGCCGGTCTCGTGCGCCAGGTGCTGGCCACGACGTCGTGGGCGGACGACGTCGTGCGCCCGCTCGGGGGTCGTGTCCCGCCGCCCGCGATGCGCTGGGGCGAGAGCCCGCAGGACCTCCTCGACCAGCCGGTCGAGCTGGGGCTGGTCGCGGTCGTCGCACTCGTCGTCGGCGTGCTCGCGGCGCTCGCGACGCGGCGGCTGCCGCCCGCGACGGGCCGCGTCGCGCTGGGGCTCGCGGTGTGGTTCGCGTGCGTCGCCGCGGCGGCGACCGCTGCCGCGGTGCGCGAGGTGGCGCACCGGCTCGAGGTGTTCGGGTCGCTGAGCGGCCCCGACCTCAACCAGGTGCTGCCCCCGGTGCAGGACGCCCTGGCCTGGGGCATCGGGCTCGGCTGGGTCGTGGCGGTCCTGACCGTCCTGGTCCACCGGCACGCGGGGACGGTCGTGCCGGAGACGTCACCTGTCGAGGACCCCTGGCCCGCACCGTCGCCCGTGGCCGCGGAGGGGACCGCGACTCCCGGGCCGGGTGCCCGGGACGAGCGGGCGGACGGGAACCACCGTGCAGACGGGGACCGGTCGGCGGAGCAGCGCGACGCGGGCACGGCACGCGAGGAGCGCCCCGTCACCGAGCGGACCCCTGCCTGACGCCTCCCGGACCCCTGCCCGACGCCGCCCGGTCACCTCGGGCGGTTAGCGTCGCGGACGACCGCGACACCGGGAACCACCGGAAGGGCACACCGACGATGACCCTCACGCTCACGCTCGTCCGCCACGGGCAGACCGTCCTCAACGCACGTCGCCACCTCCAGGGCGCGTGCGACTCCCCCCTCACGCGCACCGGCCGCGCCGGCGTGCGCGTCACGGCGCAGCGCCTCGCGCGCCACGACTTCCACGCCGCGTACTCCTCGCCGCAGGGCCGCGCCGTCCTCACGGCGATGGAGATCCTCCGGCACCACCCCGACCTGCCGATGACGGTCGACCACGACCTGCGCGAGCTGTCGTTCGGCTCGTTCGAGCGCCGTCCGGAGCACGAGCTCGACGCGGTCGAGCCGTGGTCCGAGCTCGTCCCGGCGGTGCTCGCGGGCACCCACCCGGGGGTCGGCGGCGGCGAGCCGGGCGCCGAGTTCATGGGCCGCGTCGCCGCGGTGTTCGACCGCATCGTCGCCGCGCACGACGACGCCGCCCGCCCGGGTGCGACGCAGGACCGGGACGTGCTCGTCGTCGGGCACGGGCTGACGCTGGGCGCCTACCTCGCGACGCTCGACCCGACGTGCCTCGCCGCGCTGCCGAACGCGTCCGTCTCGACGGTCGAGGTGACCGACGGCACCGCGCGCGCCGTCTCGGTCGGCGTCGACGTCGCGGGCCACGGCTCGGTCGCGGCACGCCCCGCACCGCTGCCCGCGGGCGGCGTCCCGGTCGACGCCACCGTGGTCGCCGCCCGCTCGGCGTCGCTGGCCCCCGCCGAGAAGTGACCTTCCGCCCCTGATTCGGGCATCTCCGGGGCCGGAACTCACCTCTCGGCGGGCGACCGCGCCCCTCACCAGCGCCGGCACGGGCGCTGCCGATGACGCCCAGTTCGGTGCGCCCGACGTGCAGCGCGCCGTCCGACGGGTGGAACGTCGCCTGCACGCGCGGACCGGCGATCGCCCACGGGGCGAGCCGGTCGCGCGGGTCGCGGCACCCACCGGCCGATCCGCCCGCCATGCGTGGCGCGGCGTCCGGCACCTCCTCCGGCGGTCGTCCGCCCGGGGAGCCGACCCGCCCGACCGTCACCGGACCGACGCCCGGTATTGGCCCGCACGTCGTGCGGGCGCCATGCGGCGTTCCTAGCGTCGTCGGGGCAACCGTCCGCACCACACCCAGAGGACCCGACGATGACCGTCCCCGCCCGCACCACCCGCAGCGGACCCGCCGCGAGGCGCTCCGGAGTGCTCTCCGGCGTCCTCGCCGGGACGCTCGTCCTGTCCACGACCGCCGCAGGGCTCGCGGGAGCCGCGACGGCGGCCCCTGCCGGCCCCGTCGCCGGCCCTGTCAGCGGCCCAGCCACCGGCCAGGTGGCCGCTGCTCTCGCGCAGGTGCCGGGCGACGTCGTGCTCACCGAGACGTTCGACGGCGACACCCTTCCCGAGGGCTGGACGCCGGTGCTCGGTGACTGGCAGGTCCGCGACGGCCGCCTCGTGGGCGACGCGCCCGACGGCTCCTCCCCTGCGCGGATCACGTTCGGCGAGTCGATCGACAACTTCCGCCTGGAGGCGACGCTGCGCTTCGAGCAGGTCGACAACGCGTCGCGCTGGGCGGGGGCGATCCTCGACGTCGCGCCCGACGGCGCGGTCCCGTGGTGGCAGGCCGTGCTGCGCAGCACGTCGACCGCGAGCAACGGCGTCGAGATCGCGCAGCGCACGCGGGCGAACGGGTGGAACGTCCCGTACACCGCCTCGGCGCCGTTCGACGCGGGCACCGGCCGCGACGTGTCGCTCGCGGTCGAGGTCCAGGGTGCGCAGGCGACGTGGGTCCTGGACGGCACCGAGGTGCTCGAGGGCCGCATCGACCGGACGGACGGCGGCGCGCTCGGGTTCGTCACGGCGGGCGCCACCGTGAGCATCGACGACGTGACGGTCACCGAGATCGAGCCGGCCTCGTACGTCGGCGACGACGGCGAGCTGCCGGTCACGGTCGCGCACCGCGGGTACTCGTCGGTCGCTCCCGAGAACACCCTGGCCGCGTACGCCGCGGGGATGCGCACCGGGGCGGAGTACGTCGAGATCGACGTGCACACGTCGGCCGACGGCGTCCCCGTCGTCAGCCACGACCAGACCGTGGACCGCACGACGGACGGGTCGGGCGACGTCGCGCGGCTGCAGTCGTCGTACCTGGCCGGGCTCGACGCCGGCTCGTGGTTCAGCCCCGCGTTCGCCGGGCAGCCGCTGCCGACGTTCGCCGACATGCTCGACCTCATGGGGACCGGCTCGTCGACGATGCTCCTCGAGATCAAGGGCCCCGAGACGTCCGCCGAGGTCGAGCGCGTCGTCGACATGATCGTGGACGCCGGGCTCGAGGACCGCGTCGTCCTGCAGTCGTTCGACGTCAACGCGCTCCGGTCCGCACGCGAGCACGCGCCGCAGATCCCCCGCGGCCTGCTCCGCGGCGCGCTCGACGCCGACCCGGTCGCCGTCGCGCAGGAGCTCGGGGCGGTCATGTACAACCCGTCGGCGGCCGCGCTGCTCGCGCGGCCGAGCGTCGTCGGCGAGCTCAACGCGGCCGGGATCGCCGTCATGCCGTACACCGTGAACTCGGCGGCGGACTGGAAGCGGCTCACCGAGATCGGCGTCGACGGCGTGATCACCGACCGCGCCGGCGCGTTCGTCGGCTGGAAGGAGGCCCAGGGCCAGGTCGCCGAGCCTGCTCCGGCCCCCGCGCCGACCGTGAGCATCGTGAGCCCTGCCGACGGCGCCGAGGTGGAGCGGGGTGGCACGCTCGTCGTCGCCGCCTCGTCGACGGACGCCGACGAGGTCGTGCTCACGCTCGACGGCGAGGTGGTCGAGAACGGCGCGCTCGTGCCGGCCGCCGACCTGGCCCTGGGCGAGCACACCGTCGTCGCGACGGCCACCGGCGAGGGCGGGGAGGCGACGGCCGAGCGAACGGTCGTCGTGACCGTGACGCCCGAGGGCCTGCGTGGCCGGCTCGCCGGGCTCGAGGTCAGCACGGGCCAGCTCCAGCAGCTGCTCTCCGCGCTCGAGCGCGAGGACTGGGACCGCCTCGCGCGCACGGTCGCGCAGCACGTGGACGACGACGCGACTGTCGAGCGCCTCACCGCGGAGATCGACCACCTCGCCTCCCGCTGACGAGCCCCTGGCGCTCCGCTGACCCGCCCGCCGAACCCCGGGTTGCACGTCGATCGACCTCCCGATCGCCGTGCAACCCGGGTTCGGCGTCTGGACGTGCGACCCCGGGTTTCGGCGTCTGCGCGCGCGACCCGGGTCGGCGGGTCAGACGGGCTGCTTCGGGGCGAACTGCGAGAGCGTGAGCTCCGCGCCCTGCGGGTCACGGATCACGGCGTCGCGCGACCAGTCCGTCTCGACCGACGACAGCACCGTCGCCCCTGCGCGCTCGGCCACCTCGACCGACGCGTCGCGGTCCGCGACGGCGAACGTCACGACGAACCGCGCCGGCCCGTCGGCGCGCTCGATCCCGGCGGCGACGTCCGCGAACCCGGGAGGCAGCTTCGCCTGCCTCTCGTGGATCCCGGGGTCGGACGTCCGCGCGAGGTGGTCGCCGTAGCCCGGCACGCGCACCATCCCGGCGCCGAGGTCGGGGCTCACCTCCCACCCGAGCAGCGGGCCGTAGAAGTGCAGCGCGCGCTCAGGGTCGGGCGTGAGCAGGTTGCTGAAGTTCCACGTCCCCGGCTCGTTGACGCGCTGCGCGCCAAGGCGCCCGTCGGGCTGCCAGAACCGGCACGTCGCGCCCTGCGGGTCCCGCACCACGGCCATGCGGCCCGCGGCACCGACGGTCACCGGCCCGTCGAGGACCTCGCCCTCCAGGTCCTCGACCCCTCGGGCGGTCGCGTCGACGTCGTCCACGGCGACGTACGTGACCCACTCGAGCGATCCCTCGCCCGGCGCGCGCGACGCGATCGCCGCGACGGGCTCGCCGCCGAGGGACGCGACGACGTACCGGCCGCCCGCACCGGGCGGGAGCCGTTCCTCGAAGGCCCAGCCGAACAGCGCGCCGTAGAACGCGAGCGCCGCGTCGACGTCGGGCTGCTCCGTGTCCACCCAGCACGGCACGCCGTGCGGGTACGTGCGCGGGACCGCTCCCGGTCGCTGCTCCGTCATGTCGACCTCCCGTCCTGCTCCGTCATGTCGACCTCCCGTCCGGGGCCCCGCAGCCCCCAGCCCACCTTCGGCCCGCAGCACCCGCATCCGCAAGGGCTCGGCCGCCCCTCCCGCGCGCGAGCGCGCGTCGACGGCCCTACGGTCGGGGATCCGACGATCTCGACACCCGGAGGCACGACCATGTGGGCATTCTTCGGACGCCGGCTGCGCACGCTCGTCATCGCGGTCGTTCTCATCCCCGTCGCGACACGGGTCGCGCGGCTCGTCGCGGACCGGACGGAGGCGAAGCACGGCGGCCCGACGACGCTGTCGCGCGGGCTGCGCTCCGTCGACGGGCTCGCCCAGAAGGCCAAGCGGCTCCTCTGACCCGACGCGCGGGCGTCACCTCCCGGTCTTCCCGGCGTCACCCGGACCTCGTACGGTGGCGGGGACGATCCGTCGACGACGAGGGAGACCACCCGTGTCCACGAGCACCACGCGACCGTGCACCACGAGCCGTACCCGGACCCGCCCGCGAACCCGCACCGCCGTCGCCGCGGCGCTCGCCGCGACCCTCGCGCTCGGCGCCGTCGGCGCGTCGGCGAGCGTCGCCGTCGCGCACGGCGATGGGCACGCGAACGGGAACGCGAACGGGAACGCGAACGGGAACGGCGGCGGGAGCGGGTCCGGCAAGGGCTCGACGCTGCGCGTCGCGACGTACAACGCGAGCCTCAACCGCGCCGCGGCGGGCGAGCTCGTGACCGACCTGTCGACGCCCGACGACGCGCAGGCCGCCACGATCGCCGAGGTGCTCCAGCGCACGCGCCCGGACGTCGTGCTCCTCAACGAGTTCGACCACGTCCCCGACCACCGCGCCGTCGACCTGTTCCGCGAGAACTACCTCGAGGTCCCGCAGGGCGGCGCGCAGCCGATCGAGTACCGGTACGCGTACGTCGCGCCGTCGAACACCGGGGTCCCGAGCGGGTTCGACCTCAACAACGACGGGACGGTCGGCGGCGGGGACGACGCTCTGGGGTTCGGCGTGTTCGAGGGGCAGTACGGCATGGCGGTCCTGTCGCGGTACCCGATCGACACGCGCGACGTCCGCACGTTCCAGGAGTTCCTCTGGAAGGACATGCCGGGCGCGCTCCTCCCCGACGACCCGACGACGCCGGCGCCCGCGGACTGGTTCACGCCCGAGGAGCTCGAGGTCGTACGGCTGTCGAGCAAGTCGCACTGGGACGTCCCTGTGCGTGTGGGCCGCGAGACCGTGCACGTGCTCGCATCGCACCCGACGCCGCCGACGTTCGACGGCCCCGAGGACCGCAACGGCCGCCGCAACCACGACGAGATCCGCTTCTGGGCGGACTACGTCACGCCCGGCAAGGCGTCGCGGTACGTCTACGATGACGACGGCCGCCGCGGCGGGCTGCGACCGAGCGAGTCGTTCGTGATCCTCGGCGACCAGAACGCCGACCCGCTCGACGGCGACTCCGTCGACGCAGCGATCGACCAGCTCCTCGACCACCGGCGCGTCCAGGACCCGGCGCCGCGCTCCGACGGCGGCGTCGAGGCCGCCGTGCTCCAGGGCGGCGCGAACGCGACGCACCAGGGCGACCCCGCGTACGACACCGCGGACTTCGCCGACACCGCCCCGGGCAACCTGCGCGCCGACTACGTGCTGCCGTCGCGCGACCTGCGCGTGCGCGACGCCGGGGTGTTCTGGCCCGTGCAGACCGACCCGCTGTCCCGGCTCACCGGCGTCTACCCGTTCCCGAGCAGCGACCACCGCCCCGTGTGGGTCGACGTCGCGGTGCGCTGAGCGCTCGGCCTCGCACCAACGATCTTCACCCGGGATCTCACCCCTCCGGCCGGGTCCGGGCTCTGGCGCGGGCCCGGCCGGGGGGTGCACACTCGTGGAGGCTCATCCTCACTGCTGAGTCACAGCCAGCTCTCACCGACAGCTCTCACCGACTCTGCGGCCGGTTCCACCGGCCCCCGGCACGGTCGCCCCGCGACGCGCGCCTCCGTCGTCCGGCCCGACGACATCCATGAACACGCCCGGACCTCGCGCGCCCGCCACCGCGGGCCGTCCCCTTGCGGGTGTCGGGCACTGCCGGACCTTGGAGCACACCCATGAGACGCGTTCCCACCGTCCTGGCCGCAGCGGCGACGACGCTGCTGCTGGCCGCCACCCCCGCCGTCGCGCACGGCGGCGGCAGACCCGAACCCCGCCCACCCACCGTCAAGGACGTCACGGGAGGCCTCCTCGGGCCCCTGAGCCTCGCGGTCGGCCCGCACGGCACCACCTACGTCTCGCAGGACTTCGCCGGAGCGCTCACGTCCGTCGCTCGCGACGGGACGGCCACCGACATCCACACCGCCGAGCCCGGGCACGACGTCGCGGGCGTGTCGTACGCCGACCGCACGATCACCTTCGCCGAGACCTTCTACGGCGAGAGCGACACGTCGCTGTCCGCGGTGCTCAAGACGGTCCGGACGGACCGTGGCGGCACGCCCGTGGGTGCACCGACCGTGCTGGCCGACGTGCACGCGTTCGAGACCGCGAACAACCCCGACGGGGACGTGTCCTACGGGCTGCTCGAGACGGACCCGGCGTGCCTGGACCAGATCCCCGAGGACGCCTTCCTGCCCGGGCTGTACACCGGGATCGTCGACGCCCACCCGTACGCCACCGCGAGCCTGTTCGGCACGACGTACGTCGCCGACGCGGGGATGAACGCGATCCTCGCGCACGACCGTCGCGGCCTGCGCACGGTCGCGGTCCTGCCCCCTCAGCCCTTGGTCGTGACCGCAGACATCGCCGGGCAGGTCGGGTGGCCGGAGTGCGTCGTGGGCGAGACGTACTGGTGGGAGCCCGTGCCGACCGACGTCGAGATCGGGCCGTGGGGCCAGCTCTACGTGACCGCGCTCCCCGGCGGACCGGAGGACCCCGACATCGCGCGCGGCGTGGTGTTCAAGGTGGACCCGTGGCGCGGCACGGTGCGCCAGATCGCGTCCGGCTTCATCACGGCCACCGACCTCGCCGTCACCCCGACGGGCACGGTCTACGTGGCCGAGCTGTTCGGGGGCAAGATCTCCGTCGTCGAGCGCGGCGGGCTCCGCACGCTCGTCGAGGTGCCGCTCCCCGGCGCCGTCGAGTGGACGGGCAAGGGGCTCGTCGCGACGACGAACGTCATGCCGGGCGAGGGCGTGCCTCCGGACGGCCGCGTCACCACCGTGAGCCTCGGCAGGACGAAGGGTCACGGCGGCCACGGCGGCTGGGGCTCGTGGCGTGACGACTGGCGCGGCGACCGCCACGGCCTCGGCGGGTGGTTCGACCGCGACCGCTGAGTCACCGGCCTGCCGGCGGGCGCCGTCGAGCACGCCGAGCACGCCGAGCACGCCGAGCACGATCCTGCTCGCCGCCGAGCACGACCTGGCGGCCGTTCTCACGCGGAGAACGGCCGCCATGTCGTGCTCGGCGCGATGGTTGCGCCAGCCTGCGACCGTCGCGTCGGCCCGAGGGACCGTCAGGCCGACGCAGCGCGGCGCAGGGCGTCGAGGCTCGTGCGGACGTCGTCGTCGGTCGTGGCCCAGCTGCTCACCGAGATGCGCAGCACGGCGCGGTCGTGCCAGCGCGAGCCGGACATCCACGCCGTGCCGTCCTCGAGCACGCGGCGCACGACGTCCTGCGTGCGCTCGTCGTCGCCGAAGGACGCGCACACCTGCGTGAAGACGACGTCGTGCAGCACATCGACGCCGTCCAGCGCGCGCAGACCGTCGGCGAACGTGGCCGCGTGGCGGCAGAAGCCGTCGACGAGGTCGGCGACGCCCTCGCGCCCGAGCGATCGCAGCACGGCCCAGACCGTGAACGCCCGGCCCCGCCGGGACAGCTCGGGGACCTTGTCGAACGGGTCGCCCGCGTCGCTCTGGATGAGGTAGTCGCCGTGCATGCCCATCGCGGCGCGCAGCGGGACCGGGTCCGCGACGATCGCGAGGCCGCAGTCGTACGGCACGTTGAGCGTCTTGTGCGCGTCGGTCGCCCAGGAGTCGGCGGCCTCGTGGCCCGCCACGAGGTGCCGGTACGTCGGCGAGGCGGCCGCGAACAGCCCGAACGCGCCGTCGACGTGCACCCACGCGCCGTGCCGGTGCGCGACGTCGATCGCCTCGGTGAACGGGTCGAACGCACCGGAGTGCACGTTCCCGGCCTGGAGGAGGACGATCGGCGGCGGCCCGCCGGAGCGCGAGCCCGCGGCGAGCGCCGCGGCCAGCGCGTCGGTCCGGATGCGGCCCTGCTCGTCCGCGGCCACGACCTCGGGCGCGCCCAGACCGAGGTACGACAGCGCGAGGTCGACCGACTCGTGCCGCTCCGCGCCCACGAGCACGCGCACACGCGGAGCCCCGGTGAGCCCGTCGCTGCGCACGTCCCACCCGGCCCGGCGCAGGACCTCGCCCCGCGCCGCCGCGAGCGCGGTGAAGTTCGCCGTCGTCGCGCCGGTGACGAACCCGACCGCGCTCGCGGGCGGAAGACCGAGGAGGTCGAGCAGCCACGCGCTCGTGACGTCCTCGACCGCGGTGTGCGCGGGCGTGACCGTCCGCAGCGCGGAGTTCTGGTCCCACGCGCTCGTGAGCCAGTCCGCGGCGAGCGCGGCCGGGTGGCTGCCGCCGATGACCATGCCGTAGAAGCGGCCCGACGGCATCGCGGTGAGGGCCCCGGTCGCACGCCGTGGCGAGCAGGTCCACGACGTCCGCGGGCGGCGTCGGGCCTCCGGGGAGGTCCGTGCCCAGCGCCGCCACGACCTCCTCGACGGTCACGCGTGGCGGGACGGGTCGGGTCGCAAGCGAGTCGAGCCACGCGCTCGCGTGCTCGACGGCGCGGCGCAGCGCCTCGGTCCGGTCGTCCATGACCGCTCCTGACCGCGCCGGTCGCGCGCCGACGCCGCCTCCAGGCTCGTCCGCGCACGGACCGCGGTCAACCGTGAGCCCGGGTGATTCCCGTCGTCCCGCAGGAGGGACGGGCTCCGCCCGCCTCGTGCGCGCGGCCGGCAGCGCGTGCGGCGTCAGGGTCGACGCCGGGCCCTCGCCTGCTTCCAGAGCTCCGAGCGCCGGATCACGACCTGCAACCAGATGCCGAACAGACCCCCGGCGGTGAGGATCCCGACGCCGACCCATCGCGCCGTCTGGTCCCCGCCCGAGCCGCCCCCGAACAGCGCGACGACGAGCGCGACCACCAGGCACGTGACCGTGACGACGAGGACGAACGCCGCGAACGGACGGACGAGCGCGGTCCGGTCGACCTGGTCGTCACCCGCGCCGTGGCTCATCGCAGGGCCTCGGTGAGCCGTGCCATCGCCTCGTCCTCGTCGGAGGGGGCGTCGTCCTGCACGGTGAGGCGACCCTCCGCGTCCGCGGGTTCGAGCGCGAGCTGCCACGCGCCGTCGGGCGCACGGTGGGCGCTCGCGACGGTGCTGCCGCTCGAGGTCGTGACCTTGACCGTGACCGCCACCGCGGCGTCGGCCGGCGTCACGTCGACGCCGCGCCGGGCGAGGTCGACGCCCGCGCGGACGAGGTCGGTGCCGGGCTCGACCGGGAGCACGTCCCACAGGTCGAGGCCGCGCGGCGTGACGAGGAGCGTGCCGCCCGGCGCCTGGACCAGCACCGCGCCGTCGCCCGACTCGGCCCGCGCGACGCCGACCTCCACCCACTGCGTGGCGGTGGTGAGCACGGCCGCGACGCCGCCGGCGTTCCCGCGCGCCGTGATCAGCCCGTCGCGCACCTCCGCGAGCTCGCGGACGAGGAGGGACGCGAGACCCGCGCGCTGCGCGGTCGCGTCGGTGCCGGGCCCGGCGACGCGCAGGCTCGCGGCCGACTGCTCCGCCGCGGGCCCGGGCGACAGGGAGAGCAGCGCGACGAGCTCGAAGGTGGTCAGGGGAAACGTGCTGGGGGTTGCCACGGGCAGCTCCGGCTTCGGTCGAAGGGTTGGTTCCGCTCAGGAGGTCCGGGGGCTACCCGAACGAGAAGAGGTCGCGCAGCGGCGCGGTGACGTCGTCGACGAACTCGGCGGCACCGTCGACCACGTCGTCCACGACCTCACGGCCGGCGTCCACGGCGTCCCCGACGGCGTTCGACACGGAGGTCACCGCGCTCTCGCCCATCGAGGCGAGCCACTCCGTGGTCTCCATCCCCTCCGGGGTGAGCTGCTGCAGCCCCCACCAGCCGGCACCGACGACGGCGATCCCCGCACCGATCGCCCAGCCTACGGGGTTGGACGCGAGCGCTACGGCGGCGATAGCCCCGGCGCCGCCGATGGTCGCGGTGATCGCGCCGTCGCCGATCATCCACCCGTTGCCCTCCGCGATGCCCTGCCCCATCTCGAAGCCGCCCTCGAACGCGCCGAGGAGCCCGAACCCGACACCGAGCCAGGTGAACGCTCCGGAGACCGCGCCGGGCACCTTCAGCAGCTTGAGCAGATCTGCGCCCTCGAGCCCGGACCCGACGAAGTCGGTCACCATGCCGGCGATGTTGGCGACGTCGCCGACCCAGTCGGGCAGGATGCCGAGCCAGGTGTCGTCACCGCTGCCGGGGCCGGAGCCCGGCCCTGTCCCCGGCCCGTTGCCCGGTCCTGTCCCGGGCCCCGCACCCGGCCAGCCGCCAGGTCCCGTCCCCGGTCCGCCACCCGGACCCGTCCCTGTGCCGCCGGCGGAGGCGGTCTCCTGCTCGTCGGCGTTGCGCCGGACGGACTCGGCGCTCTGGGTGAGCGTCTGCGCGATCGCGACGAGCTGCGGGTGCAGCGCGGAGTCCCAGTCGCCCACGAACCGCTGCTGGTCGGGACCGGTCCAGGGGTTCGCGTGGACGACGGTCGCCGTCGACGAACCGATGGACCGGATCCGGTCGGCCGCCGTCGACATGTCGCCCGCGAGCTGCCGCAGCGCCTCGACGTCCGCGCCCCACATCCCCTGCCCCACGGGCTCTCCTTCCGCCGTGCCGCCACTCGTGGTGGGCGGCCGTTCGCCGGGCGTGAGCCTACGGCCCGAGGGCGCGCCGCACGATGGGCACCTCTCCCCACGGACCGGCGCGACCGCGCTGCGGCTTCTTACACCGACGCAATCCCCAGGCAACAATCGGTGCCTAGCGTCGGGCGCGCAGGGGCCCCGACGGAAGGCCATCCTTTGAGAACGCTCACTCTGACCCTCTCCGGGCGCGTCGTCGCGCTCGTCGTCACCGTCGCTCTCGCGTTCGCCGCCGTCGTCGCGACCGTCGCGTACGCCGTCGCCGACTCGCGCGCCACGGCGGCCGCGGCACGGGCCGACGGCGCGCAGCCCCCGGTCCTCGCCGCGGGCGCCGCGACGAACCCGCTGGGCATCGCCTCCGCGCGCTACGGCACCGCGACGGCGAACGCCGCGGCCGGCAAGCCGAAGGTCGTCGTCGTGGCGACCGGCGGGACGATGGCGGGCAAGGCGACCGGCCGCGACACGTTCACGAGCTACCGCGCGGGCACGTACCGCATGGAGGACATGCTGAACACGCTGCGGCCCGAGCTCGACGCCGTCGCCGACGTGACCGCCGTCCAGTTCGGCAACGCCGGCTCGTCCGGATACTCGATCGCCCAGTTCCACGCCCTGACGCTCGAGGTGGAGAAGCAGCTCGAGACGGCGGACGCGGTCGTCGTGACGACCGGGACCGACACGCAGGAGGAGTTCGCGTACTGGCTCGACCTCACGGTGCAGTCGCGCAAGCCCGTGGTGACCTCCGGATCCATGCGCCCGTGGGGGTCGGGCGAGGGTCCGGACGACAGCCTCGTCTTCGGCACCGACGCGCCGGCCAACCTGTACAACGCGATCAAGGTCGCGGCATCGCAGCAGACCTACTGCTTCGGCACGGTCCTCATGCTCAACGACGAGATCCAGGCGGCCCGCGAGGTCACCAAGTCGAACTCGTACCGCACCGACACGTTCCAGACGCGCGAGTACGGCGTGCTCGGCTGGATCGACGGTGACGACATCACGCTCGGCCGCGCCCCGGCCCGCGTCATGACGTGCGACACCGAGGACTGGTTCACGCCGTTCGACCTGACGAAGGTCGCACCCGAGAACCTGCCCCGCACCGAGATCCTCATGTCGTACCAGCAGGCCGGCGGCGAGGCCGTCACGGCGTTCGCGAACGCGGGCGTCCAGGGCATCGTCACGGCGGGCACCGGCGCGGGCGGCATCTCGTCCGCGATGAGCCAGGCCCGCAGCGCGGCGATCCGCGACAAGGGCGTCTGGTTCGTCTCGACGACGCGTACCGGCTCCGGGTCGTCCTACGGCTCGGGCAACGGGCTCATCGCCGGCGGCGACCTCACCGCGGTCAAGGCGCGGCTCCTGCTGCTGCTCTCGCGCGCCTTCACCGAGGACTTCGCGACGGCGCAGGGCTGGTTCGCGACGTACGGCAACGCGTCGTTCGACCAGTCGGCGACGGCCGGCGTCGTGGGTGCCACCCCGGGCAGCACCGCGGTGCTGTTCTCCGGGACCGCGACGCCGTCGTGCAAGGCCCAGAAGGCCGAGCTGACGATCGAGATCACCAACTCCGACTCCGTGCCGGTCGACCTGCGCGTCGAGAGCCCGGCGGGCGGGTACAAGTTCACGAAGATACCCGCGGGGCAGACGGTGCAGCACACCCTCCCGGCGAAGGTGGCCGAGCTCGCGGCGGGCGAGGCGAAGCTCACCGCGTACAAGAACGTCGACGGGAAGGGCATCCAGACGGTGCAGGCCACCGCCTACCCGGCGACGTCCTGCTGAACGCCCGGCTGACGTCGCGCCGACGTCGCGCTGACGCCTGAGCGGCCGAGCACGGGGTCGGCGACCACCGACCACGGGGTTGGCGACCGTTTCCCGAGGATTCCGGTGGCCAACCCCGTGCTCGGCGGTCGGCGACGTGCTCGTCAGCCGTGACGCGAGGCCAGCGTGACGACGTCGGCCTCGTCCGGGACGGCGTCCTGCGCGCCCGGCCGCGCGACGGCGAGCGCACCTGCCGCCGCCGCGAGCCGCGCGGCCGTGGTCAGGTCCGCCCCGCGCGCGAGACCGGCCGCGAGGACGCCGCAGAACGTGTCCCCCGCACCGGTCGTGTCGACGACGTCGGCCGGGAACGCCGGGACGACGACGATCTCGGGCCCGGCCGTGCCCCGTCCGCGGCGGGCGACGAGGCACCCGTCCCCGCCCAACGTCACGACGACGGCCGGGACGCGCGCGAGCAGCGAGACCGCGAGCACCTCGGTGCGTCCCGCGCGGGGCGTGTCGCGGGTGTCACCCGTGCCACCCACGGCGCCGGTTCCGGTGCTGGTGCTGGTGCTGGTGCCGCCGTCTCCGACGCTGCCGGCCTCTGCCAGATCGGCGGCCTCGTGCTCGTTGACGACCAGCACGTCGACGGCGTCCCACACGTCCTCGGGCAGGTCCCGCGACGGGGCGGCGTTGAGGATCAGGGGGACGCCCGGACGGCGCGCGTCCGCCGCGTCGCGCACGACGTCGAGCGGCACTTCGAGCTGGGCCAGCACGGCGTCGGCCGCGGCGACCCGCGCACGGTCCTCGGCGCCGAGCCGGACGTGGGCGTTGGCGCCCGGTGCGACGACGATCGCGTTCTCGCCGTCGGGCGAGACGGTGATGAGCGCGGTGCCCGTCGCCGTGTCGACGCGCGCGACGAGGTCGGTCCGCACGCCCCCGCGGTCGAGGGACGCGAGGAGAAGCTCCGCGCCGTCGTCCCGACCGACCGCCCCGACGAACGTCGTGTCCGCGCCCCCGGCGCGCGCGGCCGCGACGGCCTGGTTCGCGCCCTTCCCGCCGGGCGACCGCCGCAGGTCTCCGCCGAGCACGGTCTCCCCCGCGCCCGGGTGCCGCGGCACGTCCACGACCAGGTCGACGTTCGCGGAGCCCACGACGACGACGCGCCCACGTCCCGGCGGGCCCCCGACGCCGCCCGCACCCAGGTCACCACCCGCTCCCGTGACGTCACCCGCTCCCGTGGTACCGCTCGCGCGCATGGCGCCTCCCTTGATCTCCGGATCGCCAGCGCGGTGGAACCGTCCGCGGGGACGTCGCTCTCGTGGACGTCCCGCAGCGTACCGACCGCCGACCGTGCGCGCAGCGAGCAGCACGCCACCGGTCACCGACAGCTGGACCTGTGGACAACCCGGGTCACCGGGATCCTCGTTGCTAGCGTCGCACCGATCGAGGACCGCCGGCCCTCGCGACCGACGGCGGGAGGGGGCCGGTGGTGGGGCATCTCGCGGTGGACACCGACACGCTCGCGCTCGCCGCTGCGCTGACGGAAGGGGCCGCCGGTGCGCTCCTCGCGGTCGGCGGTCCGCAGGCCGCGGCCGCCGCGGTCGACGCGACCGCGGCGGGGGACGCCGCGCTCGCCGACGCGGTCGCCGGGCTGCTCGGCGCGTGGGGACCGGCCCGGCGGCTCCTGCTCACCGAGCTCGACCAGCTCGCCGCGGCGCTGCGCGAGGCCGCGGCGCTTCTCGACGGCGCCGAGGCCGGGACGGCGCGGAGCCTCGCCGAGGTCCTCGTGCCGTCGGCCGCCCCACCCGCGCAGGCCCGGGGTGGCGTGACGTGAGCGACGTCGAGTACCTGCCGCTGACCGGGGACAGCGCCGCGCTGCACGGGACGGCCGCGGCGCTGGCCCGGGCCCGCGACGCGCTGGGGGTCGCGGGCGACGAGCTGGCACGTGTGCGGGTCGCCGTCGCGTCCCAGCGTGGCGAGGCCGTGGCGCTCGCCCTGGGACGGCTCGACGACCTCACCGGTCGCGCGTCCACCCATCGCGCGGTGCTCGACGCCGCGGCGCGGGTCCTGCACGGCCAGGCCGACCTCCTCCTCGCCCGCCAGCTCGAAGCGACCGCCGCGATCGCGCGGCGCCGGTCGGCACTGGACGAGGTGGTCCGCCGGGAGGCCGAGCTGGACGCCCTGCACCGGACGCCGTTCCTCGAGACCCTGGACGTGGCGCACGGGAGCGCGCTGGGGGACGCCGCCCGGCGCGGGGTCATGGCACGCGACGAGGTGCGTCGGGCCGAGGACGACTGGCGCGCCGCCCGCGACGCGAAGCAGGCCGAGTCGCGGCGTGCGGCGGCGCAGCTCGGTCCGCTCGCGGACGTGCGCGCCGTGAGCGCGTGGGTCGCAGCGGGCGGGGAGGCGTCGGGGTTCCGCACCACGTGGTCGGGCGACGGCGCCGCGGCGAGCGTGGCGTCGACGATCTCGGGTCTCGCGGCCGCCGCTCTCGTCGACCGCCTCGTCGGGCGCGGGCTCGACGACGACGGCGAGGCGGCGGCGGTCGAGGAGCTCGACCGCCTCGCCGAGGCAGGAGGGACGGACGACGCGTTCTGGTCCGCCTTCTACGCCGCGACACCGCCCGGGGACCTCTACGTGCTGCTCGAAGGTGACCACCTGACGCCCGACGGGTCGGTCCTCGACCCGGGGACTCCCCACGGCACGATCACGCTCGCGGTCGCCGGCACGTTCGGCCCGTGGGCGGCCTCGCTCGCTCCCGACGAGCAGGAGGCGCTGGGCGCCGCGGTCGTCGACGACCTGGGTACGGTCACGATCCCTCTCGGGTGGTCGGCGACGGCCACGGCACTCCTCGGGGCTGCGCGCGGCGCACCCCGGGTGCACGCCGGCGCGCTCGAACGCCTCGACGCGCAGCGGCGGGCCGACGCCGCGTCCCCCGACCCTCTCGCCACCCTCCCGTTCGAGCGCGACGCCCGGTTCGTCATGAGTGCCGCGCTGAGCGGTCTCGCGGACTCGCCCGAGGAGTCGCTGCGCTTCCTCGCCGGCGACGGGGACCACGACCGCCTCGCCGCCCGGTCCGCGCTCTGGGTCGGTGCCGTCCCCCTCGGCGGCTGGCCCGACGAGGGCGAGGGCGTCGCGGCGGTCGTGCGGGCCGCCGTCGAGCACGGCGAGGCGAGCCCCGCGCCGTCGGACCGGGAGAGCGCGGCGCTGCTGCTGTCCCGGGTGACGTGGGACGCTCCGGGCGGGCTCGCCGGCACCACCCTGTCGCCCACCGCCCAGACGGATCTCGCGGCCGCCTACGCGCCCTACGTCGAGGCGTTCGACACGAGCTTCGCCGCCGAGGAGCCGTTCGATGCGGTCGGCGTGCACGTCGGTCCGCCGCGCGCCCACGGGAGCGGCGGCCGGGCCCTCCCCCTTCTCGAGCCGGAGGCCCTGTCCCGGACGCTGTCCGCGACGATGGCGTCGCCCGAGGGCGTGCGGTTCTGGAACGCGACGATGCTCGCGCACCACGACACGACCGTGGTCGACGCGCTCGGCCCGACGCCGTCGCGCCCGGACCCGACGGACCCGGAGCTGCGTACCGGCGTCGTGCGGGCGCTCGACGCGCACGACAAGGCGCTGTCGGACGCCGGGGTGATCGTCGGCAGCATGCACCGTGCCGACGTGGCCTCCGCCGTGGAGGCCGCCGAGCGCTACGAGTCCCGCCTCGGGTTCCTCATGGGCGTGGCGGGCGACGTCGCCCCCGGCCCCGCCGTGCTGACGACGCCGGCGCTCGCCGTGGTCGAGGGCTACCTGGTCGACCTCGACTCGGGCCTCAGGACGACGGTCGACCGCGCGAGCGCGGAGGGCACCGCCGAGGGCATGGTCCTGCGCTCACGGAGTCACGACCTGGTCGTCGCGGCGCTCGTCGCGGACGGCGTGCCTCCGGAGGGCGCCGCAGAGCGGGCGGGGGCGTTCGTCCGGACCGAGGACGGCGAGGACCGCAGCGGCTTCGGCGCCCCGTTCCAGCAGGCGGCCGACCTCGCCCCGTACCGCGGGACGACCCTCGCCGTCCCGCCGCCCTCATCCGTTCCCTGACCGCCGACCAGGCCCTCGTCCCCGTCGAGCATGTCGCCGTGGGACAGCCCGTCGGAAAGAA